>JAZKHL010000092.1:0-11433 GCA_040385365.1 Pseudomonadota bacterium | reverse complement strand
GTCACCATCGTGATGCCGGAGGGGACGCCCTTCACCAAGGTGGACGGCACCCGCAGCCACGGCGCGACGGTTGTCATCAAGGGACTGGATTTCACCGGCTCCACCGAAGAGGCGCACCGGTTGCGCGACGAAGAGGGCTTCGTCTTCATCTCCGCCTTCGACGACGAGGGCATCGTGACGGGCCAGGGGGTCTGTGCGATCGAATTCCTGGAGGACGCGCCGGACCTGGACGCCCTGATCATCCCGATCGGCGGCGGGGGGCTGATCGCGGGCTGTTCGATCGCGGCCAAGGCGATGAAGCCGGACATCCGAATTTTCGGCGTCGAGGCGGCGATGTATCCCTCGTTCAGTGCACGGAGGAAGGGCGAGACGCCGGTCTGCGGCGGGGCGACGATCGCCGAGGGCATCGCCATCAAGGCCGTGGGCGACATCCCCTATGCGCTGGCCGATCCGCTGGTCGAGGACGTCATCGTCTGCGCCGAGGAGGATTTCGAAAAGGCCGTCGCCCTGTTCGCGACACTGGAAAAGACGGTGGCCGAGGGGGCGGGGGCTGGGGGGCTGGCGGCTCTGTTGGCCCAGCCGGAACGGTTCAAGGGCATGATGGTCGGGCTGGTCCTGTGCGGCGGAAACATCGACGCGCGGATGCTGGCGGTCGTGCTGAATCGCGAGATGGTCCGTGAACGGAGGCTTATCGTCTACAGGATCCTGGGCGACGACCGGCCGGGGATGCTGTCGGCCATGGCGGCGGTGATCGGGGGGCTGGGCGGCAACATCATCGACGTGGTCCACAACCGGCTGGCGCTGGACGTTCCGGCCAAGGGCGCCGAGTTCGACATCATGGTCGAAACGCGCGATAGCGCCCACTCCGACGCGATCGGACAGGCTTTGAAGGACAAGGGTTATGCGCTTCGGATGGGCTAGCGTCGCCGTGATCGGCGCTCTCGCACTGGCGGGGTGCAACCGTGATCCGGCGGGCGGGGCGGACCTGGAAGCCAACGCGCGGGCGGCGGCCTTCTTCATGGAATCGAACGCCAAGGCCGACGGCGTCCAGACCCTGCCCAGCGGCCTTCAGTACAAGGTCGTGACGTCGGGGCCTTCGGGCGCGCCGTCGCCGGACCGCAACGATCTGGTGCGGGTGGACTATGAGGGGGCGCTGACGGACGGGACGGTGTTCGACAGCTCCTTCTCGCGCGGCCAGCCCTATGTGACCACGGCCGAACAGGTGGTGCCCGGCTGGACCGAGGCCCTGCAGCGCATGAAGGTCGGCGACGAGTGGACCCTTTATGTGCCGCCGGCGCTCGGCTACGGCGAACGCGGCCAGGGCGCGGACATCCCGCCCAACTCGGTGCTGGTGTTCCGGATCAAGCTTCTGGACGTGGCCCCCGCGCCGGGCGGCGGGCGTGGGACGGGACTGGCGACGGGGTAGATTTCAGTCCCTTCTCCCCTTGCGGGAGAAGGTGGCAGCCGAAGGCTGACGGATGAGGGGTCACACCGGCGACTTGTGCGAGGGCTGGCAACGCCAATGTCGAACGCCAGAGTGACCCCTCATCCGACCTCGCTTCGCTCGGCCACCTTCTCCCGCAAGGGGAGAAGGGCCCACTCTGTTCGAACGGCTTCGTCTTGCTCGTTGGCTAGCCTCGCATCTCGCAGATCCGCAAAGGCCTCGCCGTCCAGCAGCCGCGACATAGCCCAGACCGCCGCCCCGCGGACCAGCGGCGACCCGTCGTCCAGCAGCCGTTCCGCCGTCTCGACCAGTCCCGCATCCCCGCTGTTGCCCACCGCATAGAGGACGTTGCGCACGAAGCGGTCGCGGCCGATGCGTTTGATGGGGCTTTTCGAGAAAAGCGCGCGGAAGGTCGCGTCGTCCAGGGCGGCGAGGTCGGAGAGGCGGGGCGATACCGATGCCGCCCGGGCGGTGAGGCGGGCTTCCTGCGAAGCGACGGCGAACTTGTTCCAGGGGCAGACGGCGAGGCAGTCGTCGCAGCCGTAGATGCGTGAGCCGGTGAGGCTGCGGAACTCGACCGGCCAGGGGCCTGCGTGCTCGATGGTCAGGTAGGACAGGCAGCGGCGGGCATCGAGCTGGAACGGGGCGGGAAAGGCTGCGGTGGGGCAGGCGTCGAGGCAGGCGGTGCAACTGCCGCAGTGTTCGGTCTCGGGCGGGTCGGGCTCGATCTCGGCGGCGGTCAGGATGACGCCGAGGAACAGCCAGGAGCCGTGTTCGCGGCTGAGCAGATTGGTGTGTTTGCCCTGCCATCCCAGGCCCGCGCGCTGAGCCAGAGGTTTTTCCATCAAGGGGGCGGTGTCGACGAAGACCTTGACCTCCGCACCAAGGCGGACGGCGATCTGGCCGGCGAGGGTCTTCAGACGGCCCTTGATGACCTCGTGATAGTCGTCGCCGCGGGCGTAGACGGAGATATAGCCGGCGGAGGCGTCGGCCATCTCGGGCAGGGGGTCGGCGTCGGGGCCATAGTTCATGCCGAGCACGATGGCGGTTCGGGCGTCGGGCCACATGGCGGTCGGGTGAGCGCGGCGTTCGAGGGTGGTCTCCATCCAGCCCATCTCGCCATGGCGGCCCGCCTCGACGAAATGCGCCAGACGCTCGCCCGCGGACCAGGGCTCGGATGCCGAGGCGAAGCGGCAGACGGAAAAGCCGAGCTCGGCGGCCTTGGCGCGCAGGATGTCGCGGGGGTCCGTCACCCGATCAGATCGCCAGGGCGCCGGTCCGCTCGACCTCCACGGGGCCGGTCATGAAGACGTGGCCGGTCGTTTCGTCCCAGTCGATCTCCAGCTCGCCGCCATCGACCACAACGGTGGCGTGGCGACCCGTCAGGCCCCGGCGGGCGCAGGCGACCAGGGCCGCACACGCGCCGGTTCCGCAGGCCTTGGTGAGACCGGATCCCCGTTCCCACACGCGCAGTCGGATGCGGTCGGGGGCCAGGACGTCGGCGAAGCCGACGTTGACGCTTTCGGGGAACAGCGGGTGGTGTTCGATCAGGGAGCCGGTGCCGACCACGAAGCCGTCGTCCAGGCGGTCGGTGAAGAAGACGACGTGCGGATTGCCCATGGAGACAGCGCCCGGCGTGTGGACCAGGGGCGCATCGATCGGCCCGACCTGAAGCTCGATCCCGCGCGTGTCCATTTCCTCGGCGAGGGGGATTTCGCGCCAGTCCAGCCGGGGCGGTCCCATGTCCACGGTGATGCGGTCGGCGCCGGCGCGCCTCGCCGTGGTCGATCCGCCCAGGGTGTCGATGACGACGCTGTCGGAGCCGCCGGCCTGCATCAGCATCCAGCCGACGCAGCGCAGCGCATTGCCGCAGGTCTGGACCGAGCCGCCGTCGGCGTTCCAGACGCGCATGAAGGCGTCGGCGCGGTCTGAGGGCTCGATGGTGATCAGCTGGTCGAAGCCCTGGCCCGTCGCCCGGTTCGCCAGCGCCCGCACCTGGTCCGACGTCGGCGTGAACGGCCGCTCCAGCGCATTGACGACGACGAAGTCGTTGCCGGCGCCGTTCATCTTCACGAAGGGGGTGGGGGTCGTCATGGGCGGCATATAGGCACGGCTGCGACGCTCTCCCAACCCGCGGGGCATGGGCCGGTGTCACGCAACGCACACGGCCCCCGCCCGTTAGGCTGTCCCCAACAACAGACGACGAGGCCTATCCGATGAATCTTCCCAAGGACGCGATGGTGGCGGTCGTCGATGGCGAGAAGCTGGCCCTGTTCAAGAACACCGGCGGTCAGGACATCTCGCTAACGGCCCAGCCCAATCCCTCGATCGAAGAGCGGGCCTCCGGCTCGGCCGGTCGCGGCTCCAGCGAAGCCAACCCCGACAATGACACCCAGGCCGAGGACGGCTTTGCGATGGGCGTGGCCGAGGTGCTGAACAAATGGGCGCTGTCGGGCAAGTTCGACAAGCTTCTGGTGATCGCCGCGCCCAAGACCCTGGGTGAGCTGCGCAAGCATTGGCACAAGGAGCTGTCGTCCAGGCTGATCGGCGAGATCGCCAAGGACCTGACCGGTCATTCCGGCGACCAGATCGCCGCCGCCATTCAGAAGGCCTAAGCGGCTGACCCGCGATCCTGCCGTGCGTGCGGGGTCGCGGGACGTCCCGCGTGGGGCTAGACAGACGGGATGACGACAACGATCGCGCCCGAAAAACGCTATCGCCTGCGCGCCCGGCTGAGGGCGCTGTACCACGGGTCGTCGCAGACGGCGGTGCGCTTTCGCCTCGCGGTCCTGACCGTCGACCTGGTGATCGTCGCCTTCTTCATCGCCGCTCCGGTGCTGAAGGAGATCGGCGTCGCCTTCTACATTCTGGATTACATCGTGGCCGCGCTGCTGGCCGCCGATCTGGCCGCCAGAGCCTTCGCCTATTCCGACATCAAGGACTGGTTGAAGCGGCCGATCGTCTGGGTCGACCTGTTCATCCTGGCGACGCTGCTGTTTCCGGCCTGGCTGTTCAACCTGGGCTTTCTGCGGGTGATCCGGCTCTGGACCCTGGTCAACTCCGACTTCTTCTGGAGGACGGTCGGGCGGCGCTATGACGACACGCGGGTGGAGGACGCGACCAAGGCGATCGTAGCCCTGGTGACCTTCGTCTTTGTGGCGACGGGCTTCGTCTACACCGGCTTCATGGGCCGCTATGAAGGCATCGGCGGCTGGGTCGACGCGCTGTATTTCACAGTCACCAGCCTGACGACGACGGGATATGGCGACGTCCTGCTGCCCGGGGTCTGGGGACGGCTGCTGTCCATCGTCATCATGCTGGTCGGGGTGACCCTGTTCGTGCGGTTAGGGCAGACCCTGTTGCGGCCGCACAAGGTCAGGTTTCCCTGCGATCAGTGCGGGCTGCGCGTGCATGACCCGGACGCGGTCCACTGCAAGGCCTGCGGCAACATGTTGTGCATTCCCGACGACGGCGTGTGACGCGCGCCTAAGCAGCGAGCCGCCGCCCCTGACCAGGATGACAAATCGGTAAGGTGGCGGTTAGCCGCCTTGCCGGGGGGGCGCCCGTCCTTAAGGTGCGCCGCGACCCCAACGGGAAAAGATCATGATCCGCACCGGCCTCGCCGCGCTTCTCGTCTCCTCGATCCTCGGAGCCCCTGCCATCGCCCAGACTCCTCCAAATCCGCCGCTGGTCGAGGGTGGGTTCGCCACCACCGACGCGACCGATCCCTATCTGTGGCTCGAAGAGGTCGACGGCGAACGCGCCATGGCCTGGGTGCGGGAGCATAACGAGCGCTCGCTGGCGGTCTTGCAGGGCGACCCCCGATACGAGGCGCTGCACGAACAGGCGCTGGCCTTGGTCCAGGCACGCGACCGGATCGCGATGCCGAGCTTCAATCACGACGGCACGGTCGATAATTTCTGGCAGGACGCCGAGCACGTCCGGGGCGTCTGGCGGCGGACGACGCTGGACAGCTATCGCACCGACGCGCCCACCTGGGAGACCATCCTGGACTTCGACGCCCTGGCGGCGGCGGAGGGCAAGAACTGGGTCTACAAGGGCTCGGCCTGTCTGCCTCCCGAAGAGCGGCTGTGCCTGATCTCCCTGTCTGACGGAGGCAAGGACGCGGTCGTGGTGCGCGAGTTCGACGACGTGAGCAAGACCTTCGTCGACGGCGGCTTCGTCCTGCCCGAGGGTAAGCACCGCATCGAATGGGTTGATGCCGACACCCTGATGGTGGCGACGGACTTCGGACCAGGGACGCTGACCGAGTCAGGTTATCCTTACATCGTCAAGATCCTCAAGCGGGGTCAGACGCTGGAACAGGCGGTCGAGGTCTATCGAGGTACGGCGACCGACGGCGGCTATGGCGTCAGTCCCTATACGTTGCGCGATCCGGACGGGACCATTCGGGCGATGCTGATCAGCCGGCCGCTGGATACCTACAACGCCGAGACGTGGCGCGTCGTGGATGGAAGCGCGGTCAAGCTGGAGCTGCCATCGCGGGGCAGCATCAACGCCCTGGTGCAGGGGCAGGTGGTGTTCACGACCGACCAGGATTGGACAGCCCCCTCGGGCCAGGCGTTCGCGTCGGGCGACGTCATCGCGTGGGATCTGGACGCCTGGCTGGCCGATCCCGCGACCCCGGCTCAGGTGGTGATCCACCCCGGCGAGCGCGACTCCATCGAAGGGATTACCGCGACCCGCAATCGCCTGATCGTCGCGCGCTACGAGAACGTGCGGGGCGGGGTCGATGTCTACACGCCGGGCGCGGGCGAATGGGCGCGGGCGCGACTGGACCTGCCTCAGAACGTGGCCGTCGGCGTCGGCTCGGCCAGCCAGACCGACGACCGCGTGTTCGTCACCGCCACCGGCTATCTGACGCCGTCGAGCCTCTATCTCGCCGACGCAGGCAGCGGCGATGTCGATCCGCTGAAGGCCCTGCCCGCCAAGTTCGACACCGCGGGCATGACCGTCGATCAGTTCGAGGCGCGGTCGGCGGACGGAACGATGGTGCCGTATTTCGTCGTCCATCGCGACGCCATGCCGATGGACGGGTCGAACCCGACGCTGCTGTATGGCTACGGCGGGTTCCAGGTCTCGATGCTGCCGGCCTATTCGCCGACGACGGGCAAGCTGTGGCTGGAGCGGGGCGGGGTCTATGTCGTGGCCAACACCCGTGGCGGCGGCGAGTTCGGCCCTCGCTGGCACCAGGCTGCGCAGCAGGCCAATCGCCAGCGGGCGCACGAGGATTTCCAGGCCGTCGCCGCCGACCTCATCGCGCGCAACATCACCTCCCAGCCGCACCTGGGCGTTATGGGCGGGTCGCAGGGCGGGCTGTTCATGGGGGCGATGCTGACCCAGCGGCCGGACCTGATCAACGCGGCGGTCATCCAGGTGCCCCTGTTCGACATGCTGCGGTTCCACACTCTGTTGGCCGGAGCCAGCTGGATGGGCGAATACGGCGATCCCCGCATCCCCGAGCAACGCGCCTGGATCAGCGAATATTCGCCGTATCAGAACCTGCGCGCCGACCGGCCCTATCCCGAAGTCTTCATCCATACCTCGACCAAGGACGACCGCGTTCATCCGGGGCATGCGCGGAAGGCGGCGGCGCGGCTGGAAGAGCTGGGCTATCCGGTGCTGTTCTACGAGAACACTGACGGCGGCCATGCGGCGGGGGCGAACCTGCGCGAGACCGCCCGGCGGATCGCATTGGAATATACCTATCTGACGCGGCGGCTGATGGACGCGCCGGCGCAGGAATAGACTCAAGCCCGTCACCCTGGGGCTCGTCCCGAGGGTCCATCGGTCATCAGACCGGGACGGGTCGGCGAACGCACCGTTCCGCACCACGCCAGCGGAACCATGAATCCTCGGCACAAGGCCGAGGATGACGGAGTAGGTTTATGCGACTGCACCTTTCGATGCTGACCGCCGCCACGGCGCTGATGGTCTTCGCCGCCCCGGCGCTGGCCCAGACTCCACCGCCGCATCTGCCGTCAGACTTGTCGCCCGCCGGGGTCCGGGCCGCCGACGACCATCTTGCGCTGGAGGAGGTCGAGGGCGCCGAGGCCATGGCCTTCGTCCGGGCCGAGAACGAGAGGTCTCTGGCCGCACTGACCGGGGATCGCCGATACGAGACCTTCCGCAGCCAGGCCTTCGACATCCTGTCGTCCACCGCGCGGATTCCCGGCCCCGCCTTCCTGGGCGAGGGCATCGGCAACTTCTGGCAGGACGCGACCAATCCCAAGGGCCTGTGGCGGCGCACGACGCTGAACAGCTATCGCACCGACGCGCCCCAGTGGGAGACGCTGATCGACCTCGACGCCCTGTCCCGTTCGGAAGGTGTGGACTGGGTCTGGAAGGGCGCGAATTGCCTGGCCCCGGACGAAACGCGCTGCCTGATCTCTCTATCCGAAGGCGGCAAGGATGCGGTCGTGGTGCGCGAGTTCGACACGACGACCAAGACCTTCGTTGCCGACGGTTTTGTGCTGCCGGAGGGCAAGCATCGCCTCAGCTGGCTGGATCGAGACACCCTTTTGATCGCCACCGACTTCGGCAGCGGGACCCTGACCGAGTCAGGTTATCCTTACATCGTGAAGTCGCTGGCGCGAGGTCAGGCTTTGGCCCAGGCGACCGAGATCTATCGCGGCGAACAGGGCGACGGCGGTTACGGCGTTAGCCCCTCGGTGTATCGAAACAAGGACGGCGTCGTCGAAGCCGTGTTGTTCAGCCGGCCCCTGGACACCTATCGCGCCCAGACCTGGCAGTGGCTGGACGGCCGGGCCGAGCGCCTGAACCTGCCCGAGCGGGTCGCGGTCCAAGGGGTGATGGGCGCGCAGCTGATCTTCTCTCCGGAAGAAGCCTGGACCATTCCAGGCGGGACGATCCCGGCGGGCGACCTGGTCGCCGCCACCCTGACGATGCTGCGGCAGCCCGAGATGGTCCGCACCGACAACGATCCGCAGGTCATCTTCAGCCCTGGACCACGCCAGTCGGTGCAGGACACGACCGTAATGTCCGACCGGATCGTATCCGTCGTCTCTGACAACGTCGTCGGCACTCTGAAGGTCTTCACGCCGACCGTCACCGCTCGCGCCCACACGACGTGGCAAACGGCCGACGTCGTCGTTCCCTCAAACAGCGCCGTTTCCCTGGGCGACAGTTCCCGGTCGCGCGGAGAGATCTTCGTATCCAGCCAGGGTTTCTTGACCCCTTCGACGCTCAGCCTGGCCGACGTCGCGACGGGCGCCATGGTTCAGGTCAAACAGGCGCCGACCCAGTTCGACGCCAGTCGTGACGTCGTCGAACAGTTCGAGGCGACGTCGAGCGACGGGACCAAGGTTCCCTATTTCCTCGTGCGTCCCGTCAATGCGCCGGTGGATGGATCCACCCCGACCATCATGTTCGGATACGGCGGGTTCCAGATCGCCTTCCCGCCCGCCTACAAGCCCGAGCTGGGCAAGCTGTGGCTAGAGAACGGCGGGGCATACGTCGTCGCCAACATCCGGGGCGGCGGCGAGTTCGGCCCGGCCTGGCATCAGGCGGCGCTGCGCGAGCACCGCCAGCTGGCCTTCGACGATTTCGCGGCGGTGGCGCGTGATCTGACGGCGCGTGGGATCAGCTCGCCGCGCCGGCTGGGCATCTATGGACGGTCGAACGGCGGGGTTCTGACCTCGGTGTCGGTCACCCAGCATCCGGAGCTGTTCAACGCCGCGGTGATCGAAAGCCCCTTGATCGACATGCTGCGCTATCAGGACCTGCCCGCCGGCGCGTCCTGGATCGGCGAGTATGGGGATCCCCGCATCCCCGGCGACGCCGCCTTCATCTCGCAATATTCCGCCTATCAGCAGCTGCGGCCGGAGACCCAATACCCACGCGTCTACATCACCACCAACACCCGCGACGACCGCGTCCACCCCGGCCACGCCAGGAAGTTCGCGGCGCGTCTGGCCGAGCAGGGCCACGACCATCTGTATTACGAGGAGACCTCGGGGGGGCACTCAAACGACGCCGATCCGGTGGCCAACGCCCGGCGCTGGGCGCGGCACTATGTGTATCTGAGCCAGCAGTTGATGGACTGACCGGTCACGCGAATATGAGGCGCGCTTCGGCCACCGTCCCGCTAGGACTCGCCCCATGCAGATGAAGGGCGTCATCGTCGCGGGGGTCCTGGCCCTCGGACTGGTCGGCGCGGTCGGTTCGACCGCCCAGCCGGCGGGGGCGCGCGCGCTCCGTCGGGACGCGCCGCCGCCCGAACCGGTCGTGGTCGAGCTGTTCACGGCCCAAGGCTGTTCGGGCTGTCCGGCGGCGAACCAGGTGGTCGAGGCGCTGTCGGAAGAGCCCGGCGTCATCGCCCTGACCTACGCCGTCGATTATTGGGATTATCTCGGCTGGCCCGACACCTTCGCCAGGCCTGAGTTCGCCCAGCGCCAGCGCGCCTATCAGACGGCGATGCGCCTCAGGAACGTCTACACGCCCCAGGTCGTCATCGACGGCCGCCGCCAGGTGTCGGGCGCGGAAGGCGAGGCGGTCCAGGTCGCGGTGGACGAGGAGGCGGCCCGACGCGTCTTTCCGCCCCAGGTCCAGTTTCGCGAGGGCGAGGACGCCGTCGGGGTCGGATCCGGTCGTCCTCCGGCCGGCGGGGCCGACGTCTGGCTGGTGACCTATCGTCCGGGTCTGCAGACCGTGGCGGTCGCAGGCGGAGACAACCGGGGACAGGCCGTGCGGCACGTCAATGTGGTGCAGAAGCTGACCCGGCTGGGCGCCTGGACCGGCCGACCGATCCTGCTGACCCTGCCGGACGCCACGGATCCCCAGGACAAGGTCGTGGTCCTTGTGCAGGGCCGGGCCGATCGTCGAATACTGACGGCCGCCATTCGCTGAGACGCCTTTGGTGCGATGATCGATCCTTGTTGGGCCAGTCAGTTTCGGTCACTGTTTCCGTTCGAAATTATGCCCTTAGACGGGTGATGCGCCGTGTGTTTCGGCGGTGCGATGGGGGAGCCGCCATGGTTGAGCGCGCGGGGCGCGGCGTCGCCCGAGACGGTAGCCGAAGGGTGACTTTGCTGGCTGTGGCCGTCGTGACCCTGGCCCTGGCGACCGGACCGGCGGCGTCTCAGGTCCGGACCGCTCCTCCTCCGCCGCCCAATGCGGAGGCCGAGGCCCGGGCCATTACCCAGATGGTCACCGCCGCCGAGGTGGCCGAATGGGCTCGAGATCATCGCGACGCCCAGGCCATGGTCGTCGCCGCCCGCATCTTGTCGGACATTCAGACGCGGGGCGCGAACGGCGACGCGCCCTTCCTGACCGTCGCCGCCCTGCTGGATGAGGCCGAGGCTTTGGCCGGGTCGGACAGGGCCGTGCTGGACCAGATCGCGCGCCTGCGATCGCCGGACAAGGGCGTGCGTGGCTCGCTGTTCGGTCGCGGACCAATCGTGGTGGTGCGCCGTTTGCGGGCGAGAGAGACCTATGGCTTCACGATCGACGCGCGACGCAACGAGGTGCTGCGGGTCGCGGCCATCGGCGACGGCGACACCAATATCGACCTGGTGCTGAGAGACCCCAACGGCGTGGTGGTGTGCGCCGACGGCTCGCGCGATCACTATCCCGTCTGCACCGTCGCCCGACCGGCGGGCGGGCCGATGAGGGTCGAGGTGGTCAATCGCGGCGAGGTGTGGTCGCGGGTCCAGATCCTGACGAACTAGGGGGTCAGAACTTCCGCTTGCCGCTGACGGTCTCGAAGAACATCCGCCAGTCGCCCATCAGACTCCACAGCGGGTATTTGAACGTCGCCGGCCGGTTCTTTTCGAAGAAGAAATGCCCGATCCAGGCCGCGCCATAGCCGGCCAGGGGCATGGCGGCGAACCACCAGGCGTTGACGAACAGCCCCAGCAGCGCCGCGCCGATGACCAGCGCTGATCCGACGATGTGGATGCGCCGGCACGTCTGGTTGGAATGCTCGTGGATGTAATACGGATAGAAGG
>JAZKHL010000091.1:0-3115 GCA_040385365.1 Pseudomonadota bacterium | reverse complement strand
CCGGCGGCGGGGCGGGGTCGGGCATGGTCTATCTGAACGGCAAGATCGCCCACAAACTGGCCAACGAAGGCATGGTCGATCACATCGTCGAGATGGTCGAGGCCAAGGCGGCCGAGCTGAACGCCGCCCGCGACGCCGAGGCAGCCTCCCTGGAAGCGGCGGAGTAGGGCGCGGCGAGCGGTCTGGACACACCGCGCCCTGGTTCATCCAGCTTACCGGTCTGGGAAGGCTTGCTTGCAGACCTCGGATCCGAAGGCATCGCTCATCTGGCTTTCGGCATTGGCCATCATGGCGATGCCGATCAGACCCGACGCCGCGAACTGGCGCGAGATCTGATATTCTCCGACCACGGCGCCCGAGGCGTCCCGCAGGCGCGCCGTTCCGGAGATCCGGTTGGCGTCTGCGATCAGCCAGGTCATGGCCGGGTTGGCCTTGTCGAACATGGTCAGGGTGACGTCGAGCGTCAGGGGCGTCGTGCCCGTGGCGCACTCGTCGAGCTTGGCCTGAACGCCGGACTGGAAGGTCTGGGCGAAGTTTTCGCTGACGCCCTGGGCCGGTGCGCCGTTCAGGACGACGCTGGAGACCCGCGCGGTCTGCGACAGTGCGGACGGCAGGGCGGTGGTGACGGACGTGCCGCCGGCGCTGGTGCAGGCGGACAGGATCAAAACGGCCGGAATGGCCAGAAGCGGAAGTTTCAAGAGCGGGCCCCCATACGAGACGCGAACATGCGTCCCGCAATTTCCGACCGTCCGGAACCGCGCTTGTCTTGCGTCTCGGCGGCCCAAATCAGGCGAAAACGCCGGCCAGTTGCAGGCCCTGAAAGCCGGCCAGCACCAACAGCAAGCCGCCGACGCCATAGGTGAGCGCGCGCTGCGGCACCGCCTTGGTGATCCACCCCGCGAAGGGCGCCGCCAGCAACCCGCCGACCACCAGTCCGGCGACGGCGGAGAAATGGTTGGTCAGGGCGTCCGCGTCTTTCCAGTGGCCTGTCACCAGAGCCCAAACGAAGGTCGCGGAAATCGCCACGGTCAGGAAGAACTCGGCAGTGTTGGCCGTGCCGATGGCGCGGCGCGGCTCGGCGCCGGCGCCCACCAGCGAGGACGAGACCGTCGGCCCCCATCCGCCGCCGCCGATGGCGTCGAAGAAGCCGCCGACGGCGCCGAGCGGAGCCACGATCCAGGCCGGTCGTATGACCTTGTGAGGGGTGTTCTGGGTCGCCCGCCACAGGATGTAGCAGCCCATCAGCGCCAGATAGGCGACGACGAACGGCTTGATCACCTTGCCGTCGATCCCCGACAGCACATAGGCGCCCAACACCCCGCCGATCACTCCGGCGACGGCGAGTGGGATGAACAGCCGCCACTCGACGTTCTTGTGCAGAATATGCGACCCGGCAGAGGCGGCGGTGGTGAAGACCTCGGCGCCGTGGACGCTGGCCGAGGCCGTCGCCGGCGGCACGCCAAAGGCCAGCAGCACCGACGACGAGATCACGCCATAGGCCATGCCCAGCGCGCCATCGACCGCCTGGGCCACGATGCCGACCAGCATGAAGAGCAGAAAGGTGTCCATCGATCCCCCGGGAGAACGCGATCTCTAGCCCAGCGCGAAGCGTCGCCGCAGCGGGAATAACTGATCGCGGCCGATAGCGTTGCTGCCGTCTCAGGCCTCCATCGTCGCGGCGGCACGCTGAATGGCCGTCAGGACGTCGCTTCCACGGTAGGGTTTGATGACCATGGCTTCGGCGACATCGGCATGCCGCGCGGCGGCGGAGACGTCGCCCGACAGGAACACCACCCTCATCCCCCAGCGTTCCTTGAGGCTCCGCCGTCGATCGCACCTGACAGATTTATGTCCAGCAGGGCGACGTCGATGGCGTGAAGCCCGGCCGCCACCTCGGCTGCCTCCGCGCTGTGGAACGGGCCGATGACGTCATGACCGGCTTCGACCAGCAGGGCCGTCAGATCCTGCGCCATTTGCGGGTCGTCCTCGACGACCATCAGCGTCAGCGCATCGCCTGGCGCGAAGGTCGCGACCTCGTCCGGCACGCGAGGGCTCTGGGCCGTCAGTACGGTCCTGAGTTCCAGCCACAGCGCGTGCGGCGGCTGCGTAACGTCCAGATCGAAGATCCCGGCCATGCCGATCAGTTCGGCGGCGTGGACGGGCGACATCGGCTCGGTCCCGGCCGTCAGGGCGTCATAGCGGGCGCAGATCGCTTCCAGACTGGCCCGATCGCTCTGCGCGACCGCGCTGTCGGCGGGCGTGGGGTTGTGATTGCCGGCGTCGAACATGATTCAGCTCCCATTTACGTATGACCCAAACCTAGGCAGGCGACGGTCCCAGCGTAACCGGCCTGACGCCATCGTTACGGCTGGACACAAGCGCGACATCGCCGCGTGTCCGCCTGCACGCATCGACAGCGCGCGCCGTGACGGAGTAAGACCGCGCCTCGCTTCTTCGCCGAAAGACCCTCCCTTGCGCCTGCCCCAGTCCAAGCTCGATCAGGTCCTGGACCGCTTCCATCAGGTGGAGGCGCGCATGGGCGCGGCCTCGGACGGCCAGGAGATCGTGCGCCTGTCCAAGGAGCACGCCGAGATGAAGCCGGTCGCCGACGCCGTCATGGCCCTGGCGAAATCTCGCGCCGAGATCGAGGACCTTCTGGCCATGGCCGAGGACCCCGAGATGGCCGCCATGGCGGCCGACGAGCTGGAAACCCTGAATGCCCGCCTGCCCGACATGGAGCGCGACGTCGCCCTGTTGCTGGCCCCGCGCGACGCCGACGAGAACGCCTCGGCCGTGCTGGAAGTTCGCGCCGGGACCGGCGGCGACGAGGCGGCCCTGTTCGCCGGCGACCTGTTCCGCATGTATTCCCGTTATGCCTCGACGCGCGGTTGGCGGGTCGAACTGGACAGCGCCACGGAGGGCGACGCCGGCGGCTACAAGGAAATCATCGCCACGGTCACCGGCGACGGCGTCTTCGGCCGGCTGAAGTTCGAGTCAGGCGTCCACCGCGTCCAGCGCGTGCCGACGACGGAGGCGCAGGGGCGCATCCACACCTCCGCCGCCACGGTCGCCGTCCTGCCCGAGGTCGAGGACGTCGAGATCGACATCCAGGACA
>JAZKHL010000090.1:0-21913 GCA_040385365.1 Pseudomonadota bacterium | reverse complement strand
GCGGGTCGTGATCATGACCGACGCCGACGTCGACGGCGCCCATATCGCGGCCCTGTTGATCACCTTCTTCTATCGCTCCATGCCCGCGGTGATCCGTCAGGGTCGCCTGTTCATGGCCCTGCCCCCGCTGTATCGCCTGTCGGCCGGACCGCTGTCGGAATACGCCCGCGACGAGGCGCACCGCGAGGAGCTGATGCGCACCATCTTCAAGGGCAAGAAGGTCGAACTGGGCCGGTTCAAGGGCCTGGGCGAGATGATGGCCTCTCAGCTCAAGGAGACCACCATGGATCCCAAGAAGCGCACCCTGGCCAGGGTGACCCTGCCGGATTCCGAGGACGACATCGAGGATCTGGTCGAACGGCTGATGGGAAAAAAGGCCGACGCCCGCTTCCGATTCATCCAGGAGAACGCCCAGTTCGCGCAGGCCGACTTGGACGTCTGAAGCCGCACTCCGGACGTCAGCGGCCGGGCTGCAGCACATTCTGAACCCGCCGGCCCAGCGGATCGCGAGACACCCAGCTCTGGCCGACGCTGGCTTCGATCAGCGGCGAACAGAAGCGCGAAATCATCATTACGGCGGGGCGGATGCCGTTCAGACAGACCCGCTGACCCTCGACCCGCCAAGTCGCCGACAGGCGCCGGCCATCCGAGAAGCTGGCCGAATAGGTGCCATCGCGGTTGAACCAGTGCCTGACCCAGCCGCCGTCGGGATAGCGCGACAGGACAGTGTTCTCGAACGCGTCGTCCATCTCGGCCGAAGCCGCGCCGGGCGCGGACAGCGCGGCCACGGCGGCCAGCGCGCAGATCGATTTCCTCATGCCCAACCCCACTCCGGCATCCCAATCCCCGGACCCATTATTAACAATCGGTTAGGCTTTGCCAAGCGCTGCCGTAACGGCGGAATACTTGACTCTGACGTGGGGGCTTCTATATCGGCCCCACGTTCGGGACAGGACTGGCAGACGCGCCACCCGCTCGCCCAGAGACAGGGTGGTTCCGCGCATTCCCCGCCTCGCCACCGATGGCGCGGCTCCTCGACCGGCCCGTCTCGCGCCGGTCGAACAGTCCCCTACCCGGCGCGCACGACGCGTCGGACCCTCATCCCAAGGACGCATGACCGAATTCTCACAGCTGGGCCTCTCGCCCACGACCCTTCAAGCCGTCATCGACACCGGCTATACGACCGCCACCCCGATCCAGGCCCAGGCCATTCCGGTGGCCCTGGCCGGCCGCGATGTGCTCGGCATCGCCCAGACCGGCACCGGCAAGACGGCCGCCTTCACCCTCCCCCTCATCGAACGCCTGTCCAAGGGCCGCGCCCGGGCCCGGATGCCGCGCGCCCTGGTGCTTGCGCCCACCCGCGAGCTTGCCGACCAGGTCGCCATGTCGTTTGAGAAATACGCCAAGGGCACCAAGCTGAGCTGGGTGCTGCTGATCGGCGGCGTGTCCATGGGCGACCAGGTGGCGGCGCTGAACAAGGGCGTCGACGTCCTGATTGCCACGCCCGGCCGTCTGCTGGACCTGTTCGAGCGGGGCAAGATGCTGCTGACGGGCGTCGAGCTGATGGTCGTCGACGAGGCCGACCGCATGCTGGACATGGGCTTCATCCCCGACATCGAACGCATCTTCAAACTGACGCCGCCCAAACGCCAGACGCTGTTCTTCTCGGCCACCATGCCGCCCGAGATCACCCGCCTGACCCAGGCCTTCCTGAAGGATCCGACGCGGATCGAGGCCTCGCGTCCGGCCATGACGGCCGAGACCATTACCCAATATCTGGTCCGCGTGCCCAACTCGGACCCCAAGACCAAACGCGCAGCGCTGCGTGCGCTGATCGGCCGGGCCGACGTGCGCAACGGTATCGTCTTCTGCAACCGCAAGTCGGAAGTTGATGTTGTCGCCAAATCGTTGAAGTCCCACGGCTTCGACGCCGCGCCGATCCACGGCGATCTGGACCAGTCGCTACGCACAAAGACGCTTGCCGCCTTCCGTTCAGGAGAGCTGAAACTGCTGGTCGCATCGGACGTCGCCGCACGCGGCCTGGACATCCCGGACGTCAGTCACGTCTTCAACTATGACGTGTCCCACCACGCCGACGATTACGTGCACCGCATCGGTCGTACGGGTCGCGCCGGCAAGTTGGGACAGACCTTCATGATCGTGACGCCCGGCGACGACAAATCGCTGGATAAGGTGCTGAAGCTGATCAAGATGGCGCCTGAGGAGCTGGTGCTGGACATCGACTGGTCGAGCTCAGGCGGAGCGCCGCGGCGGGCCGAGGGCCGGCCTGACGCCAAGCCTGCGCGCGGCCGCTCACGCACCGAGCGCCCCGCCGAGCAGCCGGTCGCGGAAGCGGTCGAGCCTGTGGTCGAACCCAAGCCGCAGCCCGCTGCCGACGCCGGCGAACCCGCCGCCCGCAGGACCCGGAGCCGTCGCTCCGCAAAGTCGGATGTGCCCAAAGCCGACGCCGTTGCACCCGTCGTCGCGCCGGCTCCCGTTCAACAGATGGCGCCGGATCAACCCGTCCCGACGGCCACAGAACCCCGGCTGCGCCAGGCCGATCGTCGCCCCGGCGGTAGGACCGAGCACGACGCCGCGCCCGCACGCGAAGGTTCGGGCTTCGGCGCCGATGTTCCAGCCTTCCTCCGCCGGCCGTCCACACCCAAGAGTTGAATTCTCTGCGCAGGCGCCGGTTTTTGCCGTGGCGCTTAACCCGTCGTTACGGATCGGGCGTCTAGGGTACACACCGAACGGCGTCGTCAGAAGAGCGCGCATCGGGAATCGAGAATGTCGACACAGGTCCAGACCACCCTGCGCGGTCCCGAAGCCTTCGGGCTGGCGCGTCGTGCGGTCGAAGAGATGGAACGTGCCGGCGTATGGCCGACGCCTTTGAACTTCGAGCTCTGGCTCCACTACATCGGCGATCCGGACAGCGCCCTGGGTCAGGAAATGACCCGGCTGCTGGGTGCGGGCGATGCCTTCACCGAAGGCACCGCCGAGATGCTGGCGGCGGAATATCTGCCGCGCGGACGGCTGTCGGAGGAAATTCGCGACGCCGGCGCCGTGCTGAACCGCGAACTGTCGACCGTCTCCGAAGCCATCGCCAAGGCTCAACGGTCGCAAGCCGATTACGGCAAGACCCTGGCCGGCGCCTCGGCGCACCTGGAAGGTGTCGCCGAACCGCAGGCCTTGCTCAGTGTCGTGGCCGAACTGACCCAGGCCACGACTGTGGTCCAGAAGGAAAACGCCACGCTGGAACGGCGTCTGGAGACCTCCACCAAGGAAGTCGCGCGCCTGCGGGAACACCTTGAACAGGTGCGTCGCGACGCCATGACGGACGCCCTGACGAACCTGGCGAATCGCAAGGCTTTCGACGAGGAACTGCTGCGCGCTTGCGACGAGGCCGAGAAGTCCAGGAAGCCGATGACACTCGCGGTTCTCGACATCGACCACTTCAAGCGCTTCAACGACACTTGGGGCCACCAGACCGGCGATCAGGTGTTGCGCTATGTGGCCAGTGTCATCGGTCGCGTTTCGAAATCGCCGCGCGTGGCTGCACGCTATGGCGGCGAAGAGTTCGCAATCATCTTCCCGAACGAAGCCGCGTCGTTGGTCGAGGTCGCCCTGAACCAGATTCGCGAAGAGGTCGGCACGCGCGCCCTGCGGCGGCGCTCCACGAACGACGAACTCGGCGCGGTGACCCTGTCGGCGGGCCTGGCCCAACGTCGTCCCGGGGAGACGGGTTCGTCCCTGCTCGATCGCGCCGACGAGGCCCTTTATGCCTCCAAGCGTAGCGGCCGGAACAAGGTCACCAACGGCGAACGGCTCGACGAAGCCGCCTGATCGACTTGATCGATGCGAAACGCCAATCCGTCGAATTGGGCCTATCGGCTCTGGTAGACTGATCCGATGCGCAGTTTCGCTTTCGCCGTCGCCTACTGGTTCCTGTCGATCGCCTATGGACTGAGCGCCGCCTTCGCGGCCCTGACGCCAGGTCGGGCCACCACCACCTGGGTCATCCGGCGCTATGTGAAGCGGATGGTGCAGGCGATGCGCGTGTTCGCCGGCATCACGATCGAGGTGCGCGGCAAGGAGCGCCTGCCGACAGGCGCTTTCATCATCGCATCGAAACACCAGAGCTGGGGCGACGGGTTCGCGACCTATGACCAGTTCGACGACCTGGCCTTCGTCACCGGCGATCACCTGGAGAAGTTTCCGCTGCTCGGGACAGTGCTGAAGAAACTGGGCGCCATCGTCGTGAACAATTGCGGCGGCCGCGAAGCGCGCGATTCGCTCAAGCAGAGCGGCGCGACGGCTCATGCCGAGGGCCGCAAGATCCTGATCTATCCCGAAGGCAATCTGGCCAAAACGGGCGAGAAGTTCCGCTATCGCTCGGGCGTCTGGCACATGTATCGCGACTTCGACATGCCGGTGGTGCCGCTTGCGTCGAACCTCGGCCTGTTCTGGCCGCAGGAGGCGTATGAGAAACATCCGGGTAAGGCGACGCTGGAGTTTCTCGATCCCATCCCGACCGGCCTCGACAAGGACGCGTTTCTGGCCCGCCTCGAAGCCGTGGTCGAAGGCCGCACCGCCGAACTGATCGCCGAGGCGCGAGGTGGCCCGATCGTGCCGAACGTCCGCGTGCTCGCCCCCGACGAAGCCGCGCGCGCTGCCAAGGCGGCCCCTACGGCTTAGGCTTGGCCCTGCGCGGCTTCTTCGCCGCCGCCTTTCGCAGGGCCGCATCGATTGCCTGACGCGCCCATGCCACCGCCTGGTCTGGATCATCCATCGCGGGCTCGGGCAACGACCAGTAGGCCATCGTCATCTCGCCGGTCTTGGTCGAATAGCTGAACTGGCGCGCGCCCGCCTCGACTAGCAACGGCGCATTGGTTTCGTCGGCCTTCAGCCAGACCACGCCATCATCCAGCAGTGCGAAGATCAGGCCGTCCGCATAGACCGCGCCAGCGCCGAACATCCGCTTGATCTCGATTGGGCCCAAGCGTGCGAAATGCTCGCGAACCCAGTCGCCGAAATCGGGATCGTAAGCCATCGATCAGGCTGCCGGGATGACCGCACCGTCGTACTTCTCGGCGATGAAGTCCTTGACCGCCTGGCCGCGCAGCGCGGCGGCCAGGGCCTGGATACGGGGGTCGGACTGGTTGTCTGCGCGCGAGACGAGATAGTTCACATAGGGGCTGTCGCCGGCCTCCAAGGTCAGCGCATCGCTCCTGGGCTTCAGACCGGCGTCCAGCGCATAGTTGGTATTGATCACCGCCATGTCGACCTGATCGAGGACGCGTGGAAGGGTCGCCGACTCCAACTCTCGGAAACGCAGGTTCTTCGGATTGGCGGCGATGTCGCGCAAGGTTTGCAGCGGGTTGGTCGGGTCATTCAGCCGGATGAGACCCGCCGTCTGCAGCAGGATAAGCGACCGGCCGATGGAAGACGCGTCGTTGGGAATGGCGACGTCGGCGCCGTTTGGCAGTTCAGCCAGCGTCCTGAACCTGCGGGAATAAGCGCCTAGCGGCTCCACATGGATCCCCGCCACTGTCACCAGAGTCGCGCCTCGCGCGGCGTTGAACTCATCCAGATAGGGTTTGGTCTGGAAATAGTTGGCGTCCAACCGGCCTTCTGCGAGCTGAATGTTCGGTTGAACGTAGTCGTTGAAGACCTTGATCTCGATCGGAAAGCCCTGAGCCGCCAGTGTCGGCTTCAGGAACTCCAGGATTTCCGCGTGGGGCACGGCCGTCGCGCCAACGATCAGGGGCGCCGACCCGTCAGCGACCTTCTCTGCGCCCTGCCCACAGGCGGCGAGGGCCAGCGCAGCAGCGGCCAGGATCAAGGTGCGTCTCAGCATGGGAACTCTCTCGTCAGCGGTGAGACACCCTAGCGACCAGACGGTCGCCGAGCATCTGAAGAATCTGCACCAGCACCAGCAGCAGAACGACGGTCACCACCATCACATCGGTCTGGAACCGCTGATACCCGAAGCGGATGGCCAGATCGCCCAGCCCGCCTGCGCCCACGACGCCCGCCATGGCGGTATAGCTGACCAGGGCGATGGCGGTGACGGTCGCCCCGGCGATGATCCCCGGCATGGCCTCGGGCAGCAGGGCGCGGGTCACGATCTGGAAGGTCGAGCCGCCCATGGCCTGCGTCGCCTCGACGACGCCCTTGTCCACCTCGCGCAACGCCGTCTCGACAAGCCGGGCATAGAAGGGCGCGGCGCCGACGACCAGCGGCGGGATGGCGCCCGCCACGCCCAGCGATGTCCCCACGAGCAGCACCGTCACCGGCAGCATGACAATCAGCAGGATGATGAAGGGGACCGACCGCAGGATGTTGACGATCAGGGACAGCATCCCGTTCAGCACCGGGTTTGCCGCCAGCCGCCCCCTACCGGACAGGTAAAGCAGCACGCCCAGCGGAATGCCGAATACGACCGTCAACGCCATCGACCCGCCGAGCATCAGCAGGGTATCGCGCGTCGCCCGAAGGATTTCGGGCCAGTCGACGTTGGCGAAAAACTCCATCACAGCGCCTCCACCACGACGCCGCGCGCCGTCAGCTGGGCCACGGCCGCGTGCGCGTCGCCGCCGGTGAAGGCCACAACCATCTGGCCATAGGGCTCGCCCCGGATGCGGCTGATCCGTCCCGACAGTATCGAATAGTCCACGCCAGCCGATCGGGCGACGCGGCTCAGTTCCGGCTCATAGGTCGAGCCGCCTCGGAAGGTCAGTTTCGCCAATCGCCCGCCCGTTGGCACGACCGAGGCGTCGAAGGTCTCGCCGCCCTCGCCTTCGGCCAGCATGGCGCGTGTGACCGGCGATTGCGGATGCAGGAAGACGTCGGCCGTGGCCCCCTCCTCCACCAGCCGCCCGTCCTTCAGCACCGCCACGCGGTCGCAGACGCGGCGCACCACCTCCATCTGGTGGGTGATGAGTACGATGGTCAGGCCAAGGTCGCGGTTCAGGCCGTCGAGCAGGCCGAGGATTTCGTCGGTCGTCTCGGGATCGAGCGCGCTGGTCGCCTCATCGCACAGCAACACGTCGGGCCCGCAGGCGAGGGCGCGGGCGATGCCGACGCGCTGCTTCTGGCCACCGGACAGTTGGGCCGGATATTTCTTCGCGTGTTCCGCCAGGCCCAGCTGGTTCAGAAGCTCTGCTGTCAGCTTCTCGACCTCAGCCGCCGGGCGGCCCTCCAGCCGAAGCGGAAAGGCGACATTCTCGGCAATCGTCTTGGCGTTCAGCAGGTTGAAATGCTGGAAGATCATGCCGATGCGGCGTCGGGCGGCGCGCAGATCGGCGGGTTTGAGCGCGGTGATCTCCTGATCGCCGACGAAGACCTTGCCTACGTCGGGCGTCTCCAGCCGATTGATCGTGCGGATCAGGGTGGACTTGCCCGCGCCCGAACGCCCGACCACGCCGAACACCTGTCCGCGCTTGACCGTCAGATTGACGGCGTCCAGCGCCACTCGCTCGCCCGCCGCGCTGCGATAGCGCTTGGTGACCCCTTCCAGCCGGATCATTCAGTTGGGCTCGAATGCTTTCGCGGGAATGATGGTGACGCTCTCGCCACAGCCGCAGGCGTCGGTCTGGTTCGGGTTGCGGAACACGAATTTGGACGACAGCTTGGACGTCTCGTAGTCCACCTCGGACCCGATCAGGAACAGGATCGCCTTGGGGTCGATCAGGATTGTGACGCCCTTGTCCTCGACCACCTCGTCCAAGGGGGCGATCTCTTCGGCATAGGCGAAGGTGTATTCCTGGCCGGCACAGCCGCCGTTCTTCACCCCGACGCGCAGGGCGACATAGACCTTCTCGGCGTTGGCCATGATCTCGCGCACCCGCTCTGCCGCGGCATCGGTCAGGGTCACGACCTTGGGGCGCGGGCGGCGGGGACGGGTCGTGGTCTGGAGGTCGGTCATCAGAACATGTTCAAGGCGAGCTTCGCCTCGTCGCTCATCTTGGAGGGGTCCCACGGCGGCTCGAAGACCAGGTTGGCGCGCGCCGACTTGATGCCTTCGACCTTCATCACCGCATCCTCTATCCAGCCGGGCATCTCGCCCGCCACCGGACAGCCGGGCGCCGTCAGGGTCATGTCGATCAGCACGTCCTTGTCGTCCGACAGATCGACCTTGTAGATCAGGCCCAGCTCATAGACGTCGACCGGGATTTCAGGATCGAACACGGTCTTCAGCGCCGCGATCAGGTCTTCGGTCAGCTTGTCCAGCTCGGCCTGCGGCAAGGCAGCCGCCTGCGGCTCCGCCCAGGTCTCGGCGAAGGTCTCGCTCTTGCTGATCTGTCCGTCCATCTCGCTCACACAAAGAACTCCCGCGCCTTGATCAGCGCGTCCACGAAGGCATCCGCATCCTCCACGGTGTTATATAGGGCGAAGCTGGCCCGCGCGCTCGATGTGATGCCAAATCGCTTTGACAACGGCTCGGCGCAATGCAGCCCGGCCCGCACGGCGACGCCGTAGCGATCCAGGATCTGCGCCACGTCATGGGCGTGGGCCCCCTCGACCGTGAAGGTCAGGATCGCACCCTTGCCCGGCGCCTCGCCGATGATCCGTAGCCAGTTCAGCCCCGACAGCCGCGCTACGACGTGGTCGTACAGCGCCCGCTCATGCGCCGCGACAGCCTGACGGTCGAAGGCCATGAACCAGTCCAGCGCCGCGCCCAGGCCGATCGCCTCCAGGATCGGCGGCGTTCCCGCCTCGAATCGGTGCGGGATGCCGGCATAGGTCACGGCGTCCTCGGTCACGGTCGCGATCATCTCGCCCCCGCCCTGATACGGCGGAAGGGCCTCCAACGCGGCTCGCTTGCCGTACAGCCCGCCGATGCCGGTCGGGCCATACAGCTTGTGGCCGGTGAAGACATAGAAGTCGCAGTCCAGCGCCTGAACGTCCGGGCTGCAATGCACGGCCCCCTGGCAACCATCGACCAGCACCAAAGCCCCGGCGGCATGGGCCAGATCGGCAACGGCGCGCACGTCATTCACCGTGCCCAGCACGTTCGACATATGGGTCACGGCGACCAGCTTGGTGCGCGGCCCGATCAGGTCCGCCAGCGCCGCCATGTCCAGCGAGCCGTCGTCCAGCACCGGCGCCCATTTCAGCACGATCCCCAGCCGATCACGCAGCATCGACCAGGGCACGATATTGGCGTGGTGGTCCATCTGGGTGGTGACGATCTCGTCGCCCGGCTGCAGCGTTTGGCCCAGCCCAGCCGCGACCAGGTTGAAGGCCTCGGTGCCGCCCTTGGTCCAGATGATCTGGTCGGGGCTCTCGGCGTTCAGGAACCGGGCGACGGTCTCGCGCGCCTGCTCGAAGGCCTCGGTCGTCTCGTTGGCCAGCGTGTGCAGGCCCCGGTGGACGTTGGAATAGGAGCCCTCCATCGCCGTCGTCATGGCGTGGATCACCGCGCGCGGCTTCTGCGCCGAGGCGGCCGAGTCGAGATAGACCAGCGGCTTGCCGTTCACCTTCCGCGAAAGGATCGGGAACTGCGCCCGGGCGGCATAGGGGTCGAAACGGGTGATTACAGGCGTGCCGTCAGCCATGCCCTCACCACCTCTCTCGCGCCTTCATGCGCGATGCGGTCGACGACCTCGAACAGGAAGGCCTGGGTCAGAAGCGCCCGCGCCTCGTCCGCCGGAATGCCGCGCTGCTGCATGTAGAACAGGGCGCTCTCGTCCAGATTGCCGACCGTATTGCCGTGCGCGCACTGAACGTCGTCGGCATAGATTTCCAGCTCCGGCTTGGCGTCCACCTCGGCGCGTTCGCCCAGGATCAGGGCATGGTGGCCCATCCGTGCATCGGTGCCGTCGGCACCCCGCTCGACGACGATCTTGCCCTGGAACACGCCGCGCGCGGTGTCGCGCACGACGCCCTTGGTCAGCTGGGAGGTGACGCCGTTGGGGCTGCGATGGCGGACGACAGACGTCATATCGGTGCGCCGCGACGCATCCAGTGCATAGACGCCGTCCAACTGCGCCCGCGCATGGTCGCCGAAATGATCAAAGTGCGTCTCGTAACGCTGCAACTTGGCGCCGGTCGTCAAGACAGTCTGACTATAGGCCGCCATCGGCGCAGTGGACTTGGTCGTCGTGATCGAAATGGCCTCGGCGGGTTCATCCAGCACGACCACGCGATCGATTACGCACTCTGGCGAGACGCTGAGACTAATCCGGTTGTTGGCGACGTAGCTGCCTTCGCCTTCATGGCTTTCCAGCAGCAGCAGTCGGGCACCTTGATAGACAACAATGTGGATTTGCGCCTCGTGTCCTCCGACGCCGCCGGAGACGAAACGCAGCTTCAGAACCTTCTCGGTCCCCTCTTCGACCTCGACCAGCAACGACGACGATCCCTCCGCCGTCACTCCGTTGCCGAAAGTGATCTCATCGCCGTCGATTCCAGTAAACGGACCGCCGACAGGCGCCGTCAGGGGCGACGAAGGCTCCGGGGCCTCACGTAGCCAGCGGTTCAGGTCCGTGTATTTCCAGGACTCGACACGGCGCGACGGGAAGCTGGAAACATCTTTCAGGTCGATGCGAACGGGTGCGTTCAAGCGGCCACCGGCAGGTATTTGTCGTACCCTTCCGCCTCCAGCTGGTGCGCCAATTCCGGTCCGCCCGAAGCCACGATCCGGCCGGCGGCCAGCACATGCACCCGGTCGGGTTTGATGTAGTCCAGCAGCCGCTGGTAGTGGGTGATCACCAGCATGGCGCGGTCCGGCGATCGCAGGGCGTTCACCCCCTCCGACACGATCCGAAGGGCGTCGATATCCAGGCCGGAATCGGTCTCGTCCAGGATCAACAGCGACGGCTCCAGCAGGGCCATCTGCAGGATCTCCATCCGCTTCTTCTCGCCGCCGGAAAAGCCCACGTTCAGCGGCCGCTTCAGCATCTCGAAGTCCATCTTCAGCGCCGCTGACGCCCCCCGGACCATCTTCAGGAAGGCCGGCGCCGAGACCTCCTCCTCGCCCCGCGCCCGCTTCTGCGCATTCAGCGCCGTGCGCACGAAGGTCAGGGCGGGGACGCCGGGGATCTCGATCGGATACTGGAACGACAGGAACACGCCCTTGGCCGCCCGCGCCGCCGGGTCGAGGTCAAGCAGGCTCTCCCCCCGCCATTCGACTGACCCCTCGATCGCCTCATAGCCGGGCCGTCCCGATAGGGCATAGCCCAGCGTCGACTTGCCCGCCCCGTTCGGCCCCATGATGGCATGGACTTCGCCCGCCGGAACGTCGAGCGTCAGCCCCTTGAGGATCGGCTTGTCACCGACGGAAACGTGGAGATTGGAGATGGAGAGCATGGTCATTTCGTCTTTGGCCGAAGCCGGAGTTTGCTGTTGTCCTGCCGCATATCGCGAAAGGCGACGATTTCGATGTGATCGTCGAAGACCTCATAAATCATAAGCTTGTCCAGGTCCCTGTCCCCATGCACCCGGAAGCCGGGCCACCGCGCCGCGTTCCCGATCAATGGCCGCTTCGAGAGAAGCAGGGTCCAGGCCTCAATCTCGGCCTGTATGCGCTTCGCCGTCTGCTCGTCATACTCAACCAGCCAGTCGATATAGGCGTCTTGCGCATCCTCCGCCTCAGGAGACCAGATAACCTCTCTCACCACCCGTGCTTTGCCTTGATCCTCGCCATCACTTCTTCCTGGGGCCGTCCCTCGCCGCGCTTGAGCTGGGCGATGCCGCGCTCGATGGATGCGATGTCCTCGTCGCTCCAGTTGTCGTAAGTTGTCGGACCTTGCACGGCATACTCATGGGCGACGGAGGCGATCAGGTCCTCGACCGACGTGCCCCGCTCTTCGGCGACGCCACGTAGCTTGCTGGCGACGTCGTCAGGCAACTCGACGGCGTAGATGTGGTCTGTAACCTTAGGCAGTGCAGTCATTTGAGCCTTCTACGACGAGCATAGCACAAGCCAGCCCTGTCCGCCCCGTTCGGCCCCATGATGGCGTGCACCTCGCCCGCCGGAACGTCGAGCGTCAGCCCCTTGAGGATCGGCTTGTCGCCGATGGAGACGTGGAGGTTGGAGATGGAGAGCATTAGGGACAATTCTGGGAGTTGAGGGAGCATGCAACGGTGATCTGCACCCCGGAATTCAAAATGAGATAGAATGCTACAGGCGTACTCAGAAGCACCCAAAGCCCGCGCACTCGGTAGGTCGAAAGCGCAAACCCAATGACGAACAGCCAAGCTAGGCCGAGGATCAGGTTCAGCGTCGGCCCGCGATGATAGAACCCGAGGGCGAACTCGGCCGCGATCGCGAGACTGCAGAAGAGCGAGCCCAGTAGCCCTACGATTGGCGGGAACGGTTTGAGGTTTGTCACCCCACGCTCCCCTCAAGCGAGATCGCCACGAGCTTCTGCGCCTCGACGGCGAACTCCATCGGCAGCTTCTGCATCACGTCGCGGACGAAGCCGTTGACCAGCAGGGCCACCGCCTCCTCCTGCGACAGGCCGCGCTGCTGGGCGTAGAACAGCTGGTCGTCGGACAGGCGCGTCGTCGTCGCCTCGTGCTCCAGCTGGGCCGAGCCGTTGCGGGCCTCGATATAGGGCACGGTGTGCGAGCCGCAGTCCTTGCCGATCAGCAGGCTGTCGCACTGGGTGAAGTTGCGCACCCCCGTCGCCTTCGGATGCACCGAGACCAGGCCGCGATAGGTCGAGTCCGACTTTCCGGCCGATACCGCCTTGGCGATGATCCGGCTCTTCGAGTTCTTGCCCAGATGGATCATCTTGGTGCCGGTGTCGGCCTGCTGATGTCCGTTGGTGATGGCGATCGAATAGAATTCGCCCGAGCTCTCCTCGCCCTTGAGGATGCAGGACGGGTATTTCCAGGTCACGGCCGAGCCGGTCTCGACCTGGGTCCAGCTGACCTTCGACCGGTCGCCGCGGCAGTCGGCGCGCTTGGTGACGAAGTTGTAGATGCCGCCCTTGCCCTCGGCGTCGCCGGGGTACCAGTTCTGAACCGTCGAATATTTCATCTCGGCGTCGTCCAGGGCGATGATCTCCACGACCGCCGCGTGCAGCTGGTTTTCGTCGCGCATCGGCGCGGTGCAGCCCTCCAGATAGGAGACGTAGCTGCCCTTGTCGGCGATGATCAGGGTGCGTTCGAACTGCCCCGTCTGGCTCGCGTTGATGCGGAAATAGGTCGACAGCTCCATCGGGCAGCGGACGCCCGGCGGGATGTAGACGAACGACCCGTCGGAAAAGACCGCGCTGTTCAGGGCGGCGAAATAGTTGTCCGAGACCGGCACGACCGATCCCAAATATTGGCGCACCAGCTCAGGATATTCGCGCAAGGCCTCGGAAATGGGCATGAAAATCACGCCGACCTTGGCCAGCTCAGCCTTGAAGGTGGTGACCACGCTGACACTGTCGAACACGGCATCCACCGCATAACGTGGCGCGCCCTCGACGCCGGCCAGCACGGCCTGTTCGCCCAGCGGAATGCCCAGCTTGGCGTAGATAGCCAGGATTTCTGGATCGACCTCGTCCAGCGACTTGGGGCCGTCCTTCTGTTTCGGCGCGGCGTAGTAGAACAGCGACTGGTAATCGACCGGCTCGTATTTCACCGAGGCCCAGGTCGGCTCCTCCATCGCCAGCCAGCGCTCATAGGCGGCCAGACGCCATTCCAGCATCCACTCCGGCTCGCCCTTCTTCTCGGAGATGAAGCGGACGATGTCGGCGCTCAGCCCGCGCGGCGCGTATTCGGTCTCGATGTCCGAGGTGAAGCCGTGCTCGTACTTCTCCAGCGCGGCGACGGCGTCGATGGTTTCCTGAACGGCGGCCATGGCTTAGGCGGTTTCCTTGACGCGCTGCGACTGACGCGCGCGGTATGTCTGGTATGCCTTGATCCACGCCAGGGCGAAGCGTGACCAATCGTCTTCGGTCGTGCCCCAGCCGCCCGAGACGCGCACGCCGCCGGTCGCCAGGTCCATCCGGCCCATGGCCACGATGGTCCGGCTGGGCTTGGTCTTGCCCGACGAACAGGCGCTGCCGGCCGAGACCATCACCCCGTCCAGGTCCAGCACGATCAGGGCCTGGGGGCTTTCCCAGTCAGCGACAGACAGGAACAGGGTGTTGGGCAGACGCGGTGCACCCTTGCCGATGATGGTCGCGCCTGCGGCTTCCACCACGCCCTCGGCGGCGTCGCGCCACGCCTTGTGCGCCTCGACGGTCGGCAGGTCGCGCGCCGCACAATCGGCGGCGACACCGAAGCCATGGATGCCGGGCACGTTTTCCGTCCCGGCGCGCAGGCCGCGCTCTTGACCCGCGCCCCGCACGATCTGCACCGCCGCCCGACCTTCGCCCAGCACCAGCGCGCCCACGCCTTGCGGTCCGCCCAGCTTGTGCGCCGACAGGGTCAGGGTGTCGGCCTTCAGCGCCGCCATCGACACGGGGATCTTGCCCGCCGACTGGATCGCGTCGACGTGCAGCCAGCCGCCGGCCTCACGCACCAGCGTGGCGGCCTCGCGGATCGGCTGGATCACGCCGCTCTCGTTGTTGGCGTGATGGATGGCGACGACGGCCTTGCCCGGTGCGCGCAACAGTTCTGACAGCTTGCCCATGTCGATCACGCCGCGCGCATCGACGGGCAGCACCTTGACCGGCTTGCCAGAGGCCATGGCGGCCTCGGCCACGCAGGGATGTTCGGAGGCGCAGACGATCAGCCGGTCGAACCCCGCCGCCAGCGCGCTGGCGATGGCCTGTGCGTTCGATTCCGTCCCGCCGGACGAGAAGATCACCGATTGAGCATCCGCTCCGACCAGGTCGGCGACCCGGGCCCGCGCCGTCTCGACCCGCGCCCGCGCGCGACGTCCGGCGGCGTGAACCGCCGACGGGTTGCCGTTGTCGGCCAGTGCCTCGGCCATTGCGGCCTGGACCTCGGGTCGGACCAGGGCGGAGGCATTGTAATCCAGATAGACGCCGCTCATGCCGCCACCCCGACATCCGAGCCGCGACGGCTGGTGCGGTTCAGGATCACGTCCTCAAGCGACACGCTGGACAGATAGCGGTGGATCTCGTCGCCCAGGTCTTCCCAAAGATTGTGGGTAATGCAGCGTTCCCCGGCCAGCATGCAGCCGCGCGGCGTGCCGTGAGCCGCGCAACGCGTCGCCCGGATCGGCTCATCGACCGCCAGCACGATTTCCGACACCACGGTCTCGCCCGCCGCCTTGGCCAGCCGATAGCCGCCGCCCGGCCCACGCACGCTGCGAACCAGCCCGCTTTTGCGCAGACGCGCAAACAGCTGTTCCAGATAACTTAATGAAATCTCTTGGCGCATGGCGATTTCGGCCAGCGACACGGCGCGTCCGTCCGCGCCCTCGCCCCGGCCGTTTCGGGCCAGATCGGCCATCGCCATCACGGCATATCGTCCCTTGGTCGACAGTCGCATCGTCGTCCTTCAAAAACCGCGCGCTTTTCAGGGGTCTTGTGCTATGACCCGCCGCTTCGCGAGGCGGCCGAGCGTTAGGATGGACTTAGAAAGTCCTACCCCAGCGGTCAAGTATTCGGCGGGCCCGAAACGACAGATTGAACGGATTCCAGAGCCCCATGCCTGAAGTCATCCTGCCCGGCGCCTCCGGCCGCATCGAAGGTCGCTATTCGCCCGGCAAGCGCGCCAACGCCCCGATCGCACTGATCCTGCATCCGCATCCGAAGGCGGGCGGGCACATGAACAACCCGGTCACGGTGACGCTGCATCAGCTATTCCAGCAGCGCGGCTTCGCCACCCTGCGCTACAACTCGCGCGGTGTCGGCAAGTCCCAAGGCGAGTTCGATTCAGGCATCGGCGAGCTGGCGGATGCGGCCACGGCTCTGGACTGGCTCCAGTCCAACAACCCCGCCGCGACCCAGACCTGGGTCGCCGGCTATCAGTTCGGGGCTTACATCGGCATGCAGCTTCTGATGCGCCGCCCCGAGACGGACGGCTTCATCTCGGTCTCGCCGCCGTCCAACATGTACGATTTCAGCTTCCTGGCCCCCTGCCCGGCGTCCGGCCTGTTCCTGCACGGCACCGCCGACACCATCGTGCCGCCGGTCGAGGTCGAGCGCGTCGTCAACAAGCTGCGCACCCAGAAGGGCATCATCATCGACTATGAGCTGGAAGAAGGCGCGAGCCACTTCTGGCAGGACCACATCGACGCTGTCGACCGCCGCGTGGGCCTGTATCTGGACAAGCGGCTGGAAGAAAAGCCGGCCTAACTACTTCTCGACGCAGGGCGGATAGCGGGCGAAGCCAGCCTCATACTGCGCGAGCGTGAGGCCCAGAAATCCGATAGACTCCCTGCGGGCTTCGACGTTCTCAGGGTCTTCCAGATTGTCGGAATCGATAACCCAGCGACCGCCACGGCACTTCATCTGGGTGCCGTATCGCTGGGGCCGTCCCTCATCGAGCGCCAGACGGTCATACATCAGCGCATAGGACGACCCTTCGACCTCACCGGTGGCAACCAGCGTTTCCAGGACCGGCAGAAACCGACGCTGCAAATCGGCGTCTGCATGCTGGACGATCAGAAAGGCGGCCCGAGCGGCGGGCTCGCCATAGACGCTCTGGTAAAACCAGCCCTCCGCCGGGACCATGGTCAGAAGCTGGTCAGCCAGCCGGTGGTCCATGGCCTCCACCGGAGCCCACAGAGCGTTCTGGGCCGCCTCGCGTTCGGCGCCGGCCAGGTCGCTGAGGTCCACGGTGACCGCGACGCGACGGCCGACCTGATCCAGCTGTCCCATTCGCTCCAGCGTTTCGCGATCGTTTGCGGGTGCGGGCAAGGCGTTCTGCCTGGCGACTTCGGCTTCGATCGCCTGGGTCACCGGCGCGATCCGGGCCTGGATTTCAGGACTGAGCGGCTGGGTCTGCGCCAGGATGGCAGCAGCAAACAGAAGTGCGATCATTCGGCCCTACAAAACTGCGATTCAGCAGAGAGCGAACAAGCATGCGAATTGCGGCTTCGGTCAGGCTCAGTAAAGCATAAATGGCCGACGGGCCTCCAGCCAGGCGGCCTCGTCCGGCATGGTGATCGCATCCAGATCGGCTGGCGTCGCCGCGGGATCATAGACCCATTCCCGCAAACCTGGCCCACCGTTGATCACGTCGATGGCGAGCTTTCCGAACGCGTATTCATAGGGGAAATTGCGCCACAGGTCGTAGTCGGGATACAGCCGTCGGATGGCCTTGAACCCCAGAGCCTGAACCCGCCACGGCTTGAACGCCGCGTGGTCGTAGGCCGGGTGGTCGACGTGGATCTGGACGCCGTTGCACAGCTTGCCGACGTGTTTGTGGAAAGTCGGCTCGAACCACATGTCGCGCAGGGTGCAGCCCCCCAGCCAATGCGGCGCCAAGGCCCGCATCTCGGCGATCACCGCCTTGGCGTCGATGTCGGGGGCGCCGAACAGCTCCAGCGGCCGGGTCGTGCCGCGGCCCTCGGACAGGGTCGTGCCTTCCAGCATCACCGTGCCGGCATAGGCGCGGGCCATCGACAGGTTCGGCGCATTGGGGCTGGGGTTGATCCAGGACCTCTCACCCAGGGGCCAGCCGTGGCCGGGCGCCGCGTCCGGATCGTAGCCCTCCATGGCGATAACCCGATAGCGGACGTCCAGATTGAAGTGATCGATGAACCAGTGGCCGAGTTCGCCCAGGGTCAGGCCGTGCCGCATGGGGATCGGGCCGGCGCCGACGAAACTCTCCCAGCCGGTTTGCAGCGTCAGCCCCTCGACCGGCCGCCCAGCCGGGTTGGGCCGGTCCAGAACCCAGACCTCCTTGCCCTGCTCCGCCGTTGCTTCGAGAATGTAGAGCAGGGTCGTGATGAAGGTGTAGATGCGACAGCCCAGGTCCTGCAGGTCGATCAGCACCACGTCGAATGTGCTCATCATCTGACCGGTCGGGCGGCGCACCTCGCCGTACAGGCTGAAGACCGGAAATCCGTGGATCGGATCGGTCTCGTCCAGGGTCTCCATCATATTGTCCTGAAGGTCGCCCTTCATCCCGTGCTGGGGCCCGAAGGCGGCGCTGATCCGAACGCCGGCTCCGATCAGGGCGTCGATCGAATGGGTCAGGTCGGCGGTGACCGAAGCCGGGTGTGCGACAAGGGCGACCCGCCTGCCTTTCAGGGCCGCGAGCAGCTCAGGCTCGGAGATCACGCGGTCGATACCGAACTTCATGGCAGATCCAGGATGAAGGAATCAGGATGATGAAAGTCGGGCTTATCCGAAGGATGGACCAGCGCCCAATAGGTGAAGGAGCCGTCGATCGCCTCGACCACGGCAGACAGCCCCAGCTTGCCTACTTGGAGCGGCAAATAGATGTGGGCCTCTAGCGCTAGCATGTCGTCGGCGAGATCAACCGGCACGACATCGGCGACCTCGACCGCATCCCTCATGCCGTGCCGATAGCCGTCAAAGCGGTAGGAGGCCCACTGGCCGGATGGCGACAGGTTGAACTCACGGTAGCCGTCGGTCGTCTCCACGAACACCTCGAAACAACTGTGCCGCCAGAGGTCGTCGGTGCGAACAGGTTCGGCGGGGTCCGGCCACTGTACGGTGTCGACCGCCCCCAACGTGACGAACCGCACCCACAGGCACGCCCCTTTGCGTTCAAGCTGCACGCCAACGTTAATGAGCGGACGATCGGACGTGATAGGGTGGGGATGCAGCGGCATCATCATCTGGCAAACGCCGGCCCGACCACGAACTGCAATCCTGCGCCGATCACGACGAGCGCAGTCCAAGCCTGCGCGTTTCGATTTGCGGCCCAGCGCCACCAGGCAATGGCGACGCCCGAAAGCGGCAACAGAGTATAGGAGATCAATAACCAGCCGACCATAGCCGTAGGTGCGCCAGCCTCCAGTCCCCCGATCTGCATGAGCCCCTGCATTGCCGCCCACACGGCAACGATGATGCTCACCAGTGCAAGGCAGACAGTGCTGAGGGCTCTATAAAATCGACCCGATCCATCGTGCATGCCGCGGTTACCTCGCCTTGTTGCGTTGTGCTACACGCCCGATCTTCTCCGAGCAAAGCCTGCGATCATGACCGACGACGCCTTCAAATCCGACTTCCTCAAAACCCTGCAGGCGCGCGGATACATCCATCAGATCACCCATCAGACCGAGCTGGACGCGGCGGCGGCCGCAGGCGTGGTCACCGGCTACATCGGCTTCGACGCCACCGCCCCTAGCCTTCACATCGGCAGTCTGATCCAGATCATGATGCTGCGCCGGCTGCAGCAGGCGGGCCATCGGCCGATCGTCATCATGGGCGGCGGCACGACCAAGGTGGGCGATCCCACCGGCAAGGACGCCTCGCGCCCGCACCTGACCGACGAGACGATCGCCGCGAACATCGCTTCGATCCGGACGGTGTTCGAGAAATTCCTGGCCTTCGGTGACGGGCCGACCGATGCAGTGATGATCGACAACGACGACTGGTTGTCGACCTATGGCTACATTCAGTTCCTGCGCGACTACGGCACGCACTTCACGGTCAACCGGATGCTGGCCTTCGACTCGGTCAAGCTGCGGCTGGAGCGCGAGCAGCCGATGACCTTCCTCGAGTTCAACTACATGCTGATGCAGTCGGTGGACTTCCTGGAGCTGAACCGGCGCGTCGGCTGCACCCTGCAGATGGGCGGGTCGGATCAGTGGGGCAACATCGTCTCCGGCGTCGATCTGGTGCGGCGGGTCGACCAGAAGGCCGCCTTTGGCCTGACCACGCCGCTGCTGACCACGGCATCCGGCGGCAAGATGGGCAAGACGGCGCAGGGGGCGGTGTGGCTGAACGCCGAACAGTTGAGCCCCTACGACTACTGGCAGTACTGGCGGAATACCGAAGATGGCGACGTCGGCCGCTTCATGCGCCTGTTCACCGACATGCCGCTGGACGAGATCGCGCGCTTCGAGGCGCTTCAAGGCGCCGAGATCAACGACGCGAAGAAGGCGCTGGCCGATGCGGCGACGACTATGCTGCATGGACCGGACGCCGCCGCCACGGCCCGGACTGCGGCGGAAGGAGCATTCGAGCGGGGTACGATGTCCGCAGATCTGCCGACGATCGAACTCCCTTCATCCGAAGTGATCGGCGCGATGCTGGCGGCCCTGGCGACGCGGGCAGGCCTGACGGCATCCAACGGCGAGGCGCGGCGACTGGCCCAGGGCGGCGGCCTGCGACTGAATGACGAGGCGATCGCCGACGGTGCGCGGCTTATCGAGGCGTCGGACGTCAGTGCCGACGGCGTCCTGAAACTGGCGGCCGGCAAGAAGAAGCTGCTGCTCGTCCGCCCCGTCTGACCGGAGAGATGCGATGACCGAGATCACCGAAGGCTCAAAGGCCCCCGCCTTCGACATGCCCACGGACGGCGGCGGCCGGGCGACGCTGTCCGGCCCGACGGTTATCTTCTTCTATCCGAAGGCCGACACACCCGCCTGCACCAATGAGGCCATCGATTTCTCCGCCCTCGCCAAGGAATTCGCCGCCGCGGGGGTCACAGTCATCGGAGTGTCCCGCGATCCGGTGAAGAAGCTCGACAAGTTCAAGGCCAAGCATGAGCTCAAGGTCGTCCTGGCCTCCGACGAGGCCGAGACCGTCACGGAAGCCTACGGCGTCTGGGTCGAGAAGAGCATGTACGGCCGTCAATACATGGGCATCGAGCGGGCCACGTTCCTGATCGACAGGGCGGGCATCGTTCGCAGCGTCTGGCGGAAGGTTTCGGTCAAGGGTCACGCAGGCGCCGTTCTCGCGGCTGCGAAAGAGGTTTGACGCGAACCGAACCAAGTCTCGGACACCTGGGAAACAGACTTATCGATACGCCTGACAGGCGAAATCCACGCCTATCTAGATTCGTTTCCGTCGTGATCGCGGGCAACATGGTTAAGTTTGCGTGAATCATATTGCTCAAGCGCAACAGTTCACGGATAACGCTCCGGTACATGGGGGCGTGTTCAGATGCGTAAAGAACAAGGGGCTGTCAGGCGCTCTTTGATCGACCACTGGTTTCCAGAGCGTCACGTTTATCTCCGTTCCAACGGCGACACGCGTGGTTATGTTCTGACCGGTGGCCGTCAGTTGGCCATGGCGAGCGTCGCGGTTGCGGCAGCGGCCTGGACCCTGGTCGCTTCGGGCGGTTTCATTTTCGATCTGGTGGTCCGCAGTCGCGCCGATGACGAGGTGCAGCGAAGCCGCGCCGCCTCCGAACGGCTGAACGCCGATCTTCAGGCCCGACTGGAAACCGCCGTGGTGCGAATGTCGGCGACCACGGGCGGCCTGGACGAGATGGTCTCCATGGTCGAGCGTCGCCACGCCGCGCTGACGCAGGTCATGAGCATGTTTCACGGCGTAGACGGAGCCGAGGCCGTCCTCGCACCTCATGCCCCCGCTCCCTTGGGTCAGGCGGGACCGGTTCAGCGCATCATGTCGGTCCGGATGGATCAGGAGCGGTTGATCGAGCGCGCCGGCGACTTTGCCCAGACGCGCGGTGAACGCCTTCGGCTCGCCTTCCGTCTGGCCGGTCTGAACCCGGCGGCCTATGGCGTCGCGCCCGGTTCTGCGCTGGGCGGCCCGCTGGTCGAGGCCCGCGATCCGAAGGCGCTGGCCACCATCCTGGACGTGGACGAGCCCTTCGCCGTCCGCATCCGCCATGCGGCCGATAATCTGTCGGAGATGCGGGGTCTGGCCGACGTCGCCGACCACCTGCCGTTCGACCGGCCGACGCAGGCGCGCACCACCTCGGGCTTCGGCGTCCGCTTCGATCCGTTCAACGGCCGACCCGCCGTTCACCAGGGTCAGGACTTCGCGGCGCCCCTGAACACGCCGATCTACGCGACCGCTCCCGGCATCGTGTCTTTTGCCGGCGTGCGTTCAGGGTATGGCAACACCGTTGAGATAGACCATGGTCGCGGTTTCAAGACCCGCTT
>JAZKHL010000089.1:0-1552 GCA_040385365.1 Pseudomonadota bacterium | reverse complement strand
CCGCCCCGCGTGGCGATGACGACATTGCCCAGATCCTCGGTGGTCGAAGCCTGACCCGGCACGCGGATCAGATACTGTTCGCCGTAGCGTTCGACATAGCCGGCGCCGACGTTGGCGTTGTTGTTGTCCAGCGCATCGACCACCTCGGCCATGGTCACGCCATAGGCGGAAAGACGATCGGGCTGAGGCGTGACGTGATACTGACGCTCATATCCGCCGATGGTGTTGACCTCGGTCACGCCCTTGGTGTTGCGCAGCTGCGGTCGGATCACCCAGTCCTGCAGGGTTCTCAGATCCTCGGTCGTATAGGGCTGTCCGTCCGGGCGACGCGCGTTCGGCGCGGCGTCGATCGTGTACATGAAGATTTCGCCCAGGCCGGTGGCGATGGGGCCGAGTTCGGGCGTAACGCCTGGGGGGAGCTGGCCGAGCGCGTTCTGAAGCCGCTCGTTGACCAGTTGGCGCGCGAAATAGATGTCGGTGCCGTCGTCGAAGATGACGGTGACCTGGCTCAGCCCATAGCGCGAGACCGACCGGGTGTATTGCAGGCCCGGTACGCCCGCGACCGCCGTCTCGACGGGGAAGGTGATGCGTTGTTCGGCCTCCAGCGGCGAGTAGCCGGGAGCCTCGGTGTTGATCTGGATCTGGACGTTGGTGATGTCCGGCGTGGCGTCGATCGGCAGGCGCTGGAAACTCCAGACGCCGACCGCGCAGGCCAGAAGGACGAGCGCCATGACCCCCCAGCGGAAGCGGATCGACAGCGCGATGATGCGTTCAAGCATGGTCTGCGCGCCCCCTAGTGGTCATGGCTCGCGCCGGACTTGTCGATGTCCGCGCGAATGAGGAAGGCGCCGTCGACGACGTATTCGGTTCCGGGTTCGAGACCGCCCAGCACCTCGGTCCATTCCGGCGTGCGGCGGCCGAGCTCCAGCATCCGCACTTCATAGGTGTTGCCCACCTTGGCGTAGACGACCTGGAAATCGCGGAACGGCTGAATGGCCTTGGTCTGGACCGCCAGCGCAACTTCGCCCTGACCGACCTGGACCGTGCCCTGGACCCCTAGTCCCGGCCGCCAGACGCCGCCCTGGTAGGGCAGGGCGACGTGGGCGACCAGGGTCTGGCTCATGGGGTCGCTGGACGGCAGGACCGCCTCGATGACGCCGAGCGCGCGATGTTCGCCCGCCAGGCTGGTGATCTCGACGCGCTGGCCGACCCGGACGCGTTCGGCGTCGCGGGGATAGAGGAAGAATTCGGCGTGGAGCCGGGTAGGGTCTCCAATGGTCAGCATCGGCTCGCCATTGCCCGTGATGGCGCCGGGGTTGACGTTCTTGGCCGTGATCATTCCCGAGATCGGCGCCGTGACCGAATAGGTCTGCAGACTGTCGCTGGACTCGACGCGCGCCAGCACCTGGCCGCGCGAGACCCGTTGTCCCAACTGGACATTCATCGCCACCACCCGTCCTGGATAGCGCGCGTGGACTTCGCTCTGTCCCTCGGGCGTGATCTCGACCCGACCACTGAGCGGCAGGCTCTCGCCCAACACCGCCCCGCCGGC
>JAZKHL010000088.1:0-9278 GCA_040385365.1 Pseudomonadota bacterium | reverse complement strand
CAGTACGGCGCCTTCATCAACACCGTGATCCAGTTCGTGATCGTGGCCTTCGTGGTGTTCCTGATGGTCAAGGCGATCAACCGCCTGCGTCGATCGGAAGCCGCCAAGCCCGACACGGCGCCCCCCGCTCCGACCCCGTCGGAAGTGTTGTTGGCTGAGATCCGCGACGCGCTAAAGCGCTAGGCGTAGACACCGTTCTAACCAGACAAGTTGTGGTATCGAAGACTGGGTCAGCAAAGTCCACGTCGGAAGAGGCCCGGATCCACTTGAGCAGCTCGGACTGCTGAGCCTCTTCCGTCTGGGACTGGTTCGTCTGGGGCTAACTAGCCTCGTTTCCTGACGACAACCAGGTTGTTATCTCCAAGAGGCAGGCCGGGCCTGAACATGCAGACGAACTCGACGATATAGTCCGTCGCCTTGAAGAACTCCACATATCGAAGCACATCAGATGGAAGTACATCTTCGATGATATAAACACCCGACTGCGAAAGATGATCTATGGAATGAGTGAATAGCGTCGCGCCAGCGTCAAAAGTATGAAGACCATCGTCCAGCATGAAGTCGAAGTCGCTTTGACCAGTCTTTTTCCAGAAGGCTGCGATCGCGCTGGGATCAAGCTGATCAATAAAGAACGTCTTGATTCTCTCTTCTTGAAACAGAATGTCCTTGTCGATATCGGCGCCATAGATGGTGGCGTTGGGAAAGAAGTCTCTCCAGACCCTAAGCGAAGCGCCGGGTTTTCCGGAAACGCCCATTGTGGACGCCAAGGCGGGGTTATTCGTCCCCAGTCCACACTCAAAGACTTTGGTTACGCCCTCGCGGCAGTGCGAAAAAAGCCTGGAGTAAAAATCAGCGTAGGTATGAGACGCCCAAGGGTAGGGATGTCCCGACGTTTTCAGTTCCCCCTTGTCAGAACCATAGACATCACAGAGTGCAGAAATGTCGTTCTTGGTGTCTTTCGCATAGTAAGACACAATCTTGTAGCTAAGAGAAGCGCTCAACAAAGAGTCAAACTCGGATTCGATACCTGGTGACATGGATATTGCTCTTTGAAATCTGATTTTTGGAAGGATTCTTTAGAAGAAAGTGCGCGCTTGGCGAAGTTGGTCCTGCTTCGCAAATTCGCTTAACTTTGTATACGGCCGTTCTTCCGAAATCTACCCTGACGGTCGCCTCCGCAATTTCTAGTCCGGTTGAACGGCCTAGCCGGTCTGTTGCGCCGTTCGGCTGATTGGAACGGGTCTCAAACAGATGCCGAAATCACCGTCGAACGGCGTGGGCGCCCAGGTCTGGACACCGGGCGTTCCGGGTTCGAACTTGACATGACAGTGGCCCCAGCCGCCCTCATCCCGCGCGGAGTAGGCCAGAGGTCCGAGCCGCCGAAGCAGATCTTCGTTGACCACCTGGATACGCAGCTTGGCGGCTCCCAGCCGGCGCGCGTTGGCCAGCAGCGTTTCCATGAGGCACTCGATGGCGGCAGGCTCGTCGCGCAGGGCGACGATGTCGATGACCTCCAGCACGGGCGGATCGATCGGATTGTTCTTGGCCACCATGGCCATGGCGTAGCCCGTGATCCTTTCGCCGCGATAATAGGCCAGTATCAGGGGACGGAGCGTCAGGTCGGGATCCGCCAGCCGCCAGCGCAGGGTCGCCGGGCCGCGATCGGCGATGAGGCGGCGCTCGCCCTTCAGCGCGTCCCAGAAATCCGCATAGGCCGAACGGTCGTCGAGATCGGTCAGATCGACGACACCGTCCGGAAGGCTCAGCCTGTGGACCTGGGCCAGTCGTGGGTTCATCAGCCGCTCACGACCCGGGTGGATCAGGTGCGGCGCGCGACGATCGACCTCGCGCCACATTCGACCGCCCGCGATCGCCATGGCGTCGACACGCCAGGACAGTTTCGTCGCGTGGGTCGTCGGCGGCCACGCGACCATGGCGTGACGCTTGTAGAGCGGGCTGGACGTCGCGTTCGCATTGAAGGTGTAGCGGGCGAACATCTCGGGCTGATTGGTGAAGGTGCGCAGGATCTGGCGGCTCTGGCCGCGGGCCTGGGGCCGGATGATGATGGAGAAGCCGGTCGCACCGAACAACACAGTGTCCCCGTGATTGAAACGCTGGACGAAATTGCCGGTGAAGCCGCAGGGCTCGCCCGCTGCGCTCTCGATCAGCCAGCCGGCGACGCCCCCGCTCTCGAGCCGAGCCGGGTTGGACGCCAGCCAGCGCCAGCCTGCCTCTGAACGTTTGGGCCAGCCCACGGCCTGATGCAGGGCGTTGATGGCGCCGTGGTCGTCGTCGCCGATGGCTCGAACCGTTAAGGTCATCTTGGGTCCCGAAGCGAGAATGATCGCCCCTCCGACGCTGGCCGATGCAACACTCACGCCGAAGGACGAGATATCCGTCGCAAAGATGAATCTTCGTATCGAGCTATACATCCACTGATTGAAATTCTCTGAATTCGAGCCAGCTTTGCGATTCCGGTTTGACTCCGGGCGGACCGGAACAAATAATGAACACGGAGGTTTCGATCCGCTATGGACGCCTGTCTTTCCCATTTGTCGCCCGCCCTTTCCCCTCTCCCTCAGGGGCTGGAGGAGGTGTGCGCAGTCGCACCTCGGGACATGGCCGGGGCCTTCGCCTTCACTCTGGCGCGGGGTCGCGAATCGTCAGGAAAGGGTGGCGGTCGCAAGGGCGTTCTGGCGGTCACCAAGGATTGGATCCGAGAGTATGGACGGCCTTACGGGCCCGGTCTGGAGGCTTTTGGCAGGCGCGATGGTCTTGTCCTGGTCACCGCCCGGACGGCCGCTGAGTGTCTTTGGGCGATGGAGCAGGCGCTGCGTTCCGGCGGAGCGGATCTGGTCGTGGGGGCCATCGACGGAGCCGATCTGGCGCAGACTCGGCGGCTGGAATTCGCCGCACGCGACGGCGATTGCGCCGGCGTTCTGTTGCGTGCGCGCGCCGGCGACCTCAGCGCGGCGCGACGTCGCTGGCGTATCACAACCCTGGCGAGTTCGATCGACGCCGATGACCCCCGTGCGCCGGGTCGTCTGACCCTGCGTGCCGAAATGACCCGAAGCCGGACAGAACGTCCCGGCGTGTGGATGCTGGAGCAGGATGATGAGACGCATCGTCTCCGTCTGGCTGATCGACTGGCCGGTGACGGTCTGGGCGCGGTCGGCCGGCCCCACGCCGCCTGACCCCTTAGCCTCTGACGCAGCCCCGCTGGCCCTGATCACCCGCACCGCGCGCGGAGCGATCCTGCACGCCCTGAACCCGGCCGCCCGGAGCCTGAACCTGTCGCGCGATCAGACCCAGGCCGACGCCCTGGCCATGATCCCATACCTGACCTGTCACCCCGCCGATCTCGCCGCCGACCAGCGGGCGCTGGAGGCCCTGGCCGTCTGGGCCGAGCGGTGGTCTCCGGCCGTGACGGTCGATCCTTCGCAGGGCGGGCTGGAGGGGCTATTCCTTGATCTGACTGGCGCGACCCACCTGTTCGGCGGCGAGGACAAGGCGATCGCCCGCATCGAGGCGCGTCTTGCCGATGCCGGCATCCGCGCCCGCGCCGCCATGTCTCCAACGCCCGGCGCCGCCTGGGCCCTGGCCCGCTACGGGACCGCGACCCGCATCGCCACCGACGCCGACGTGCGCCAGGCCTTGGCGCCGCTGCCGGTCGAATCCCTGCGTATCGACGACGCCGCCCTGAAACAGACCAACCGGTTCGGCCTCAAACGGATCGGCGACCTCTATCCAATGCCGCGCGCCGGCCTCGCCCGCCGCTTCCGCGACGGCGCCGGGGTCGGTCTGGTCCGTCGGCTGGACCAAGCCGTCGGTGCGACGAACGAGGCCCTGATCCCGACCCGCGCCCCGGCCCGGTATCGCGGCTGGGAGGCCTATGCCGATCCCTTGACCGACACCGCCGGCATTGAAACTCGCTTGCCGGTCCTGGCCGACAGCCTGACCCGCGCCCTGGAAAAGGACGGCCAGGGCGCGCGCGCGCTGACGCTCACGGCCTTCCGCGTGGATGGATGCACCAGCGCCGTCTCCGTCCGCATGGGTCGGCCCTTGCGCGACGCATCGATCTGGCTGCGGCTGTTCCGAGAGACGGGCATCGAGCGCATCGACCCCGGTTTCGGCATCGACGCCCTGATGCTGAGCGCCGATCTGACCGAGCCGCTGGTCGCGCTCCAGGATGCCCTGGGGGAGGAGGACAAGGCCCGCCACGCCGAGGGGATGGCCGCGCTGATCGATCGGCTGTCGGCCCGGCTGGGCGAGGCCTCGGTTCAGGTGTCCGAACCCGGCGGCAGCTGGATCCCTGAACGCGCCGAACGCTGGCGGCCGGCGCTGGGCCGTCGTGTCCCCACCGATCCGGGGCCTGAGACTCGCCGCGTCCGTCCCCTTCTGCTGTTCGACCCTCCAGAACCGGTCGAAACCATCGCCGACCTGCCCGACGGGGCCCCCGCCCTGTTCACCTGGCGTCGTGTGGCGCGAAAGGTCACCCGCGCCGACGGCCCTGAACGCCTGTCGCCCGAATGGTGGCGGCCTCGCAAGGACGGCCGTCAGTCCCGCACCCGCGACTATTACCGGATCGAGGATGATCAGGGCCTGCGGTACTGGTTGTTCCGCGAGGGACTCTACGGGGCCGATTACGCCGGTCGGGACGACGAACGCGCGCCGTCCTGGTGGATGCATGGGATGTTCCCGTGAGCGCCCCCGCCACGACATGGAACGGCGAATATGCCGAGCTCGGCGCCATCACCAATTTCAGCTTCCTGGAGGGCGCGTCCCATCCGGGCGAGATGATGATGCAGGCCAAGGCGCTGGGTCTGGCCGCCGTGGGCGTCGCCGACCGCAACACCTTAGCCGGCATGGTCCGCGCCCTGATGGGGGCCGAGGACTATGACATCCGTCTGGTCGTCGGGGTGCGGCTGGGCTTTCTGGATGGGACCGAACTGATCGTCTTCCCGCGCGACCGCGCCGCCTATGGCCGCGTTTGTCGCCTGCTGACGCTGGGCAAGAGCGAGATCGATGTTTCGATGCCCCACGAAGCGCCCTCATCCCCGGACGTGATCCGAGGATTGGACGGTCCGCCACCCAGACCCCAGGATGACCCAGGGGCCTCGCGACATCCCCATCTTCGCCTCGTCCCCACGTCCGATCCTCGGATCACGTCCGAGGATGACGGCGTGGAGGATACGAAAACCGACCGCATCACCAAAGGCGAAACCCGCCTGACCTTCGATCAGGCCGTTGCTTTCGGACAGGGAATGATCGCCCTCGCCGTCGCGCCCGAGGTTCCCGATGCCGCCTTCGAGGCGCGCCTTCTGACCTGGCGTCGCGCCTGGCCCGACACCCTCTATCTGGCGGCCGCACCCCTGTGGCGCGGCGGCGACCGCGCGCGATTGAACCGGCTGGCGGCTATGGCGATCCGAGCCGGTGCGCCGATGGTCGCCACCAACGCGGCGATGTACCACCGCCCGCACCGCCGCCCTCTGCAGGACGTCCTGACCTGCATCCGCGAAGGCACGACCATCGACAAGGCTGGCCAGCGCCTTCAGGCCAACGCCGAACGCCACCTCAAGCCTCCCGCCGAAATGGCTCGCCTGTTCCGGGGGCACGAGGCGGCGCTGGAGCGGACGATGGAGGTCGTGCGCGGGTGCGGGTTCCAGCTGACCGAACTGCGCGAGGAGTATCGGTATCCCAACGAACCGGTGCCAAGGGGGTGGACGGCGCAACGCCGCCTGATCCGCCTGACCTTCAAGGGCGCCCGCGAACGCCTGACGCACGGGGGGAGCGTCCCCAAGGACATTCGCGACAAGATCGTCAAGGAACTGAAGCTGATCAAACAGCTCAAATACCCCAACTATTTTCTGACGGTGCACGACATCGTGGACTGGGCGCGCAGCGAACCACGCAAGATCCTGTGTCAGGGCCGGGGCTCCGCGGCGAACTCCATCGTCTGCTTTTGCCTGGGGATCACCAACGTCAATCCCGCCGAACAGGACGTCCTGATCGAGCGCTTCATCTCCGCCGATCGCTCGGAGCCGCCGGACATCGACGTCGATTTTGAGCACGAACGGCGCGAGGAGGTGATGCAGTACATCTACGATCGCTATGGCCGCGACCGGGCCGGCATCGTGGCGACCATCATTCATTACCGGCCGCGCTCGGCTATCCGCGACGTGGGAAAGGCGCTGGGTCTGACGGAGGATGTCACCGCGCGCCTGGCCGACACGGTCTGGGGCTCGTTCGGCTCCTCGGTGCGTGACGACGATGTCGATCGCACGGGCATCGATCGCGAGGACGCCCGCATGGCCCTCGCCCTCGAGCTGACGGCGGAACTGATCAAATTCCCTCGCCACCTGTCCCAGCATGTCGGCGGCTATGTGCTGAGCGAGGCTCCGCTGATCGAGATCGTTCCGATCGGCAATGCGGCGATGAAGGACCGGACCTTCATCGAATGGGACAAGGACGACATCGATTATCTGAAACTGATGAAGGTCGATGTCCTGGCGCTGGGCATGCTGACAGCGCTGAAGCGCGCTTTCGACCTCATCGAGACCAGCTACGGTCGTCGCTGGGAATTGCATACCGTCCCGCCGGAAGAGGCCAAGGTCTACGACATGCTGTGCCTTGGGGATTCCCTGGGCGTCTTCCAGGTCGAAAGCCGGGCCCAGATGGCCATGCTGCCCCGGCTCAGGCCGCGCGTTTTCTACGATCTGGTGGTGGAGGTCGCCATCGTTCGGCCAGGCCCGATCCAGGGCGACATGGTCCACCCCTATTTGAAGCGAAGGGCCGAACGTCGGGCGGCGGAGGCGGCGGGGCTGCCCTTCACCATCGACTATCCACATCCAGCGCCTGAATGTGGCGACCGCGACGAGCTGAAACGCGTGCTGAACAAGACCCTCGGCGTTCCCCTGTTCCAGGAACAGGCCATGCGGATCGCCATGGAGGCGGCCAAATTCTCTTCGGCCGAGGCCAATGGCCTGCGCAGGGCCATGGCCACCTTCCGCCACATGGGCACGATCGGAACCTATGAAGACATCTTCGTTGGGCGGATGAAGGACCGGGGATACGATCCCGTCTTTGCCCAGAGATGCTTCGACCAGATCAAGGGCTTCGGCGAATACGGCTTTCCTGAAAGCCACGCCTGCTCCTTCGCCCTGCTCGTCTACATCTCGGCCTGGGTGAAATGCGTCTACCCCGAGGCGTTCACCGCCGCCTTGCTGAACAGCCAGCCGATGGGATTCTACGCCCCCGCGCAACTGGTTCGCGACGCCATCGAACACGATGTCGAAGTGCGTCACCCCGATATCAACGCCAGCGGCTGGGACGCCTCTCTGGAGCGGCGGGGCGAGGGAATGACGCGCGCCCTACGCCTAGGGTTTCGCGCGATCGACGGTTTTAGAGAGGACTGGGCGAAGGCTATCGTGAAGACAAGGATCGAACGGTCGTTCCGCGACCTCGAAGACCTCCGAATCCGCGCCAATCTTCCTCCCGCCGCGCTCGATCTCCTCGCCGAGGCCGACGCCTATGGATCGCTCGACCTGTCGCGCCGCCAGGGGCTGTGGGCCGCCAAGGGCGCGCCGCCGGCGTCGAGCGCGCCCCTGTTCGAGGCCATGGGGCTGGACGAGGCGGACGGGTCGCCGCCCGCAGCCCTGCCGAAACTCACCGAGGCTGAGGAGGTCGTCGGCGACTATCAGTCAATCCGACTGTCGCTGAAGGGCCACCCGGTTTCCTTCCTGCGCGATCGTCTGACCAAGGCCGGGGCTGTGACCACCGAGGCCTGCAGGACCGTGAAAGACGGCCGCCGCGTCCGGGTCGGCGGGGTCGTGCTGGTGCGTCAGAGGCCGGGCTCGGCCAAGGGCGTGGTCTTCCTGACCATCGAGGACGAGACGGCGGTGGCCAACCTCGTGGTCTGGCCCGACGTGTTCGAACGCCTGCGCCCCGTCGCCATGGGGGCGCGCATGGTCCTGGCCGTCGGCAAGATCCAGCGGTCGGAGGAGGGGGTGACCCATCTGGTGGTCGAGGACCTCATCGACTGGACCCCGATGCTGGGCCATCTGTCGACCGACCAGACGCCCGGATCCGGCCACGCTCCGGCGCGCGGCCGCCATCCCCGGAACGTGCGGGTGCTTCCGGGGTCTCGGGACTTTCACTGACGAAATCCCCCTTTGACGGGCAGAGAATTCGACGACGGCGAGATGAGGACGTGGGAGACCGAAGCAGGGGACACCGGCGACTTCGAATAACAGTTCACCCGCGGTTCATCCGCGCCTTGTGACGGTTTGATTATCCATAAGGCTTGTCCGGTCTTGCCCGGTGTGGTGCTTATGCCGGCTTGTGCGCGCCTGTTCGGCGCGGCGTCAGGGAGTGAACCGTGATCAGAACGGACGAGAGAGCCGCCAAAGGCCTCCGACAGCGACTTATCGAGAACGGAGGCCAGGCGTGAACATCGTCATCCTCCTGGGGGTGATCATCACCCTGGTCACCGGTCTGCCGGTGCTGCTGCAGATCCTCAAGACCCACCCCAAGGGGCTGCTGGTCTGTTTCTTCGCCGAGATGTGGGAACGTTTCTCGTTCTACGGCATGCGCGGCCTGCTGATCTTCTATCTGACCCAGCATTTCCTGTTCGACGACAACTTCGCCTCGGGCCAGTACGGCTCCTATGCGTCGCTCGTTTACCTGCTGCCGCTTATCGGCGGTATCGTGGCCGACCGTTACATCGGCACACGCAAGGCGATCATGTTCGGCGCCATGCTGCTGGTCGCCGGTCACGGGATGATGGCGTTCGAGGGCAATCCCTCGACCCAGACCCTGGCCTATGGCGGCTCGACCTACGAAATCCAGATCGAAGGACGTGGCGACACCCAGACGTCGCAGGTCGTGATCGGCGGCAATCCCTACAGCTTCACGCCGGCCGAAGGCGGCGGTCTGACCATCACCGATCTGCCGGCCAACTCCGTCGTTCCAGGCACGCTGGCCGAGGGCAGCTATGAGCTGTCAGCCCAGCGCGACCCGATGGGCGTCGGCGTCTTCTATCTGGCGCTGTCGCTGATCATCATGGGCGTGGGCTTCCTTAAGCCGAACATCTCGACCCTGGTCGGGCAGCTTTATCCGCAGGGCGATCCTCGGCGGGATTCCGGCTTCACCCTCTACTACTACGGCATCAACCTCGGCTCCTTCTGGGCCGCGGTGCTGTGCGGACTGTTGGGCCAGAGGTTCGGCTGGAGCTGGGGCTTCGGCCTCGCCGGCATCGGCATGCTGGCCGGCCTGATCGT
>JAZKHL010000087.1:0-6851 GCA_040385365.1 Pseudomonadota bacterium | reverse complement strand
GACCGGGCGCGGTCGGCGAGGCTGTCGTAGACGCGCATCCAGGTCGAGGCCTCGGCCGCACGGCCCGAGCCCAGGGCGCGGCGGATGTTGAGGAAGGCCTGGTCGGCGAGTTCGGCGAAGCTGACCTGATCGTCGGGATGATACTCGCCGAACTCCGGCGGCACCTCGCACCCCGGCTGATCCACCCGTCGCCACCTCCCCGCCCGCGCATGCATCCGGAACGAACTGAGCGACATGCCGTACCGCTGGCAGATGGTCGTCGCCTTCACGCCCGCGAGATACTCCCGCCGGGCGTGATCCCAGTATGTGCCGCCGTGGCCGTCGAGGTCGGCGAGGTTGAGCTGTGTGTCGGAGGTCATGCCGGGGAGGATGGCATGAGGGTACGTCAGAAGCGGACGCGGCCGTCGCTCCCTACTTGGCGGATTTTGGCAGAACGACCACTTCTACGCGGCGAGCGCCAAGCGGTGAGATTTTGACCGTTTTTGCCGCCGGATCATACTCAACCAGCCGTTCCTTGTGCGCCTTTCGCAGTATGTCACGCCGATATATCGAGGGGTTCGAGTGCTCCAGCGATTTCAGGAGATCTGACTCTGGTACCGATCCTGCTTCTGAGTAAAGGAGAACCAATGTCTTCTCCAACATCGTCAGCTTGACATCAAGAACTCGCTTGATCGATCCGGTGTCCCAGATCAGAGGAATCTCTCTGTCTGACAACGCTTCAACAAGATCGCTCGCCTCAGACAGGGTAACTCCATGAAGAATTCGGATTAGCTCTGAGACAACCCATTTGGCCATATGTAATACGCAAACCGCATCCATGTGGTTAGGATCGACATCACCCCCTATATGGCCAACGTTTCGGTTGTTGCGGATTTCGTAGAGTGCCACGAGAAGGCGCGGCAGCTGGATTCGCACCGACTTGCCCAAGTGTAATGGTGCCTGGGAAAGCGCGAGACACGCATCATAGAAGTTGGACGGCTTGGTAGCTTTCGGTGGGAACGACCCGTCCACGTGCCCTCGAAGGATCGTGTACGCGACCTCGGACAATTTGCCACCATTGAGCTCGGCAGGCTCCCAACGACGTTCTCGAAAGTTGCGCTCGATCTCTCGGTATTTTTCGAAAAGTTCGTCTTCAAGCGTGTGGGGAACTGGCCCGAGCAGATGCGTCACGGTCTAGGCCTTGGGCATCTTCGGGAGCTTGTGCTCAATCAAATTCTCCCCGAGCGAGGTCAGCTTAATATCTTCGCCGTCGGCAGTGTCCAGCCAGCCTTCTGTACCGGCCTGTTGAAGAGTGTTTTTCATATCGGCGGGAGCGGGCCACTGAACTGTTTTAAAGAAGGTGAAAACGCCTTGGACCGTTACCTTGTCCACCTCGATCACGTCTCTGAGGTAATAGACCGCAACGACACACTTTTCCTTCACGTTAGAAGGTAGCTTTTCTCCCGCGAAAGCTACCGCCGAAAGCTTTCCTTGGGGCGTGAGGTTCAACCCCTTATCCATCGAAATGACAGTCTTGGCCTTTTTCCCAGGCTTTCCTTTTGAGAGAGACTTCGGTGTAGCCTGCGCCGCTGTAGCTGCGGACGCTGCAGGACCGGCGGCGGGCGGGTTGATCACCGGAGAAGTCGCTCCAGTCGAAGCGAAGTTGATCGGCGTGGTGCCAAATTTCGCTGTTGCCCAAGCGAGGACACGCATCTGCGCATCCTTCTCAAGCGGTTCGATCGCATCCGAGACCGCTTTGATCGCGTCAACTTCGCTCATGTTTCGCCGCCCTACAGACCTGTAGAGGTACACATAGGGACCACATCCCACCTTTCACGAACGCTGATTTTTGCGCTGCCGACTTGCCTGTGGGCTATCCGAAGCGCGCTGACATTGTACGAAAGGTCAGCGGAAAGCTACCCGGGCTGCCGCTCGAACCGCCCAATCGCCTGCCGGTCCAGCCGCACGGTCAGCCGCATCCGCCCCTCTTCATCCGTATCGCGCGCCGTCACCCGACCGTGCTCGTAGAGCCAGGCGAGGACCTCGCCTTGGGAGGGCTGGAGGACCAGTTCGGTCTCGGGGTCGTCGTCGATCAGGTCGGTGATGGACTGTGTGGAACACGGCCCCTCTCCCATTGGGAGAGGGCTTGAGCGCCCAGGAGTGAAGCGATTGGAAACGCGAAAGGGTGAGGGTCGGATGTTGCCTTCGGCGTGAGCCGTCGCGCGAGATGCGGCTTACGCCGACTTCGATGCCGGCCCCTCACCCTTTCGGCTAAGGCGCATCGCTGCGCTCTGCGAGCCTCAAGCCCTCTCCCGCCGGGAGAGGGATCCTGTGTTGCTACCCGAACTGCCGCTCGAACCGCCCCATCGCCTGCGGGTCCAGCCGCACGGTCAGCAGCATCCGCCCCTCCGCATCCGTATCGCGCGCCGTCACCCGGCCGTGCTCGTAGAGCCAGGCGAGGGCCTCGCCTTGTGATGGCTGCAACACCAGTTCGGTCTCGGGGTCGTCGTCGATCAGGTCGGTGATGGCCTGGCGCAGGGTCTCGATACCCTGCCCGGTCCAGGCGGAGACGGCGACGGCGGTGTTGCCGCTGCGGGCGGCCTGGCCCTCCACGGCTTCGCGGGCGTCGGGGTCGAGGAGGTCGGTCTTGTTCCAGACTTCCAGGATGCGGCGGGGCTTTCCGTCCGGTTGTTCGATCTGTTTCAGGACGTCCTCGACGTCCTTGGCCTGGGCGGCGGTGTCGGCCGAGGCGATGTCGCGGACGTGGAGGATCAGGTCGGCCTCGCCCACTTCCTCCAGGGTCGCGCGGAAGCTCTCGACCAGTTCGTGCGGCAGGTCGGAGATGAAGCCGACGGTGTCGGCGATGATGGCCGGGCGGCCCTGCGGCAGGCGGATGGTGCGCTGGGTGGTGTCGAGGGTGGCGAACAGCAGGTCCTTGGCCAGGACCTCGGAGCCGGTCAGCCGGTTGAACAGGGTCGACTTGCCGGCGTTGGTGTAGCCGACCAGGGCGACGGCCGGGAACGGAGCCTTCTTGCGCTGCTTCCGGTGCAGGCCGCGCGTGCGGCGGACCTCCTCCAGCTCGCCCTTCAGCTTGACGATGCGGTCGGCGATCAGGCGGCGGTCGAGCTCGATCTGGGTCTCGCCGGGGCCGCCGGTCGAGCCGGTGCCGCCGCGCTGGCGCTCCAGGTGGGTCCAGGTGCGGACCAGGCGCGATTTCTCGTAGTCGAGGCGGGCCAGTTCGACCTGCAGCTTCCCTTCCTTGGTGCGGGCGCGGCGGCCGAAGATCTCGAGGATCAGACCGGTGCGGTCGATGACCTTGCAGTCCCATTCCTTTTCCAGATTGCGCTGCTGGACCGGCGTCAGGTCGAAGTCGATGACGGCGGCCTCGGCCTCGGCGGCGCGGATCAGGGCGGCCAGCTCCTCGACCTTGCCGGCCCCGAACAGTGTGGCGGGCGTGGTCTTCCTGAGGCGCACGACTTCTTCGGCGCCCACGTCGAGGTCCAGCGCGCGGGCGAGGCCGGCGGCTTCTTCGAGGCGTTCGTCGGCCGGACGGGAGGTGCGCTCACCCAGGTCGGGATGGATGACGACGGCCCTGATGAGGGGGACGGAATGGTCGATGAGTTTGGCGTTCAAAGGGTCTCGTGGGTTAGGGGAACGGCTATAGGGTCCGCTGAAATAGGAACTCACGATCGGCGGGCCAAGTCATCCGCCGCTGTCGATGCAGCCCTTCCCCCGCTTGCGGGGGAAAGCGGTCCGTCCTCGGCGCAGCCGAGCAGGACCGATGGGGGTAGTTTCCTGGCGACGGTGAAGCGCAAGACTTCCCCCATCGTCACGCGTCTCGCTTCGCTCGACGACGCGACACTTCCCCCATGAAGGATGGGGGAAGGGCTGTGACCTCAGTCCTCGTCGGCGTCCGGTTCGTACAGCTGCACCGGCGCGGACGGCATGATGGTGGAGATGGCGTGCTTGTAGACCAGCTGGGACTGGCCGTCGCGGCGGAGCAGCACACAGAAGTTGTCGAACCAGGTGACGATGCCCTGCAGCTTGACGCCGTTGACGAGGAAGATGGTCAGCGGGGTCTTGGTCTTGCGGACGGAGTTGAGGAAGGTGTCCTGAAGGTTCTGACGTTTGTCTTGCGACATGGCAGGTTTGTCCTGTTCTTTCTTGGTTTTCACCGCGTCGGGGAGATCGCGGCTCCGGATCGAACGTCCGGCCTGACCACCTTAGACGCTGGCGCAAGCGCGTCGCAACAGGAGCGGTAACCGATTTCAGCGCGTCAGGCCCATCGCGCCTTACCTGTGGCGATGGACGCCGTGCAATCGAAAGTGGAACATGGCCCACAAGGGCGATTCGTCCGAACGGGAGGGACTTGGATGAGGGCTCGATCAATCCGAGTGGCGGCGGTTGGCGCGCTGGCCTTGTTGATGACTGCGAGCGCGAACGGTCAGGATTCATTGTCAGCGGCGATGGACGCTGTTCCGGACGGCATGTTCCCGCTGCCGGTATTGGCGACGCGAGCGGCCGTCAGTACCGGCGAGCGGCTGTCGGTTTGTCTCTATCACGGCGCGCGCCCACGTGAGTTGATGGTCCTCCACCAAACGTGCTGGAGCGGTGAAGATCACTGCACGGTCATGGTCGCCGTGCCGCGCACTGATCCCGCCGCATTCAAGGAATTCAACGCTGCCAACCCGCCCGTTGTCACCGCGCCGGACGGGCAATGCGAGAGGCCCTACAGGGCTCCGATCGTGGGCACTTTGCAGGCCCCTCGTTAGACAGAGTCCCGCTTCGCCTCTTCAAGATAGCGGGCGCGCAGGCGGGTCGCGATCGGACCGGGTTTGCCGTCGCCGATCTTGACGCCGTCGATCGAGACGGCGGGCATGACGAAGGCGCCGGCGGCGGTGAAGAAGGCTTCCTTCGCCTCCTTTGCCTCCTCGACGCTGAAGGGGCGTTCGTCCAGCTCGATCCCCTCCTCCGCGATCATCGCCATGATGGCGGTGCGGGTGATGCCCTTCAGGATATTGGCCTGGGTGTCGCGGGTGCGTAAGCGTCCGTGCTTGTCGACGATCCAGGCGTTGGTCGAGGAGCCCTCGGTGACCAGGCCCATCTCGTCGACCATCCAGGCCTCGTAGGCGCCCTTGTCGCGCGCCGCCTGTTTGGCCAGGACGTTGGGCAGCAGGCCGACCGTCTTGATGTCGCAGCGGCCCCAGCGGATGTCCGGGTGGGTGACGACGGCGACGCCCTTGGCCGCCTGGGCGTCGGACTTCGAGGCGCTCAACGACTTGGACGTCACGATGACGCTGGGCGGGGTGCCGGGCGCGGGGAACGGGTGGTCGCGTCGGGCCGTGCCGCGCGTGACCTGCAGATAGACGATGCCGTTGCGGACGCGGTTCCTGCGGATGGTTTCCTTCAGGACGCGGGTCAGGGCCTCGGCGGTCATGGGAATGTCGATGCGCAGCTCATTCAGGCTGCGGTGCAGGCGGGTCATGTGGCCTTCGAAATCGGCCATCTTGCCGTCGAAGACCGACCAGACCTCATAGACGCCGTCGGCGAACTGGAAGCCGCGGTCCTCGACGTGGATCGTCGCCTCCGAGTGGCGCTGGTAGACCCCGTTCACATAGGCGACCCGTGACATCAGTCGATGCTTCCTTCGTCTTCGTCTCCGCCGCGTGACGGCGAAACGCCCAGCGACTTCAGCTTCCTGTGCAGCGCCGACCGCTCCATGCCGATGAAGGCTGCGGTGCGCGAGATATTGCCGCCGAACCGCATGATCTGGGCGGCCAGATATTCGCGCTCGAAGACCTCGCGGGCCTCGCGCAGCGGCAGGGCGATTGTGCGTTCGGCCCCCATGCCGGAGCCGCCGGTGGAGGCGACTTCCTGGGGCAGCATCTCGGCCGAGATCGGGTCGTTCAGGTCGCCGGTGGCCAGTATCAGCAGGCGTTCGACGTTGTTTCTGAGCTGGCGCACGTTGCCGGGCCAGGGGTGGACCTGGAGCACGGCGATGGCGTCATCGCCGAGACGGCGACGCGGCAGGCCTTGCGACACGCTGAGCGTCTCGATGAAATAGTCGACCAGTTCGCCGATGTCCTCGCGCCGTTCCGACAGGGGCGGCACACGGATGGGGACGACGTTGAGGCGGTGGAACAGATCTTCGCGGAAGCGGCCCTCGGTGATCTCGATCTTGAGGTCGCGGGAGGTCGAGGTGACGACGCGGACATCGACCTGGACGTCCTGTTCGCCGCCGACGCGACGGAAGCGTTGCTCGACCAGGACACGCAGGATGCGGCTCTGGCTCTCGCGCGGCATGTCGCCGACGTCGTCCAGATAGAGGGTGCCGTTGTGGGCGCGTTCGAAGACGCCGATCTTGCGCGGGCGGCCGTCGTGGCCCTCCTCGCCGAACAGTTCCAGGTCCAGCCGCTCGGGCGTCATGCCGGCGGCGGAGATGGCGACGAACTCGCCCTTGGCGCGGGGACTGGCGTCGTGGATCTGGCGCGCGACCAGCTCCTTGCCGGAGCCGGGAGGGCCCGAAATCAGGACACGGCTGTTGGCGGGGGCGACCTTGACGATGGTGGTGCGCAGGACCTGGGCGGCGGCGGAACGACCGATCAGGCCGGTGGGGGTCATGGCGACGGCGCGCAGGCGGCGGTTCTCGCGCTTCAGCGAGGCGGATTCCAGGGCGCGTTCGATGACGACGACGAGGCGGTCGGACTTGAACGGCTTCTCGATGAAGTCGTAGGCGCCGCGCTTCAGGGCGCTGACCGCCGTTTCGATATTGCCGTGGCCCGAGATCATGACGACTGGCAGGTCTGCGTCGAGCGTTTTGACCAGGTCGAGCAGCTCCAGCCCGTCCATGCCGCCGCCCTGCATCCAGATAT
>JAZKHL010000086.1:0-2909 GCA_040385365.1 Pseudomonadota bacterium | reverse complement strand
GGGTGATGCCCGAGACCACGCCCAGCGGCTGGCGCATCGAATAGACGTCGATGCCGGGGCCGGCGCCCCAGGTGTATTCGCCCTTCAAGGCATGAGGGATGCCGCAGGCGAACTCGATGACCTCGAGGCCGCGCTGGATGTCGCCCTTGGAGTCGGCGACGACCTTGCCGTGCTCGCTTGACAGCAGTTCGGCGAGATCCTGCATGTTGGCCTCGACCAGCCGTTTGAACTCGAACATCACCCGCGCGCGGCGCTGGGGATTGGTCGAGGACCAGCCCTCGAAGGCGTTCTGGGCGGCCTGGACCGCGCGATCCATCTCGGCGACCGAGGCCAGCTGAACCCGCGCCTGAACCTCGCCGGTGTTCGGGTTGAACACGTCGGCGAACCGGCCTGAGGTCCCGGTGAAGGACGCGCCGTCGATGAAGTGGTGAATGTCGCGCATGGCGTTTCCCGGACTGACTGCTCTTGATTGGCGGGCGGTTTAGCCCCGGCGGCGATGAGACGCCAGCGTCACCGCGTCCCGCCCGGGACCCATTTCACGTCGCCCGCGCCGTTGGCGTTGGCCCGGCGCGCCGCGACGAACAGATGGTCGGACAGGCGGTTCAGGTAGCGCACGGCCTCGGGCGTCACCGGCGTTCCCGTTTCCACCAGACGGATGGCATCGCGCTCGGCCCGTCGGGCGACCGTCCGCGCCAGATGCAGATGCGCCGACAATGGCGAGCCACCGGGCAGGATGAAGCTGTCCAATGCCTTCAGGCTCTCGTTCATCCAGTCGATCTCGACTTCCAGCCGGTCGATCTGCGACTGCAAGATGCGCAGCGCCTCCCACTTCGGCGGCGGGTCCAGCGGCGTGGCGAGGTCGGCGCCGAGATCGAACAGCTCGTTCTGGATCCGACCCAGCATGGCGTCGATGCGGTCGTTCTGGCCCGAGTGCAGCCTCGCGACGCCGATGACGGCGTTCAGCTCATCGACGGTCCCATAGGCCTCGACGCGCGGATCGCTCTTGGATACGCGGGCGCCGGAGGCCAGCCCCGTGTCGCCGCCATCACCGGTGCGGGTATAGATCTTGTTCAGAACGACCAATCGCCTAGCCTCCGTGCGTGGTTTTCCACCACAGGCCGGCCATCAGCAGCACGACGGCGGTCGCCTGGACCATCACCCGCAGCCGCATCAGCTTGTTGGAGTTCGATCGGGCGTAGTCGCCCCCGCGAAACAGCGAATAGATGCCAAACCCCAGCACGATCGCAACGGCGGCGATGGCGATCAGGATCAGGATGTTGAACACGTTTCCCATGCCGACAATCTAGGCCGCTGATCGGGTCGGCGCCAGCGACGGCGCCGCCGCACCTTTCATTGCCGGGTAACCCTGCTTTTCGCCCCGATCCTAACCTTTGCCGTAGATAGTTGGCGGGTCAGGAGCCCCTATTGACCGACCGTGCCGTCCGCAACCTCGCCAACCTGCGCCAGTCGGCCTCAACCGCGCGGGTGCTGAACCTGCTGACGGTCGCTCAGGAGCATGGGGCCGAGCCGGGCTGGCGAGACCGGCCGCTGTTCAAGAATCCGATGCTGAACCGGGCCCTGATCATCAAGCACCGGCTGCGTCGCAACGAGGTCGACCGCTTTCATGTTCGACGTCCGGTCGCGACCAAGATCATCCTGCCGGTCGACGGCGGGGATCTGCGCATGGGCGGGCGCTATCTGTTCGTCGGCCAGAAGGGGTTCGAGCGGACGCTGGCCGAAAGCTTCGGCATCGGCGACGGCCACCCGGACCACCGGATCCTGTCCCTGATCGACGCCCTGCCGGGGCTGGATCCGTTCCTGTTGCGCGAGCAGTTGCGCCGGAACGGCCATACGCCCGATCCCTGCTATTTCAACGTCTCGGACGCCGATCTGGCGCGCATGACCGCCTTCGTCGCCGAACAGATCACGCCGCTGGTGGACCTCAGCCTGGGGCCTGACGCCGACCTGTCCGCCGACAATCCGGTGGCCCGGCTGACGGCCAAGATCCTGTCCAACTCGGCCGGCGACGACATGAGCGCCCTGGGCATGACCCTGCAGCTGGAACCCGACGAATACGACGAGGGCGTCTTCTGCTGGAAGGGTTTCCTCTACTACAAATGGGCGCTGCAGTCGGTCACCAGCCAGATCGTAGAGGTCATGGAGGGCCTGCGCTGCGTCCGGCCCCATGGCCGCATCGACGCCAACCAGTACGCCGCCCTGGACCGGGGTCGGGCGCAGGTGCGTCGCCGCATCCTGCTGACCTGCGAAGCCGCCTCCGACATGCTGCGCGTCTATGACGACGCCTTCCGGGGACTGACGGAGGAAGGCCGGCCGACCGCCTTTCGCGACTTCCTGCGCGATGCGCCGATCCTGTTCTCGCGCCTGGGCGAGCGCCTGGGCGCGGTGCAGCACATCATCAGCTTCTGGCGCTATCGCGTGACGCCCGACAAGCTGGCGCCGTCCGCTGACGAGCTGATCGACCTGCTCAACGACTTCGAACTCAGCCTGTCGGGATACGAGGCGCCGGATCGGCTCGCCCTGGCGGCATGACCAAAGAAAAAGGGCGCGCCGTGGCGGCGCGCCCTTTGTCCGCCGGTCCGGAAACCAGACCTAGTAGCGGTAGGCTTCCGGCTTGAACGGGCCTTGCGTCGGCACGCCGATGTAGGCGGCCTGTTCCTTGTTGAGCACCGTCAGCTTGGCGCCCAGCTTGGCCAGATGAAGCATCGCGACCTTCTCATCCAGGTGCTTGGGCAGGGTGTAGACCTGGTTCTCGTAGGCCTTGATGTTGGTCCACAGTTCGATCTGGGCCAGCGTCTGGTTGGTGAAGGACGCCGACATCACGAACGAGGGGTGACCCGTGGCGTTGCCCAGGTTCACCAGACGGCCTTCCGACAGCAGGATGATCTTCT
>JAZKHL010000085.1:0-26400 GCA_040385365.1 Pseudomonadota bacterium | reverse complement strand
TTCGCGTGATCGGTCGCCCGATCAACGTCGCCGGCCCGACCATCTACATCGACGGACCTCCCGTCTATGTAGACGCGCCGCCGATCCGCATCGCCCCGGCCCAGATCTACGTCCAGCGCCCGGACGTGATCGTCCGTCCGTCGGAAATCATGGTCGAGCCGCCGCAGGTTCATTTCTCGGACTGCGCCGAAGGCCCCGCCTGTACGCCGATCGGCGGCGACAGCGGTGTGCGCGTGCTGGCCCGTGAGACAGCTCCGCCGCCGGTGCTCGAAGACGGTGTTCCCCGTGATACGACGCCCGCTGATACTGTCTACGAGCCAGCTCCGCAGGTGCTCGAACCCCTTGCGCCTCCGTCGAGCGTGCCGCCGCCCCCTCGGCCGTCCCTTCCATTCTATCCCCCCAAACAGGATCGTAACTGATCGTGACGATCGAGACCCGCGGGCGGACGATAGCGCCGACGGGCAGGCCCTCCGCTTGGAGCGGTGTGCTTTGGCGCGGGGCCGCCGCCGTCGGACTGGCGCTTGGGCTCATTGTCGCCGTTTCCTCCCCGGCGGCCGCGCGACCGCACGCGACGCCGGCCCAGGCGGACGCCGCCGAACCGGCCGCTTCGCCCGCCGTTCAACAGTTGAAGTCTTGGGTTCTTGAGACCGGCGACAATCAGGGCTTGCCCTTTGTTCTCATCGACAAGGTCAACGCCCAGGTCTTCGCCTTCAGCCGCGACGGGCTGCTGCTGGGGGCCACGCCGGTCCTTCTGGGTCTGGCGCGAGGAGACATCGCACCGCCCGGGATCGGCGATCGCCCCCTGTCCGCTATTGGGCCGCAAGACCGCATCACGCCGTCGGGCCGGTTTGTCGCCGCGACCGGCAAGAATCTGACCGGGGGAAGCGTGCTCTGGATAGACTATGCCGGCGCGCTCTCGCTGCATCCCGTCGTAGCGGGCCGGCCGGCCGATCATCGCCTGCAGCGCCTGGCCTCGCCGACCTCCGAGGACAACCGGATCTCCTACGGGTGCGTGAACGTCCCGGCCGCCTTCTTCGCGGACATCATCGCACCGACCTTCAGAGGCACGACGGGGATCGTCTACATACTGCCCGAGTCCAGCTCGATCGCCGAGGTCTTCCCCGGGGCCTGACGGATTTTACGGACGATGGCGCGACAGGTGCCATTCGCGCGGCGCATCTACGACGACCGTCAGGTGTCAAAGCGGATCTCGGCGCGAGCGGCCGCAAGATCCGGACTGACCAACGGCAACGTCCGCTTTCCACGGCGGGCTCAACCGGTGCGGCTGCTTCCAATCACTTCACCGCAACCTCACCAACGCGTCATCCATCAACCCCTGCGGCACCGGCATCAGCTTGGGCCCATCCGTCCAAACCAGCGCCGCCTCGACCGGGCGGTCGGGATACAGCCGGGCCAGCACCGCGACATAGGTGGCCATCTGAGCGACGTAGGCGGGGTCGGCGTCCTCGATGCGGTCGGGGGCGGGCCGGTTGGTCTTGTAGTCGACGACCAGGACACGCTCGTGTGTCACCACCAGCCGGTCGATGCGGCCGTTGATGACGACGCCGGGCCGCAGGGCCTCGGCGCCGCCCGTCAATGCGATCTCGGCGCGCGAGCCGGGGCCGAACACGGCGTTGAAGCGGGCGTCGTCCAGCACGCGGAAGGCGGCGGCGATCATCTCCGCGCGTTGAACCTCCGACAGATCGCGCTCCTTGGCCAACAGGCGGGCGGCGGCCTCGGCGCGGTCGATCGACGCGATCTCGGGCAGACGTTCCAGCAGCAGGTGGATTAGGTCGCCGCGACGGAAACGACCGAGGGCGGCCCCCTCCCCCGTCGCCGTGCCGGCCAGCGGGGACGGGGCGGCGATTCGCTTGGCGCCCTCCATCTGCGACGGCGAGACGTATCGGGCCGACGGATCGACCGGCGGCGGGACGCGCGCCCAGGCGGGGACATCGACGGCGGGGCGCGACGCCGCCATGCCCACGCCCAACACCTGCGGGTCCACGCCATAGCGACGCCGGCCGTCGCCGATGTCGCGGGCCTGTGCGCCCAGCCGTTCGAAGGTCTCGGTCAGGACGTCCCACCAACTATTGTCGTCGTAGCCCTGTTTGCCGCTGCCGCAGGCCCGGCCCAGGATGACGATCCGGTCCCGCGCCCGCGTCAGGGCGACATAGAGAAGCCGCAGCGTCTCGTCGTCCACCCGCGCCTGACGCGCCGTCCGCGCATCGCCCGACGCCTCGCAGTCTTCCTTTTCCGAGCCCGGACACATCAGCCAGGCCTCGGCGCCATCCTTTAGTTCGACCGGCATCAGCGTCGGCCCCTGCGCCTTTGCCCGCGACGTGGTGTCGGGCAGGATCACCACCGGCGCCTCCAGCCCCTTGGCCCCGTGGACGGTCATCACCCGGACCTCGCCGCGCGCCGCCTCCAGCTCGCGCTTCACCTCGACGTCGGCCGCCTCCAGCATCGACAGGGCGGTCTCCAGGTCGATCCCGCCGCGCTGTTCCGCCGCCAGCACCTGGTTCAGCGTCTCGTCGATCGCCTCCTCGGCCTCGCGGCCCAGCCGCCTCAGAAGCCGCGCGCGACCGGACAGGCCGGTGTCATCGATCCGGTTCAGCAGCCCGGCGAAGAAGGCGAACGGATCGCGGCCCCGGCTGGCGATGGCGAACTCGACCAGCGCCCGCGCACGCGTCCACTCGGGCCGTTCCCCGGCGCGATCCCGCAACTCTCGCCACAGCCGTCCGCGCTTGGGCTTAGCCCCCGCCAGCTGGAACAGACTGTCCTCGTCCACATCGCAGAACGGGCTGCGCAGCACCTCGGCCAGGCTCAGCTCGTCGTCCGGATAGAGGGCCAGCCGCCCCAGCGTGATCAGGTCGTCGAAGGCGATATGTGACGACAGTTTCAGCCGATCGGCCCCGGCCACCGGGACGCCCTGGGCCTTCATCGCCCGGATGATTTCCTCAAACGTCGCGTCGCGGCGGCGCACCAGCACCAGAAAGTCGCCGTATCCGCAGGGCCTCAGGCTCCGCGTCTTGCGGTCCTGCACTGCCACGCCGGTCTCGACCTGACGCTTGATCTCTCGCGCCAGATCGGCGGCCATACGCTTGCGGGCGCCCTGCACCGGCTCCTGATCCAGCGGGTCGTCCCAGGCGTCGCGCTCCGGCGCCTTCTCGTCGGCATACAGCGGCCAGATGTCGATGCATCCGCGATCGTCGGCCCGCTTGGCGACGTGCGGCGGGATGGCCCCCACCGTTTCCCCGACCAGCGACCGGGTCCGCGCCGGCCCCTCGAACACCGCATCGACGAAGCGCAAAACCTCCGGCGTCGAGCGGAACGACGTGGCCAGTTCGACGCCCGCGAACCGCGCGCCCGCGCCCCGAACCATTAGGTCGTAGCGTTGCGATTCCTGCCTCAACCGCTCGGGCCGGGCACCCTGGAAGGAATAGATCGACTGCTTCTCGTCCCCCACCGCGAACACCGTCCGCTCGACCTTGCCCGCCCCATATCGCTTAGAGCCGATGCCGGAGAAGAAGCCCTCGGTCAGGGCCTTTACGATGTCCCACTGTTCCGGGGCCGTGTCCTGGGCCTCGTCGATCAGGACGTGCTCGATCCCGCCGTCCAGCTTGAACAGCACCCAGGCCGCGCTGGACTTGACGGTCAGCAGCTCGACCGTCCGCGCGACCAGATCGCCAAAATCCAGCGCGCCCCGCCGCGCCTTGGCCGCGTCGTAGAGCGCGCCGTGCGCCCGTGCCAGGGTCAGCACATGGACGGTGTCCTCGGCCACCCGGGCCTTTCGCACCTGACCCAGCGTCGCGACCACCTTGTCCTGCATCGCCGTCAGCCACTCGCGGGCCCGCGCCGGCGCGCTCTTGGTCGCCATGGACTTCCTCGGCGCGCCGCTGGTCAGGAAGACGGAGACGACCTCTGGAAACGTCCATTCCGCCTCCCACATTCGCTTGGCGCAGGCCTGATCCGTCACCGACCCTGAGTCCATCTGCTCGGCGACGCTCAGCCATTCGTCACGGTCCAGCCACCGCATGAACTCGGACTGGATGGTCGCCACGTCGCTGCCCGGGTCGGCGCCCGTCAGTTCGTGCGGCCCCGGCGACGCCCCCGCATCGACCCGCGCGACATAGTCGAGCAATCGCGTCCGGTCCGCCTCGATCCGAGCCAGCAATCCCTCGAACGCCTTGAAATCCAGCTCGACTGCGAAATGGGCGTAGGCTCGGCCGATCACCCCCTCGTCGCCCAACGCCTGCCGCGCCAGATCCTCGCGCGCCTCGTGCGACAGAGCCGTCGCCGCCTGGTCTTCCAGCACGGTGAAGCCCGGCGTCACCCCCGCCTCCAGCGGAAACCGCCGCAGCAGCTTTTCGCAGAAGGCATGCAGCGTCTGGATCTTCAGCCCGCCCGGCGTGTCCAGCGCTTTGGCGAACAGACGACGGGCGTTCGACAGTTCGGTCCTGGACAGGATCGTCGCATCCCGCCCGTCCAGATCGGCCAGCGACGCCTCCAGCCGGGCGTCGTCCATGACGGCCCAGGCGCCCAGCCGGTCGAACAGCCGCGCCTGCATCTCCGCCGCCGCCGCCTTGGTGTAGGTGACGCACAGGATCTCGGCCGGGCTGACGTCCTCCAGCAGCAGCCGCGCCACCCGATCGACCAGGGTCGAGGTCTTGCCCGAGCCGGCGTTGGCCGTGACGAACACCGACTGGCGCGGGTCCGCCGCCGCTATCTGGGCGGTGTCGGGCAGGATGCGGACGGCGGTCTCGACGCTCACCCTTCCGACTCCTCGGCGCCGGCGACATGCCACTCCCACACCCGCGCCAGGTGATCGTAGTTGCCGCCGAACGTGCCCATGAACTGGGGCGCGACCCAGCTGAGATAGGGCGTCGTCTGCACGTCGAACCGCGCCACCCGCGCCTTCAGCCCCGCCAGCGCCGCCATCGACAGATCGGCCGCCTCGCCGCCCGAGGCCCGCACCGCCGCCTCGCCGGCGACCTTCCTGCCCACGACGCGGACATAGGTCAGTTCTTCGGGTTCCACCGGCCCGATGTCCTTCAGCCCCGCCTCGGCCAGGATCGCCCCAGTCAGGGTCAGTTGCGGCGCGAAGCCCGACTTCACCTGTTTGGCCGACGGCGCCGCACCGGTCTTGAAGTCCAGGATCGCAGCGCCCGAGGACGACAGCTCGATCCGGTCCGCCTTGGCCGTGACGGTGAAGGGCGCGAAGTCGGCGTCGAACGTCAGCGAGACCTCCTCCTCGACCCGGATCTCGATCCCCCTGGCGCGGCGCCGCGTCTCGAATCCGGTCAGCCAGCGGGCGGCGTTCCGCGCCAGCGGCCCCTCGCGCGCCATCGCCGCGTCCTCGAACCCGTGGTGCCTCAGCTCCTCATGCAGCAGCGTAACGATCTGGTCCTCGCAGTCGTCGGGCAGCACGTCCGGCCAGGAGAGGGTCAGTCGCTCGACCGCCTTGTGGATCGCCGATCCGCGCAGCATCGCCTCGGCCGACTGCCCCGGCCGGTCCATCGGCTTCAGGTTCAAGACATAGCGGGCATAGACCGCATAGGGATCGCGCACCCACCGCTCGACACCCGTGACCGGAAGCTGACGCGGTCGCCGCTCGACGGGTGGTCGAGGCGCGGGACGTTTGGCCAGTCCGCTCGGTCCCGTCACCGGCGCATCCAGCGCCCGCGCTGCGTCCAGCATCGCGGTCGGTCGGTTGATCTCCACCGGCCTGCCATTTCCGGGGTCGTGGGCACCCTTCGTCAGCATCTCCAGCCGCCACAGCCACCGAGACCGCACCGCCGGCTGCCCGCCGCGCCGGTCGGTGTGGATCAGGATCGCCTCGGCCGCGCAGGCCCCCTGCACGAAATCCTGCGCCGTCTGGCCCACGCGGCGCTCCGGCGGCGGCAGGTCCAGCGCCTTTCGCATCGGCCGCGACAGGAAGGGATCGACCGGCGCGCCCAGCGGCCACACGCCCTCTTCGAGCCCCGCCAGGATCATTCTGTCGGCCCGAACCAGCCGCGCCTCGATCGCCCCCAGGATGCGCAGCGACGGATGCGTCGCCCCGCCCGTCCGCACCGTCTGATCGCGCAGCAGCCCCGCGACCAGTTCGGCGAAATCTCCTGGCGACACAGCCCCCAGCGACGCCCCGCCCTCGATCAGCTGCGACAGCGTAGACGCAGCGCTTTCGCCGTCCGGTCCGGCCCAGACCTCGACGCCGGCCAACGCCTCGACCAACCCCGTCAGCCTGCGCGCCGCCTCGTCCAGCCTGGCCTCCCGCCCCAGCGACGCGGCCTCGCACAGCCCCTGAAGCCGGCCCGCCAGCGCGGTCGCCCCGGCCAGACGCGCCAGGGTCCAGTCCGACGGCGGCGCGCCGTTGCGACGCGGCGCCGCCGCCTGCGTCAGCCGCGCCTCGATCCGGGTCCAGTCCCGCGTGCGTGGTCCCCGGAACGCGACCTTCTCCAACTCGGCCACCGCATCGTCCGATGCCTCGAGCAGCGTCGTGAGTTCATGCTTGATCAGCGCCAGTATCGTCTGGGGCTTCAGCGGATCGGCCATCCAGCGCGCGCACAGATCGATCAGCACCCCCACCGGCATCCGGTCCAGCGTCGCGCCGGACGACGAATCCGGCACGATCCCCCACCGCTCCAGCCGCGCCTCGACCCTGCGTCCCAGCGCCAGGTCCGGCGTGACCAGGGCACAGGTCCGACCCGGCGCCTCAAGCGTCTCGCGCATCATCAGGGCGATGGTCGCGGCCGCATCTTCTTCCGTCCGCGCCGAAACGACAGACAGCCCTTCCAGCCCCAGGGCGATCGGGTCCGCCGCCATCCCCGCATTCGCCGCCTCGGCCCTGAACCGCGAGATTTCCGTGCGCCAGTCCGCCGTCGCATCGGCCGGGCGCAGCGCCTCATGGATCAGCCTCTGGCGCGCCAGGCCTCGCGCCTCGACGCCCGGATCGGCCGGTCGCCGGAACCATGGCCGCACGGCCTCGCGCGCCACCCCCGCTCGCGCCAGCAGCCGCTTCAACGCCGACTGGGGATGCTGCTCCTCGATCGCGCCCCAGGCCGCCTCGCCAAGATCCAGATCGAGCCCCGGCAAGACCACGCATCCGAACGGCGCATCGGCGACGGCTCTCAGCACATCCGCCGCCGCCTTCACCGTGCCGGTCGATCCCGCCGCGATCACCGGTCCCTGCGGCGGATGCGCGGCCCACCGCTCGGCCAGAAGTCGCAGCAGCCGCGTCCGCCGCCACGACGCATCCACCAGCCCCATGGCTTCCAGCCGCCTGGGCCAGGCATGGACCGCCAGGCCCAGAAACTCCGCCGACGCCTGCCAGTGCTCGGCGAGATCGCCCTCGACCAGCGTCGCCACCGTCCCCGGATCGGCGACCTCCTCGATGTGGCAGGAATCCAGAAACGCCCCCAGCCCATCGGCCAGCTCCAGCGCCCGGAGCGGGGCGATTCCGGGCGCAAAGTCCTCGGCGATCATCCGCGCCATCTCGAACCGCCGCGTCAGGGGCGCGATCGACGGCGGCAGGTCCAGCCCCAGCTCGCCCGGCGAGAACGGCGGCTCGTCTTCCTCCAGATCGCCCAGCGGCCGCACCTGCGGCAGCAGCACCGGCCGGTCTCCACTCAGCGTCGAAAGCGCGCCCGTGAACGCCCGCGCCGCGCGGCGGTTGGGCAACAGGATGGTCGCGTCCGACAGGGCCTCGGGAGGGTTGTCTCCCAGCCAGTCGAGCACACCCGCCGCCAGATCTTCCAGAAACGGCCGATGCGCCGGGATCGAAAACCAGCGCGGGGCGCCGCCGGCGAACGGATCGAACGCCGTCATTTCCGGCTCAGCCGCGCCTCGGCGTCATCACGGGCCTGAGGGTCGCCGACGTGCATCCAGTCGCCGGACATCACCGACCCGCGCAGCCGGCCCTCCGCCGCCCATCCGCCCCACAGGCCGCCGCCGGCGGGGAAGAGGCCGAATTCGGTTTCGGGATGCTCATAGATCGGCCGAGGATCGACGATATGGACGCCCATATAGTTCAGCGGCGCCGTCGCCACGCCGGCCGTCCGTCGCCCGGTCAGCCGACCTTCGTCGTCCATCAGGAAATCGCCCGGCCCGTCCAGCCCCATGGTCCGCTCCATGGAAACGAGCATCAGTCGACAGGTCTCGCGCGCCAGTTCGAACCCCCGGCACAGGTCTGCGATGGCCGTCGCCGGCGGTTCTGCATCCTCGATCCAGACGCTGTCGATATTGGCGACGAGGATGGGCGCCTCGCCGAGATGGGCGCGCGCCGCCTTGATGCCGCCCCCGGTCTCCAGCGGTAGGTGGTGCGCCCGCTCATCGGAAATCGTGATCCGCCCCCGGTCCAGTCGTGCGTCAAGATGGGTGATCAGACGGTCGGCGAAGGCGTGAACGTTGACCACGATCCGCTCCACCCCCGCCGCGCTCAGCCGGTCGATCGTGTGGTCGATGAGGGCCCGTCCCCCGACCTCGACCAGAGCCTTGGGCCGGTCATCGGTCAACGGCCGCATCCGCGTTCCGAGACCGGCGGCGAGGACCATCGCGGTCTTGGGCACAGTCATGCCCGCACCCCTGCCGGGACATGCCGATCGAACCATCGGGCGACGCCTTCGAGGCCCGGCTTAGTCAGGTTGGCGTTCAGATGCGACCACATGCGCGGCATGAAGGCGGCGTAGCGAGGCTTGTCGTCACGCACGATCAACCGGGCGAAGATGCCCAGGATGCGCGCCTCGTTCAGGGCCGCGAGACCGGCGTAGGATCGCAGGAAGGCGGCGCGGTCGGCGACATGGGCAGCAGAAAAATATCGATCTAGCGCTTCGGCTTCCAGCGCGCCGGACACGTCGCGGCGAGCATCCTGCAACAGCGAATGCAGATCCCACGATGGATGCGCCCGCACCGCATCCTGGAAATCGATCATGCCGACCCGCGCGGCGCCCTCTCGTTCTGGCAGCCAGATCAGGTTCTCGGCGTGATAGTCCCGGTGCGCGACGACCGATGCGCCGGCCTCGCCCTCAGCGACGATGGGCCTCCAGGCGGCATGCCAGTCGGCGATGGCGGCCGCGTCGAAGCTCAGCTCCGGCTTCAGCTTGGGCAACCATTCGACGAACAGATCGGCCCCGCCCTGAAGCGCGGTCTGGTCATAGACCTGCAGCGGCCATTGGCCCGCCGCGCCCGTCAGGATCGGCGGCGTCGGCGCGGCGTGAAGTTCGGCCAAAGCCTCGACGGCGGCCAGATAGAGCGGCGTCTCGTCCTGGCCGGCCTCGATCACCCGCGCGAACAGGTCGTCGCCGAAATCCTCCAGCACCGCGAGCCCGGCAGACGCGTCGAGCGCGACGATCGCGGGTGCGGACAGCCCGACGCTCCGCAGGTGGGAGGCGACGGCGGCGTACGCCTCGATCCGCCCCGCCGACAGGCGCGCGGTCGCGTTCCAGCCCTCGGCCCTGCGCCTTTCCGGCGACCACGAGGGATCGGCCGGTGGGCTCTCGTCCGCGGCGACCTGATCCATCAGCATCAGGCCGGGGCCGTTCGCGGGGGTCAGTCTTTCATACCGGCGCGTGGACGCGTCGCCGGGCAGGGGTGCCCGACGGGCGTCGGCGAGACCCGCCTGGGTCAGGAAGGCGACCCTCTGGGCCTCTCGGTCGGTCACGGTCTCAGACATTCAGGCTCTTTGGCAGGCTTTCGAGGACGGCGTTGATCTTGGATGCCCATGCCCCTGCGCCGGAAACGGTCGCATGCCGTCCCTCGCCGCGCTCTTCCAGGACGATGGTCAGCCGGTCGCGGCCCAGGGCGCGGACGGGATCGTCGCCCAGCCGCTCGGGCCATTCGATCAGGGCAGCGCCGACGTCCAGCGCCTCGTCCAGCCCGATCTCGAAAGCCTCCTCCGGCCGGGTCAGGCGATAGAGGTCGAAATGGGCGATGGGGGGGTTCGTCTCGTAAAACTGCACCAGGGTGAAGGTCGGCGACGGCACGTCCTCTTCCGGTCCGGCCAGCGCGCGGATCAGGCCCCGCGCCAGCGTCGACTTGCCCATGCCGAGCGGCCCGTAGAGCAGCACTGCCTCGCCGGGCTCGAGCCGGGGCGCGATGGACGCGCCAAGCGCCGTCGTTGCCTCTGCATCGGCGAGACTGATCCCGACGCTCATGCGAAATCCGCGTCGGGCTGCGATGGTAGAACGCGCTCGACGAAGGCCTTCAGCGCATAGGTCGCCCGGACCGCGTCGATATCCAGCCGGCTCGGCGGGATGGGCTTGCCGACCATCAGCCGGAAGGGCTTCTTTCGCTTGTTCAGCAGCTCATGGAACAGAGTGATGTCCCTCAGTTCCGGCGACACCCGGTTGAACAGGTGGAACAGGGTCGAGTTCGGCCCCGTCACATGGATCGGCACCACCGGCGCTCCATATTTGCGCGCCAGCGAGCTCGCGGTCGGAGCCCATTCGGGATCTGTCAGGGTCCCGTCCTTGCCGGCGCGGGCCAGCCGTCCGGCCGGGAACATGACGACGCACCGCTCGGCCTCGAACGCGGCCTTGGCGGCGTCCAGGGTCGCGCGGGTCTTGGCGCGGGTGCGCTTGTCCACCACCCACTCGACGGGGATGATCGCCTCGTCCAGCCGGGGCGACACCCGGATGGCGTCGGCGTTGGCGAAATAGATAGCGTCGGAACGGCGCTTCCGGATGGCGTCATAGACCGCGATCCCGTCCGCGATCCCCGTAGGATGGTTGGCCACGACGATGCACCGCCCGGTCGCGGGCAGCCGGTCCAGGTTCAGGCTCGACACCTTCAGGTCCAGCAGATTCGAGACATGATCCAGCGCCGCATGACCGGACAGACCCGCGATCGCATCCGCCATCCGGCGCGCCTTACCGTATCCCAGCAGGCCGTAGAGGCCTGGTCGGATCAGAGGCCAAAGCAGCGATCCCGTCAGCCGAGGCGCCCGCTCGGCGATCAACACGTCCACGATGTGAGCAGCCCGCCGCCCCGGGGCGGCGGAAGGCATGTGGGGTGGCGCGGAAAGCGAAGCGGTCATGCGCCACCCTTGTCGCCTTTGCGCGGAATGCAGGCAAGCCGCGGCGATGCGGCCCGAGGCAACTTCCGCGCCGCCTCGCCCGGTGCTACGCCAGCGCCAACACCATCCCCAGGAGCCGTCCGATGCGTCACCGTTCCCTGCTCTCCGCCTGCGCCGTTCTGGCCCTGCTCGTCGCCGCCCCGGCGCTGGCCCAGACCTCCGATGCCCCATCGGCTGCCGCCGAGCGCGCCTTCACCTACACCGACATGCTCAACGCCAATCGGCTGTCGGACCCGCGTGTGTCGCCGGACGGGACCAAGGTCGTCTACGCCGTGCGCGCCACCGACATGGAGGCCAATCGCGGCGTCTCCAGCCTGTTCATCCAGGACCTGAACGGCCGCGGCGAGCCGCGCCGCCTGGCGATCTCCGAGGGCGGCGCCAACACCGCGCGCTGGGGCTCCGACGGCGCGCTGTATTTCCTCTCCGGCCGGTCGGGAACGAGCCAGATCTGGAAGACCGATGCGACCGGCGCACGCGCGACCCAGGTCACGACCCTGCCCATCGACGTCAACGCCTACCGCCTCAGCCCCGACGCGTCCAAGATCGCGGTGTCGCTCGCCGTCTACCCCACCTGCGACGACCTGGCATGTTCGGTCGCCCGGGGCGAGGAAGCGGCGGGCCGCAAATCCACCGGCCAGGTCTATGACCGGATGTTCGTGCGCCACTGGGACACCTGGGCCGACGGCACCCAGAACCACCTGTTCGTGGTCAACGCCGACGGCTCCGGCGAGCCCGCCTGGGTCACTCACGGCTTCGACGGCGACACCCCCTCCAAGCCCTTCGGCGACGAGAGCGAGTTTACCTTCACGCCAGACGGCTCGGCCATCGTCTTCTCGGCCCGCGTCGCCGGCCAGACCGAGCCGTGGAGCACCAACTTCGACCTGTTCAAGACCACGGGCCTGACCGGTCCGGGCTTCGAGAACCTGACCGACGACAACGACGCTTGGGACACCGGTCCTGTCTACTCGCCGGACGGCCGAACCCTGGCCTATCGTGCGATGGCGCGGCCCGGCTTCGAGGCCGATCGCTATCAGATCGTGCTGATGGACGTGGCCACCGGCGCCAAGCGTCAGGTCGCCGCCAACTGGGATCGTTCCGCCGACACCCTGCAATGGTCCGCAGACGGCCGCAGCCTGTTCGTCACCGCCGGCGACGTGGGCCAGGTGAAGCTGTTCCAGATCGACGCCGCCAACGGCGCGGTCGTTCCCATCACCGGTCCCGGCCACGTCTCGGCCTTCGAACAGACCCCCTCCGGCTTCGTCCTGGCGATGGACAGCCTGACCTCGCCGTCCGAGCTCTACGTCAAGACCTTCCGGGGTCGCGAGCTGCCGATCCAGATCACCGACGTGAACCCGGAACTCGACAGCCGCCAGTTCGGCGAAGCCGAGCAGTTCTCCTTCCCGGGCTGGAACAACGAGACCGTCCACGGCTACGTCATCAAGCCCGCCGGCTATGTCGAGGGTCGCAAATATCCCGTCGCCTTCCTGATCCACGGCGGACCTCAGGGGTCATTCGGAAACAGCTGGTCCTACCGCTGGAACCCGGAGAGCTACGCCGGCGCCGGCTATGCGGTGGTGATGATCGATTTCCACGGCTCGACCGGCTACGGCCAGGGCTTCACCGATGCGATCTCCGAACACTGGGGCGACCGTCCGCTGGAAGACCTGCAGAAGGGCTGGGCCGCCGCTCAGGACCGGTATTCCTTCCTCGACGGCGACAACGCCTGCGCGCTCGGCGCCTCCTACGGCGGCTACATGATCAACTGGATCGCCGGGAACTGGTCCGACGAGTTCAAATGCCTGGTCAACCATGACGGCGTCTTCGACGTGCGCGGCATGGGCTACGGCACCGAGGAACTGTGGTTCACCGAGTGGGAATATGGCGGCACCGTCTATGACAACCCCGAGGGCTACGAGCGCTTCAACCCGGTCCACCACGTCGAGGACTGGAAGACGCCGATGCTGGTCGTCCAGGGCGATCGCGACTACCGCATCCCGACCTCGCAAGGCCTGTCGACCTTCACGGCCCTGCAGCGTCGCGGCGTCGAGAGCCGGCTGATCGTCTTCCCGGACGAGAACCACTGGGTCCTGAAGCCCCAGAACAGCCTGCAATGGCACAACGAGGTCTTCCACTGGCTGGACGACCACCTGAAGCCCCAGGACTGATCCTTTGAACGAACCGACCCACACGCCCGACGGCCAGCTCGTCGGGCGTGTCATCGCCATGCCGGCCGACACCAACCCCGAGGGCGACATCTTCGGCGGCTGGCTGCTGGCCCAGATGGACCTCGCCGGCTCGACCCCGGCCTTCGACCTGGCCCAGGGCCGTTGCGCCACCATCGCCGTCGACGCCATGGTCTTCCATCAGCCCGTCTCGGTCGGCGACGAGGTGTCGCTGTATGCGACGGTCATCAAGTCCGGCCGCACCTCGATTCGCGTCCGCGTCGAGGCCTGGAAACGTCCGCGCTCGACCCATGCGGTATCGCGCGTGACCGAAGGCGTCTTTACATACGTCGCCATCGACGCCGACCGGAAGCCGAGGCCGCTTCCGGGTCAGAACTGAGGGCCCAACTTGACCCTTTGGGCCCCCGCGCCTACCTGACCGCCATGGCCATCCAACGCATCCTGACCATCGACAACGCCCCCGATCTGGCGATCCTGAAGCAGGTCTCCACGCCCGTCGCTACTGTCGACGACAGCGTCCGTTCCCTGATGGATGACATGCTGGACACGATGTACGACGCGCCGGGCATCGGTCTGGCGGCCGTTCAGATCGGCGATCTTCGCCGCGTCGTCGTCATGGACCTGGGCGATGGCCCCGCTCCTGAAGGCGCCGAACCGGCGGCCGAGGGTGAGGAAACCCGCGTCCCAAACCCCCGTTTCATCGTCAACCCGGAAGTCCTCTGGGCGTCGGACGAGCTCTTTTGCTACGAGGAAGGCTGCCTCTCAATCCCGGAGTATTTCGACCAGGTCGAGCGCCCGGCCCGCATCCGGGTCGCCCATCTGGACCGGGACGGCAAGCGGATCGAGGAAGAGATCGAGGGTCTCTACGCCGTCTGCTACCAGCACGAGTTGGACCATCTGAACGGCGTCCTGTTCATCGACCACCTGTCGCGCCTGCGCCGCGACCGGGCCATGTCCAAGGTCAAGAAGACCATGCGGTTGAGGGAAGACGCCTGATGGCCCGTTTCAATCAAGGTCGGGCGAAATCCTATGTCATCGACCCGCAAGGTCGCCGCCGCCTGACCCGCTCTGAAAAGGTCGGCATCGGCTCCGTCATCACCCTGGTCGGCGTGGCCGCGCTCGGCATCGTCGCCGGGGTTCTGCTGGATCGCCTGCTCGATTTCGACGACGCGCTCGACGCCGGCGGCGAATGGGACGAGGGCGGCGGCGTCTCCACCCGCTGGCAGTAGTCCGCCACTCCGTCTAAACCCCGCCCATGCGCCTTGCCTTCATGGGTACCCCCGACTTCGCCGTGCCGTCGCTGGCCGAGCTGATCGCCTCGGGTCACGACATCGTCGCCGTCTATTCCCAGCCGCCCCGGCCCAAGGGACGCGGTCAGAAGCTGACGCCGTCCCCCGTCCACGCCTTCGCCGAGACCATGGGCCTGCCGGTCTTCACGCCGGAAAGCATGAAGTCGCCCGAGGCCATCGCCGACTTCCAGAGCCTCGATCTCGACGCCGCCTGCGTCGTCGCCTACGGCCAGATACTCAAGCCTGCCGTGCTGGAGGCGCCCCGCCTCGGCTGCTTCAACCTGCACGGCTCGTTGCTGCCCCGCTGGCGTGGCGCCGCCCCGATCCAGCGCGCCATCATGGCCGGGGACCGTGAGACCGGCGTCCAGATCATGCGCATGTCCGAGGGGCTGGACGAGGGCGCGATCCTGCTCAGCGAGATCCTGCCGATCCAGCCGGATGACACAGCCGCCACCCTCGCCGACCGCATGGCCACCACCGGCGCGACCCTGTGGACCCGGGCGCTCGCCGCGATCGAGCGCGGCGGCGTCACCGAGACCCCCCAGGTCGGCGAACCCACCTACGCCCGGAAGATCACCCCGGCCGAGGCCCGCATCGACTGGACCCGCCCGGCCGCCGAGATCGACTGCCACGTCCGCGGCCTCTCGCCCTTCCCCGGCGCGTGGTTCGAGGCCCCGTCCGACGCCGGCCCGGTCCGTGTGAAAGCCCTTCTCTCCCGATCCAGCCTCAAGGGCTCCGGCGCCCCCGGCGAGGTTCTAGACGACGACCTGCTGATCGCCACGGGTCCGGACTCTGAAGGAGGGAGGGGCGTCGTCCGCCTGCTCCGCGTCCAGCGTGAGGGCAAGGCCCAGCAATCCCCCGCCGACTTTCTGAACGGCTTTGCCCTGCCCGTCGGGACGATCCTGGGCTGATGCCCCGCTACAGGCTGGACATCGAATACGACGGCGGCCCCTACAATGGCTTTCAGGCCCAGGAGGGTCAGCCGACCGTCCAGGGCGTCATCGAGACCGCCGTCCACGCCTTCTGCGGCCAGACCGTCCGCATCGCCGCCGCCGGCCGCACCGATTCCGGCGTCCACGCCACCGGCCAGGTCGCCCATGTCGATCTCGAGAAGGACTGGCCCGCCGCGACGGTGATGAACGCCCTCAACGCCCACCTGATCAAGGAGGGCGTCGCCGTCCTCGACTGCACCGCCGTCGCCGACGACTGGCACGCCCGCTTCTCGGCGACGGGCCGCAAATACCTCTACCGCATCCTCAACCGCCCCGGCCGCCCGGCGCTGGAGCGCGGCCGCGTCTGGCATGTCCGAAAGCCGCTCGACGCCGAGGCCATGCAGGCGGGTGCGAACCGCCTGATCGGCCACCACGACTTCACCACCTTCCGCGACCTGGCCTGCCAGTCGAAATCGCCGGAGAAGACGCTCGACCTCGCAACGGTCACGCCCGTGGGCGGGGAAATCCATCTGGTCTTCGAGGCCCGATCCTTTCTCCACCGTCAGGTCCGCTCGATGACCGGAACCTTGGTCGAGGTCGGTCTCGGAAGATGGTCTCCGGAGGATGTCAGGCTCGCTCTTGAGGCGCGAGATCGAACTGCGTGCGGGCCCGTGTCACCGTCCAACGGCCTTTATCTGACGGGCGTCAGCTACGATTGATGACAGGCTCTCCCTCCCCATTATGGGGAGAGATAAAGATCAATCCCGCTCAACGCACAGGGCCACGCCCATGCCGCCGCCGATGCACAGGGTGGCCAGACCCTTGCCGCCTCCGATGCGCTTCAGCTCATGCAGCAGTGTCGTCAGGATGCGTGCGCCCGAGGCCCCGATCGGATGGCCAATGGCGATCGCCCCGCCGTTGACGTTCACCTTGGACGCATCCAGCCCCAGCTCCTTCAGCACGCACAGGCTCTGCGCCGCGAAGGCCTCGTTGGATTCGACTCGATCGAGGTCAGCGACCGTCCAGCCCGCCTTCTCCAGCGCCTTCTTGGACGCCGGGATCGGGCCGGTGCCCATGACCTTGGGATCGACGCCCGCCGTGGCCCAGGACACGATCCGCGCCAGCGGCTCGATGCCGCGCGCCTTGGCTTCGTCCGCCGACATCAACACCAGCGCCGCCGCCCCGTCGTTCAGGCCCGAGGCATTGGCCGCCGTCACCGAACCCTCCTTGGCGAAGGCGGGCTTCAGCTTCTCCATCGACTCCAGCGTTGCGCCGTGACGGATGTACTCATCCTTGTCGACGGTCACGTCGCCCTTGCGGCCCGCGATCACGACCGGAACGATCTCCTCGTCGAACTTGCCCGAGATCTGCGCGGCCTCGGCCTTGTGCTGGCTGGCCAGAGCGAATTCGTCCTGCGCCGCACGGCTGATCTGGTGGGCCTCGGCGATGTTCTCGGCCGTCTGACCCATGTGATAGCCGTTAAAAGCGTCCCACAGGCCGTCCTTGATCATGGTGTCGGTGAACGACAGATCGCCCATCTTCTGACCTGTCCGAAGATGCTGGGCGTGGGGCGCCTGGCTCATGCTCTCCTGACCGCCGGCGACGATGACCTTGGCGTCGCCCAAGGCGATCTGCTGATAGCCCAGGGCCACGGCCCGCAAGCCCGAGCCGCAGATCTGGTTCAGGCTCCAGGCCGGCGTTTCCTGCGGGATGCCCGCGCCCATCGACGCCTGGCGCGCCGGGCCCTGACCCGCGGCGGCCTGCAGCACATGGCCCAGGATCACCTCGTCCACGTCGGCCGGATCGACGCCCGCCCGCTCCAGAGCCGCCTTGATCGCGATCTCGCCCAGCTTGGAAGCCGGCAGGGACGACAGCGCCCCCAGGAACGATCCGACGGGCGTGCGGGCGGCGGAGACGATGACGACGTCGGTCATGAGATGATCCTTGATCGGGTCTTGCCGAGCGCGGCGCCCGTTAGGCCGTTGGAAAGTTTGCGTGGCGTTTCTGCCGCATCCTTCGGCTTTCGTCACCTGCGACCGCCCCGTTCAGGTGAAAGTCATCGTCGAGCGCCAATATGCAGGGAACGACTGGCAGAACTGCCGAGTTGGGTGGGACGATGCTGAACGCACTGAAGCGCCACGCCACACGTTTGTGCACGCCGGACGAGATCGATCTGGCGGAGCACTACCAGACGCCGTCCGAACAGACGGCCGACCTGGTCGTGCATGTCGTCGGCCTGACGCTGGCGGCGGTCGGCGGGGTTGTGCTGGCGGTGCTGTCGGCCTTCTACGCCGGGTTCGGCGCGGTGTTCGCCACGGCGATCTATGCCCTGTGCCTCATCGCCATGCTGGCGGCCTCGACCGTCTACAATCTGACCCGCCCGTGCAAGGCGCGCCCCGTGCTGCGCCGTCTGGACGAGGCGGCCATCTTCCTGATGATCGCGGGCAGCTACACCCCCTTCACCACCCAGCGTTTCGAGGGCTGGTGGGCCATCGGCTTCACCGTCGTGGTCTGGACCATCGCCTTCGCCGGCGTGGCGGCCAAGCTGGTCGCCCCGCGCATTTCCGACGCCTTCTGGAGCGCGGTCTACGCCATCTTCGGCTGGCTGGCCGTGATCGCCCTGAAGCCGATGCTCGACACGGTCCATCCGGTCGCGTTGGGCCTGCTGGTGCTGGGCGGCGTGATCTACACCTCCGGCGTCTTCGTCTTCATCTCGCCCAAGCTGAAATACCGCCGCGCGATCTGGCATGGCTTCGTCGTAGCCGGAGCCGGCGTGCACTGGGCGGCGGTTCTGGTCGGCGTGGTCCTGGCGCCGTCTCTCGCCTGATATCAAAGCACTGGCGCGTCGCTTCGCGCTGCGGGATAACGGCCGCCTGAAGCGGGATCAGGAAAAGTTGCAGACTTTTCCTGTTCGATCTCGCGACGCAACAAGACGCGAACAAGGACACTGCAGTGGCCGACAGCAACAGCCCGGGCGGAAAGACCAAGAGCGGCGCCGGAAACGGCGACCCCGTCGTCATCAAGAAATACGCCAACCGAAGGCTCTACAACACCTCGACCTCGGCCTACGTCACCCTTGACGACCTGGCCAAGATGGTCCGCGAGGGCGTCGATTTCGTGGTCTTCGACGCCAAGACCAACGAGGAACTGACCCGCCAGATCCTGACCCAGATCATCTTCGAGGAGGAAAGCCGGGGCCAGGCCCTGCTGCCCGTCCAGTTCCTGCGCCAGCTGATCGGCTTCTACGGCGGCCAGATGGAAGGCGTCCTGCCTTCCTATCTGGAGATGTCGCTGGAAAACTTCTCCCGCCAGCAGGAAGGATTCCGCGACCAGATGACCAAGGCGTTCGGCGCGACGCCGGCTGCCGGCCTGATGGGCGGCGGCATGATGGAGGCGGCGGTCAAGCAGAACATGGCCATGTTCCAGAACGCCATGAAGATGTTCCCGGCCTTCGCCTACGGCAAGACCGAGGGCGAGGCCCCGGCGGCCCCCGTCGCCACCCCGGCCGATGCGACTCTGGACCTGATGCGCCAGCAGATGGACGAGATGCGGGCCCAGATCGACAAGCTCGCAGGTTCAACTCAGAGCTCTGGCAAGCCGTGACCGACGGCGTCCGCCCCGTCGGACCCGTCGAAGGCCGCGACCGCCGCGCGGCCCAGCGGCGCGAGGCCGAGCGCCGCGCCGGTTCGACCAGCCGCGAACTGGTCCCGGTCGGCGAGGTGGTCGATGAAGTCCCCGACCCGGCAACCCCTGCCGCCTCGACGGCGCCACTCGACCCTGCGGCGGCCTTCGCAGCCCAGATGATGGGCCAGACCGGTCAGCGCAAAGGCCTGAAGGGCGGACCGCCGGTCCTGGATGCGGCCCGAGCCAGCTATCTGGGCAACGAATACGCCGGCGAAAAAGAGCGTCGCCCCCCCGCCGGGCAGATCAAGAAGACCGACCTCTAGGGCTGGCCCGAGCCTTGCAGCGACGGAAGCGAACGCCAGCTTCCGGACGCCGCCATGACCCTCGCCTTCGCCGCCAAGGCTTTCGACGTGATCGTCGTCTCGCTGATCTTCGCCGCCCTGATCTGACGGCCGGATCTAGGCGCCTCCGCCGAAATCCAGGTCCTTGCGGGCCGAGATGATCGTCACGATGAAGCCGGCCAGCACGTCCAGCATGACCATCGACACGATCAGGAAGAAGGTCGAAGTGGCAAAGCCGCGGACCAGCAGGAACTCGACCAGGCAGATGACGAACAGGATCATCGACAGGGCGTGATTGACGATCGCCACCTTCTGGCTCGACGTCGACTTCAGCAGCTCGAAGAACAGCAGGATCAGCGACAGGAACAGGATCAGGTCGCCGATCCCGACGTTCCAGCTCGCTCCAGACGCCATGGGAATCGAGAACATCGACTGGCGCAGCGCCTCGTCGGCCGCCGCCAGTCCGCCGCCGCCCAGGCCGGTCAGGATAACGATGTTGTAGAGGATCACAGGAATGACCAGCAGAGGCAGGGCGATCAGCATGTCTGTGTCTCGCATTGGAACGGCGCAGCTTGTGAACGACGGATACTCCCGTTCGCTCCATACCGCTACGGCTGTCGCCTGTTAGGTGCGCTGACGCTCGCGACGCGGTCGCTCACTGCTTGAGCGAAGGAATGCGCTGGCCTCTAGTATTCCGAGATCGCCCCCGGCCTGCGCGACCGGCTCTTGAGCCAGACCACGCCCAGCAGGTCGGACACCGAGGCCCGCAGCCGGCCCCAGTTGGTGTATTTCGACTGCCCCGTCTCGCGGTGACGGTGCCCGACCGGCAGGTAGCGGTTCTCATACCCCTCGCGGATCATCAGCGCCGGCAGGTAGCGGTGGATGTGATCGAAGTAGGGCAGGCGCAGGAAGACGTCGCGCCGAAACGCCTTCAACCCGCAGCCCGTGTCGTCCGCGTCGTCGCCCAGCAGGCGCTTTCGGATCCGATTGGCCCAGCGCGACGCCCACAGCTTGGCCTCGGAGTCCTGACGCTTCTGGCGGACCCCGCCGACCAGGGCGACGTTCGCCGGCGCGGCCAACAGGGCGTCGGCCAGCTTCGGCGCATCGACCGGCGGGTTCTGGCCATCGCCGTCCAGGGTCACAACGATCGCGCCCCGCGCCGCCAGCACGCCTGTGCGAACGGCGCGGCTCTGGCCCGCATTGGTCGCATGACCCAGGACCCGCAGCGCCGGCAGGTCCGCCGCCACGACGCGCAGTTCGGCCAGGGTCGCGTCGCGGCTGGCGTCGTCCACGAAGATGATCTCGTGAGAGCGCCCGGCGAAGGCTTCGGCGATCTCGCGCGCCAACGGCCCGGCGGCTCCGGCCTCGTTGTGAACCGGAACGACGATGGAAATTTCTGGGGTTCCGGCGCTTTGCATCCTGGCTCTCTAAGCCCAATTTGTTCCCGGACGCCACGTCTGCACCCCCGAGCCGCTGACGCTCCGTTCATCTTCGTGTTAGCAACGACGCATGACGCGCCCGAACCTGGACCGATATCTCGCCGGCTGGCGTGGCCCGCTGCTGGCCGCGCTGGTGGCCCTGATCGCCGGCCTGCCCAGCCTGTTGCTGCTGCCTCCGCTGGATCGCGACGAGAGCCGCTACGCCCAGGCGACATCGCAGATGCTGGAAAGCGACGATTACGTCGACATCCGCTTCCAGGATGAGCCCCGCTGGAAGAAGCCCGTGGGCATCTACTGGATGCAGGCCGTGGCCGTCGGCCTGACGTCCAAGGTCGAAAACCGCGACATCGCTCCTTACCGGATTCCATCGCTGCTGGGCGCCATGCTGGCCGCCTGGGCCTGCGCTTGGGTCGGGACGGCGCTGTTCGGCGCAAGAGCCGGATTCCTGGCCGGCGCCATGCTGGGCGCGACTTTCCTGCTGTCGTCGGAGGCCGGGATCGCCAAGACCGACGCCATGCTGTGCGGCTCCGTCACCCTGGCCATGGCCGGGCTGGCGCGGCTCTATATGGCGTCGCGGGCCGGGACGTTGATCAAGGGCGATCCGTCGCAGCGTCCGTGGAAGCTGATGGTCTGGATCGGGCTGGGCCTGTCGATCCTGATCAAGGGTCCGATCGGCCTGCTCGTCGTCGTCCCGGCCTTGCTGATGCTGTCCATGTGGGATCGTCAGTGGGCCTGGCTGAAGCGGTTGGGCTGGGGTTGGGGGCTGCCCCTGCTGGTCTTGATCGTCGGGCCGTGGGCCATCGCCATCACCATCGCCACAGACGGCGGCTTCTGGCGCGAGGCCATCGGCGGCGACCTCGGCGAGAAGGTCACCGGCGTCGCCGAGAGCCATGGCGGCTTCCCCGGCATGTACGCCGTCCTGTCGCCGTTGCTGCTGTTCCCCGCCACCCTGATGCTGCCCGCCGCCCTGTCGACCGGGTGGAGCCGCCGGGCCGAGCCGGCGATCCGGTTCCTGGTCTGCTGGCTGGTTCCCTGCTGGCTGATCTTCGAGATCGCACCGACCAAGCTCTGGCACTACACATTGCCCACATTCGGCGCGATCGCCCTCTTGATGGCCGCCGCTCTGACGCGGCCGGTCGGGACCGTGTCGCGCTGGGCCGGAGCGGGCCTCGCCGTCTTCGCCGCCGTGGTGATCAGCGGCATCACCGTCTACGGCCTGACCGCCTTCGGCACCTCGACGGCCCAGACCTGGGCGACGATCACCGTCGTCTGCGCCGCCATGGCCGCCCTGATCGGCGGCTTCCTGTTGCTGAACCGGGCGGCCGTCACCGGCGTGCTGATCGCCATGGTTTTCGGCGTTCTCGCCCACGCCGCGCTGGCGGGGACGATCCGTCAGCTGCGGCCCCTGTCGATCGCGCCACGTCTGGAAGCGGCGCTGGAGAAGAACGGCCTGTCGCCGCGTCAGGGCCTGACCCCCGGCCCGGTCGCCATCACCACTTTCCACGAGCCCAGCTTCGTCTTCCTGACCGGGCGCGACACCGAACTGACCAACGCCATGGGCGCAGCCAAGGCCTTGGCCGACGGTCGTCCTGCGATCGTCGAGGATCGCGACGCCGAGGCCTTCCGCGCCGCGACGGCCCGGACCGGCGTGCCCGGAACGGCCGTCGGCGTGGTCACCGGCCACAACTATTCCAGCGGCGACGACGTGCGGCTGACGCTCTACGCCCCGCCGGATGCGCCGGGCGGCGCGGCTTCGGCCCCCCGGCCATGAGCCGTCCGATCCAGATCGTCGAAGTCGGGCCCCGCGACGGCCTGCAGAACGAAAAGGCCATCCTCGACCCCGCCGTTCGCGCCGAACTCGTGCTGAGGCTGGAGGCTGCAGGTGCGCGCCGCATCGAGGCCGTCAGCTTCGTCCATCCCCGGCTGGTCCCCCAGATGGCGGGGGCGGAAGAGGTCATGGCCGCCTTGCCCACGACGCCGGGCCGCAGCCGCATCGGCCTGGTCCTGAACGGCAGGGGGTATGATCGCGCGCTGGGAACCGGTGTCGACGAGGTCAACATCGCCCTGTCCGTCACCGACGGCTTCGGCCTGAAGAATCAGGGGCTGGATGTGCGGGGCCAGATCGCCATGCTGAGCGAGATTCTGGCCCAGCGGCACAACTCCGACGGCGCGGACACGTCAGTCCCGGCCCTGTCGGCCACGCTCAGCTGCGTCTGGGGCTGCCCCTTCGACGGCGAGGTCTCGGTCGAGCAGGTGTCGTCCATCGTCGCCGAGCTGGCGGCCCTGGGCGTCAAGGAGATCGGCCTGGCCGACACCATCGGCGTCGGCGATCCGTGGAGCGTAACGCGCAAGATCGAGTCCGCGCGCGCCGTCGCCCCGGCCGCGACCCTGCGACTGCATTTCCATGACACCCGAAACACCGGCGTCGCCAACGCCTATGCCGCAGTGCAGGCCGGCGTCGATGTGCTGGACGCCTCGGTCGGCGGCATCGGAGGCTGTCCCTTCGCGCCGGGGGCCACGGGCAATGTGGCCACCGAGGACCTGGTCTACATGCTGGAGCGCGTCGGTTTCTCGACCGGTTACGACCTCGACTCCCTCATCGAGACGGCCCGCTGGATCGGCGAACGGATTGGCCGGCCGACGCCGAGCGCCCTAAGCCGCGCGGGAGGGTGGCCCAAATAGACGTTCTCCTCACTGTTCGCCGCTTGGCGAATGGGGAGGTGGCGCGGCGCGCCTTCGCGCCGTGACGGAGGGGGCGAGGTGGTGCGTGACGCGGGGGTCGGCGGTGCTCGCCCGGTGATACCGTCGCCCCCTCCGTCTCGCCAGCTATCGCCGCCGAGCCACCTCCCCATCGCCCTTCGGCCACGGGGAGGAGACGGTTACAGATTCAACAACGCCGGGTCGCCGCCCTGGGCCGAGATGTTGTTCGAGATGGCTTTTTCCGACGCGTAACGGATCAGGCTGTTCGGGCCGCCCGCCTTCGGGCCGGTGCCCGACAGGCCTTCGCCGCCAAACGGCTGGACCCCGACGACCGCGCCGGTGACGCCCCGGTTGATGTAGACATTGCCCGCCGGGACCAGCTCGATGACCTCCTGGGCGAAGGCCTCGATGCGGCTGTGGACGCCAAGCGTCAAGCCGTAGCCCCGTGCCGCCAGAGCGCCGGCGACTGCATGCAGATCCTTAGGGTGATAGCGGACGACGTGCAGGATCGGGCCGAACACCTCGCGCTCCAGATAGTCGGCGGTCGGGACCTCGGCGATGGTCGGGGCGAAGGTGTGGCCCCCGGCGGCCGACGCCGGCAGTTCGGCGCGGGCCACGATCTTGGCGTCGCCCTGCAGCCGCTTCAGGTGGGCATCCAGCAGGCCCTTGGCGTCGGCGTCGATGACGGGGCCAATATCGGTCGCGGGGTCTGACGGATCGCCGACCACCTGGGCCGCGAGCGCGCCCTTCAGCCCTTCGACCAGACTATCGGCAGCATCGTGCGGAACGAACAGCAATCGCAGCGCCGAGCACCGCTGGCCCGCCGAGCCGAAGGCGGAGTTGATCACGTCGTCGATGACCTGTTCGCGCAGGGCCGTGGTGTCCACGAACATGCCGTTCAGCCCGCCCGTCTCGGCGATGAAGGGCAGGATCGCGCCGGGCCGCTCGGCCAGCGACCGGTTGATCATGCGGGCCGTGTCTGTGCCGCCGGTGAATGCGACGCCATCGACCAGCGGATGCGAGACCAGCGCCGCCCCGACCGTCTCCCCGCGACCGGGCAACAGGGCCAGCAGGTCCGCGTCGAGACCGGCCTTGTGGAACAGGCGCACGGCCTCGGCCGCGATCAGCGGCGTCTGCTCGGCGGGCTTGGCCAGCACCGCATTGCCGGCGGCGAGAGCGGCGGCGATCTGGCCGGTGAAGATGGCCAGCGGAAAGTTCCACGGGCTGATGCAGGCGAACACGCCACGACCGTGCAGCACCAGCTGGTTGGTCTCGCCCACCGGGCCGTTCAGCGGCTGGGGTCCGCCGAAATCGGTTTCGGCCAGCAAGGCATAGTAGCGGCAGAAGTCGGCGGCCTCGCGCACCTCGGCGACGCCGTCGTTCAGGGTCTTGCCGGCCTCGCGGCTCAGCAGGGCGACCAGGCGGTCCAGATCTGCCTCCAGCGCGTCGGCCATGGCCCGAAGCACCGGCGCGCGTTTTGATCCTCCGGCGCGGTCCCAGGCGATGTGGGCGGCCTGAGCGGCGGCGGCGGCGGCGTCGATGTCGGCGGGGCTCGCCTCCGACACATGGCCCAGCACGGTGACGCCGTCGTAGGGGTTGATGACGTCGGCGGGATGCGTGCCAGCCAGCAGCTTGCCGCGCACCATGGGGCCACTCGTCAGCTTCTCGCTGTCGACCTTCGACAGGGCGGCGGCATGCCGTTCGCGGTCGGCTTTCTGGGAGTAGTCGCGGCCGAGCGAGTTCTGGCGGTCCATGTACATATCCTTGGGCGTCGGGATCTTGGCGTGGCGATCGGGATGAGCCTCGACCGAGGCGATGGGGTCGGCGGCGACGGCTGAGGCGGGCACACGCTCGTCCAGCAGGGCGTGTACGAAGCTGGAGTTGGCGCCGTTCTCCAGCAGGCGGCGCACCAGATAGGGCAGCAGGTCCTCATGCCCGCCGACAGGCGCATAGGCCCGCACCGTCATGCCTCCGTTCTGGGGCCCGAAGGTCTCGGCGGCGGCGTCATACAGCGCCTCGCCCATGCCGTGCAGGCGCTGGAACTCGATCTTGACGCCCGCGTCCTTGGCCATCCGGTGCACGGCCGCCAGGGAATGGGCGTTGTGGGTGGCGAACTGGGCGTACAGATGCGGAGCCGCGTCGATCATGGCCCGGGCGCAAACCAGATAGTTTAGGTCCGTCGCCGCCTTTGTCGTGAACACCGGATAGTCGGTCCGGCCCATGACCTGGGCGCGCTTGATCTCGGTGTCCCAATAGGCGCCCTTGACCAGCCGGACCATCAGCCGCCGCCCGCTGGTCCTTGCCAGCTCGGCGACCCGCGCGATGACCTCCGGCCCACGCTTCTGATAGGCCTGCACCGCCAGGCCGAGTCCAGTCCACGATCCCAGCTCCGGCTCCTGCGCCAGCCGGTCCAGCAGCTTCAGCGACAGGGCCAGCCGGTCGGCCTCCTCCGCATCCATGGTGAAGTTGATGTCGGCCTTGGCCGCGATCAGGGCCAGGCGTTTGATGCGCGGATAGAGCTCGGCCCACACCCGATCCTCGTGCGTCGCCTCATAACGGGGCGACAGGGCCGACAGCTTGACCGAGACGCCGTGGCCGGCTTCCGGTCCCTGACCCTTGGCGGTCTTGCCCACGGCCGTGATGGCGTCGGCGTAGATCTTCTCGTACCGCTCGGCGTCTGCGGCGGTGCGGGCCCCCTCGCCCAGCATGTCGAAACTGCACAGCCAGCCCTCGCGGTTGGACCGCTTCAGCGCCGCCTCGATGGTGCGACCGACCACGAACTGCTCGCCCATGATGCGGACGGCGGCGGCCACGGCCTGACGGA
>JAZKHL010000084.1:0-11207 GCA_040385365.1 Pseudomonadota bacterium | reverse complement strand
CCTACAGGTTTCGTTAACCAAACCTCGACAGGATTCCGCGACGCAGCCTAGATTCCCAGGCGTCGTCGAATCGCACGTTCGCCCGCCGCTCTGGTCGGGATGCTGCGATCTTGTCCGGGGAGAGCGCCTTGCGGGGCAGTGAGCGCCGCATACAGTCGCCGGGCCGCAGGGTCGCGGACCGACCGGAGGGCCTGCCCACCTGGGGCCGGATCATGGTCCTGGCCCTGACTCTGGGTCTCGCGGTCTATGTCGTCCTGTTCGCCCGCGAGAGCACCCGGCCCGCGCGCGAACTCGCCGTGCTGGAACAACAGACCCTGCGGCGTGACGCGGCCCTGGCGGCCGCCACCCTCGACGCGCGCCTGACCAGGGCCGAGATCGGCATCGGAGTGGCGTCCCAGGCTCTCGCCGCCCGGCCCGACCGGCCACTCGACGCCCTGGAGGCCGCCCGCCGCGCCGCGCCGGACAGCGCCTTCGCCGTTGTCGGCGACAATGGCGAAACCCGTGCAACGCTCGGCGCACGCCCCGATCAATTCGAGGTCATGGCGACGTCCCCCGGTCCCGCTGGCCCTCGCCCGACTACGGATCGCCTGGCGCTGTTGTCGATGCAGGGCGCTGCGCCCGCGACCATCATGGCCCGCACGCCGGTGACCCCGCCGGCCGACATTCGCGCGATCATCGTCTCTGCGAGCGACGGCGTCCTCGCCGCGACCGGTCCGATCGATCTGAAGGCGAGGCTTGGCGTCGATCTGGAAGCGCTCGCCGACGGGCGCACCGTGCGCGGTGATCTGGCTGACACATCGGTCGAGGCCTCGAGCGCCCCGGTCGGCTCGACGGGCCTGGTCGCGGTGGCCTGGAAGCCCCACTCCACCGGGGCCGCCGCCATCATCAGCGATCTGTGGTTGCTGGTCGCGCCCCTGGGTCTTGGCGTCCTTGTCCTGGGCCTGGCGTTGCTGCAGCGGTGGCGTCAGTCGCGAGCCTCCAGAGTTTGGGAAGAGACCGAGCACCGGTTCCGCGTCGCGGTGGAAGCCGCCCGTTGCGGCGTCTGGGAATGGGATCTGGATCGCGAGGAAGTCACGGTTTCCGACTATATGGCGGCCTTACTGGAACTGCCCGCGGGCGGGGTCATCCGGGCCGAAACGGTCCTGGCCCGGATCCATCCCCGCTATCGCGATCCAGTCGAGCACGCGCTGCGACAGGCCGCGACCCTGGGCGCGTTCGAGGTCACCTTCGCCGTACCTCTGGAAAGCGGCGGCGCCCGCTGGATCGACGCGCGTGGCCAGGCGCGGGGATCACGGGGCGATCAGGGCTACTCCATCATCCTCGGCGTCGCTCTGGACATCACCGAAGCCCGTCGCGCCAAGGCCCAGGCCCAATCCGCCGAGAACCGCCTTCGCGACGGCATCGAAAGCGTGTCGGACGCCTTCGTGCTGTTCGACAAGCATGGCCGGCTGATCCTGTGGAATCAGGCTTTCAAGGACGCCTTCGGGTTCGCCGACGACGCGGTGAAAAAGGGCGCGCTGAAGGACGAGTTAAACCGCATCGCGGCGCTGGCCATCAAGGCCGAACGACCGTCCGCCGAGGGACGGGCCGGCGCCCGTGAAGTCGAGCTTCATGACGGACGGGTGCTGCAACTCGCGGAGCGCTTCACTGGTGACGGCGGCACGGTGGTCACTGCGGCTGACGTCACCGCCATCCGTCGGCAGGAAGTCGAGCGTCAGCGGGCCGCGGACTCGCTACGGCTCACCGTCGATCAGCTAGAATCCAGCCAGGAAAAGCTCAGCCTGCTGGCGCGCAAATACGAGATCGCCATGACCCGGGCGGAGGCGGCCAACCAGGCCAAGTCCGAGTTCCTGGCCAACATGTCCCACGAACTGCGAACCCCGCTAAATGCGATCAACGGCTTTTCGGAGATCATGTCCGCCGAGATGTTCGGCCCACTCGGCGATCAGCGATACAAGGGATATGCGGGCGACATCCTGAAGTCGGGCCAGCATCTGCTCAGCCTGATCAACGACATTCTCGACATGGCCAAGATCGAGGCCGGCAAGATGACCCTGCATTACGAACCGGTCGATCTCACCGAGGTGTGCGAGGACGCCATCCGATTGATGCGCGGCAAGGCGCAGGACTCAGGCCTGACCCTGACCCTGCGCGATCCGGGCCTGCCCGAGATCGAGGCCGACTATCGCGGGCTGAAGCAGGTCATGCTGAACCTGATCTCCAACGCGGTGAAGTTCACGCCGGAAGGCGGAGAGATCACCGTGTCCGTGGGCATGCTGAACGAGCACCGCGTTCGGATCGCGGTCACAGACACCGGCATCGGCATCGCCGCCGAGGATCTTGCCCGCCTCGCCCAGCCGTTCGAGCAGGTCGAGGGCCAGCATTCCAAGACCACCCAGGGCACAGGCCTCGGCCTGTCGCTGACCAAGGCCCTGATCGAGCTGCATCACGGTCAGATGGTGATGGAGAGCGAGCCCGGGACTGGCACCACCGTGAGTTTCGACATCCCCGTGCGTCGCCCTGCCGGCCTGACGGAACACGCCCGCGCGGCCTGAGCCTCAGCTCAGGAGGATCGGATGCAGCGTCACGAGGGCGATCATCACGATCGCAACAGCGAGCAGACCGGCCCACATCCAGTCCTTAGGTCGAAAGCGTCGCATCTCGGTCCCCCATCTCGCTGTTATTGGGGGACTGCATCCGACCTTTCGTCGATCGGCGCTACCCCCCAAGGATTGGGGGCCTCTATTCCGAACGAGACGCTCGCTGCCTCTCGCCTCGGCCGCCGGCCCGACCCCGACTATCCAAGATCCGGGCGAAAGCGGCGCGATCGGCCGGCTCCAGAGTCGCCAGGATGGCCAGCGCGTCCGTTTCGAGCTTCTCGCGCCCCCGCTCCTCCGCCTCGCGGGATTGCTCTAGGAGAGTCGCGACACGTACCGCGTCATAGGGCTGGGCGGCAGCGGCCGCGACGGCCGCTCGCCTCGCCTCGCGAGACGCCTGGAAGTCCGGACGAGCGCGAAGGCCGGCGGCCCGCAAGGCATCCCGAACCGGTTCACGCGCATCGGCGTCCAAGGCGGCGATCAGCTGACGCGGGTTTGGCCGATGGTTGCCGTCGCTGCGGTCATCGGCGCGACGTTCGATCCGGTGCTCGCCGTTCATGACCGTCCAGGCTGCGGTCGCGGCGAACAGGTTCACGGCGACCGACGCGACCAGGGCCACACCCAGAACGATGGTCAGCGTGCGCGAGTTCATCCCAACACCTCGGTGTCGTCCAGACCGCCGGCCAAGGCTTGGTCCAGCACGGCGAAAGCCTGGCTGTCCGCCGCCATCTGACCGCCCAGCGTCGTGCCGAACACCACGCCCGCGCAGGCGGCGGCGGCCCAGCCTGCCCCGCCGATCCAGAGAAGTTTGCGCAACTCCGGCCACGCCGAGCGCGCCTTCAGTCCGGCGGTCGCCGCCGAGGCGAGAACCCGATCACGCAGGGCCGAGGACACCGCCATGCGCGGCGAGGCGTCCAGCGCCGCATCGGTCTGGCGCGCGTCGAACAGGGCGCGATCGGCCGCCAGGGGATCGGCCTCGGCCCAGGCGCGGGCCGCGTCGCGTTCGCTGTCGGGCCAGCGGCGGATGTCGCCGCCCCAGGCCTCGGCGAGGTCGGCGAAACGCGTTTCAGTCATGGCTTCTCGGGTCATCCTCGATCTCCTTCAGCGCCGGGGGCCAAATCGGCGAGCGTCTGTCGCAAGGTTCTTCGCCCTCGCGACAGCAGGCTCTCGATCGCCTCGATGCTGACTTCCATCAGGCCTGCGGCCTCGATGTTCGACAGTTCCTGGTAGTGGCACAGCACGATGGCCTCGCGCTGCCTGACCGGCAGGGCCTGCAAGGCGAGGTCCACCCTCACCCCAAGTTCCGCCGCCAACAGTCCCCGGTCGGGCGCCGGGCCCGGATCGGGCCGATCCGGCGGCGTCTCCGTTGGAACCTCGCGCCGCTTGCGCAGCCGATCGTAGCAGAGGTTCAGCCCCACGCGATGCAGCCAGGTGTCGAACTTGGCCTTGCCTGGCGTCCATCGCGGCGCTTGTTTCCAGGCGCGCAGCATGGCGTCTTGCGCGACGTCCTCGGCCTCGACGGCGTCGCCGAGCATCCGATGCGCCAGCGCCAGGATACGGGGCAGCTTTCGGGCCACCATGGCCTGGATCGCCGCCGGATCGCCCTGACCCACGCGACGCACCAAATCCTCGTCGGGGTCGACGAACGCGGCCAATCAGTCCCTTTCCAGCCAGACGGGACGGCCGGACATCTTCGACCGTCCCCATGACCCTACTCCGAAGCGGGAGCCGGACGCGATGCCCGACGCTCGCCACGACGTTCGCGACGTTGCTCGCGCATCGTGTCGCGGCCCGCGCGACGTTCCTCGACGGTGACGAAGCCGTCGTGGTCGGCGTCGAGGCGGTCAAACTGGGCCGCGACACGCGTCTGCATCTCGGCGATCGAAACTGGACCGCGCGCCTCGGCGCGTTCAGCTCCGCCGCCGTTACGACCGCCACGATGTCCGCCGCGCATGCCGCGCATCCCCTGACGTCCGCCGCGATCAGCGCGGGTTTCACGGGCATCGGTGAATTCTTCGCGGCTGACGGCCCCGTCGCCGTTCTTGTCGAGAGCTTCGAAGCGAGCCGAGGCACGCTGGTTCCGGCGCGTATCGACACCGGATTGACGCTCTTCGGCGCTGACCGAGCCATCGCGATTGGCGTCGATAGCGGTCAGGCGCGCGATGCGGCCATCGACGAACTCAGCGCGGCTGATACGGCCGTCGCCGTCCGCATCGGCGCGAGGAGCCCGCGTGGGCGCTTGCTGGGCCAGAACCGATCCTGCGGTCAGGACCGCCAGAACGGCTGCGGCGCCGGCGGCCAGAGTGGTCTTCTTCATGTGGTCGTCTCCTGGGGAGCGGTCTTTCGATCCGTCCCGAATGCCCCATCCGAAACCTTCTAACGCGGCTCCCTCGCCTATCCGTCGCGGGCCGATGGCAGAGCCTGTTCGAAAGCCTCGCGCGCAGCCTGTCGAACCTGGCCTAACCGGATCAGCAGGGTCGGAAAATCGGCGGCGCCCGTCGCGACGGCGAGTCGGGTTCGGAAGACGTCAGACTCCCGCTCCGGGTCGCCCTTGTCGTCGAAGGCGCAGGCCAGAAGCTGCGCCAGCGCCTGATGCAGGGCCCAGGTCTCCTTCAGCGCCGCATCGCCGGCCAGCTGTTCTAGCGTCGAGACGCTCAACGGCCCGCCGGCCGTCGCGATCTGCAGTTGGCGGAACTGGCCAACGAACTCTGCGTCCACCAACCCGCCGGGAATCAGCTTCAGATCCCAGAAGCCGCTCGCCTTCCGTTCTCGCTCCATCAGATCGCGCATGGCCCGGACATCGGCGGCGACGTCGATGCCCGGCCGGGGCCGACGCAGCGCCGCCTCGATCTGCGTCGAAACCCTTCCGCCGAAACCGGCGTCGCTGGCCCAGGCGACCCGCGCCCTGGTGAGCGCCATGAACTCCCAGCTCTCGGCTTCCCCCTGGTAGTAGGCCTGGAAGCCTGACAGAGGCACCGACACCGGCCCCTTGGATCCCGACGGTCGCAGCCGCATGTCGACCTCATAGAGGCCACCCTCGGCGGTATGGGCCGAAAGGGCAGAGATCAGCCGCTGGGTGAACCGGACATAGAAGGTGTCGGCCGACCAGCCCTTCGTCGCCGACGTCGCCTCGGCTGGCGCATCGTAAACGGTCATCAGGTCGAGGTCGGACCCTGCCGTCATTTCGCCAGACCCGGCCTTGCCCAAGGCGATCACCGCGACCGCGCCGGGCATGACGCCGCCGAGCCGCTCTGTCTCGCGCAGCGCCGCCGCAGACAGGGTCCGCATCACCGCGTCGGCCAGATTGGTGAACCCTCGGCCCGCGGCCTCCGGCCCGATCCGCCCGGTCAGCGTCTGCATGCCGATGCGGAAGGCCTGCTCGCGGTGCAACCGGCGCACGGCGTTCATGGCCCCCTCGAAATCCTCGGCCTCAGCCTCTTCCGCCATCTGGTCGAACAGGCCGGTGTTGACGCCCAGCTCGGTCTCGAACCTGGCGTCCAGCATGGAATCCAGCGCCGCCGGATAGCGCCCCAGCGTCCGCGCCAGTCGAGGCGCGAAGGCCATCACGCCGACGATCCTTTCGAACAGTTCGGGCTGGTTCAGGAACAGGGCCTGGACTTGAACCCCCGCCGACAGACCCGCGAAGAAGACCGAGAACCGCCGAAACGCAGCGTCCGGCGCGCCGGTCCGGGCCACGGCCGTGAGCAGGCGCGGGGCCAGACGGGTGAACAGCTCGCGGCCCCGAACGGACCGCGTCGCGGGAATCCGCCCGTGGTGCCAGGACCGGATCGTATCGGCCACGCCGCCGGGCTCGGAGAATCCCATCCGCTCCAGCGTCGCCAGCGTCTCGGGATCGTTGTCGACGCCGGTGAAGACCAGGCTGCCGAACGGCGAGGAGAGTTCCTCCTCCCCTTCGAACAGAGCGCCGTAGCGTTGGTTGACCCCCAGCAGCAGCGCCTCGACGCCAGCGTCAAAAAGGACCAGATCGCCCTGCCCCGCCAGCGCCGCGACCGCCGCGCGGCGCGCCGGATCAGTCGGCAGGATGTGGGTCTGCTCGTCGTCCAGCATCTGCACCCGATGCTCCAGGCCGCGGAGCTCGATGTAGGCGTCGGTCATCTCGGTGGCGACCTCGGCGGGCAGATGTCCCTTTTCCACGAGCGCCGAGAGAGCATCGACGGTCCGGGGACTGCGCAGCGTCGGATCGCGCCCGCCAAGGATCAGTTGCTGCGTCTGGGCGTAGAATTCGATCTCGCGGATGCCGCCGCGCCCCAGCTTCAGATTGGCCCCCGCCGCCTCCAGACCTTCACCGGTCTTGTGGACGTGGATCTGTCGTTTGATCGACTGGATGTCGAGCACGGCCTGATAGTCCAGGCTGCGGCGCCAGACGAAGGGGACCATGTCCTTCAGGAACTCGGTCGCCGCGCCGAAGTCACCGCAGATGGCGCGCGCCTTGATGAAGGCGGCGCGTTCCCAGTTCTGGCCGACGCTCTCGTAGTAATCCAGCGCCATGGGTACGGCGACGACCGGAGGGGTCGAGGACGGGTCGGGCCTCAGACGCAAATCGACCCGGAAGACGTATCCATCGGCCGTCCGTTCGCTGAGCAGGGCCGCGACGCCTTGAGCGACCCGGTTCATCGTCCCTTGAGCCTCTGTCCCCTCGGCCAGCACGGGCGCCAGGCGGTCAGGATCGAAAAACAGGCTCAAGTCGATGTCGGAGGAATAGTTCAGCTCGAACGCGCCGTGCTTGCCCATGGCCAGGCCGAACAGGCCGGGGATGGGCCCGCGCGTATCATCGGCGGCGGTCAGAAGCTTGCCACGCTGGCGCAGGTCCTCGGCCACGCCGGACAGGGCCGCGCGCGAGGCGACGTCGGCGAACCGGCTCAGCGCGCCGGTCACCTGATCCAAATCCCAGATCCCGCCCAGATCGGCGATGGCCGTCAGCAGGTGCAGTTCCGCCTTCAGCCGCCGCAGGGGGCTGCGCATGTCGTCCGCCCCGCCGGTCAGGGCGATGGTGCGGGCAGCGATGTCCTCCAGCCGCGCCTCGGGCGCATCGGCGAGGATCGTCCGCAGCATCTCCGGCCATCTGCGCGCCAGACCGAACAAATAGGGCGAGGCGGCGAACACGGGTTCCAGCGCAGGCCAGAAACGCGCGAAGTCCTCACTCCAGCCGCCCTCCTGCGCGCTGGCCACCAACCGTTCGCGCGCCCGATCGGCCGCCTCGCGGTCAACCACGGGACCGCAGGGCCGTAACCGAGCGCCGAGGCCGGCCTGGCTCATCCCTCGGCCGCCGGCGGCAAGACCAGGGCGACCCGCAGGCCAGGCCCAGACCCGCCATAGGCCCCCGGACCCTCGTCCAGCTGGATGCGCCCGGCGTGCGCCTCCATCACCGCGCCCACCAGCGACAAACCCAGCCCCGATCCCGCTTCGGTGCGGCTGTTGTCCAGGCGCACGAAGCGTTCGATCACGCGCGGCCGATCGACCTCGGGCACGCCCGGTCCGGTGTCGGTTACGGAATATTCGATCTCGCCCGACGACCGCCGTCGCGCCCGCAGCATCACCGCTCCGCCGGTCGGGGTGTATTTGATGGCGTTGTCGATGACGTTGGCCAGCGCCTGGGCCAGGAACGGCCGCGCGCCCTCGATCATCAGTCCGCGCTCGATCTCGGCGGAGAACTCCAGCCCCTTGTCCTCGGCGGCGGGCTCGTACAGCTCGGCCATGTCCGCCGCCAGGTCCGCCGCGTCAAACACCACCGCGTCCGGCACCCGTCCCGCGGCCGCCTGAAGCCGGGCGATGGCGAGCACGGCGTTGAACGTCTTCAGCAGAGTGTCGGCCTCGTCCAGCGCCACCTGAAGCGCGTCGACCCCGTCCACACGACCGCTCTCGGCGTCGATCAGCGCGACCTCCAGCTTGGCCCGCATCCGCGTCAGCGGCGATCTGAGGTCGTGGGCGATGGCGTCGCCGGCATGACGGATCGAAGCCATCGACGCCTCCAGCCGCTCCAGCATCCCGTTCAGGCCGACGCCCAGTTCGTCCAGCTCGTCGCCCGATCCGCGCACGGCGACACGGGCCTTCAGGTCTCCCTCCTGCACCGCGGCCACGACCGCATTCAGCCGCCCCATCGACCGTTCCAGATTACGGCTGATGAGCAAACCGCCGCCTACCCCCAGCAGCAGCACCATCCCCATGGCCATCCATAACGCCTGAGTCAGCCGGTTCAGATAGGCCTCGGTGTCGCCCAAAGACTCGCCAACGATCAGCCCCTCGCCTCCGCTCAGTCGCAGCTGTACGGCCCGGACCTGAGGCCGGATGACGCGGCCTTCCGGGTCGGTGTCGGTGAAGGTGAAGCTGATCCACTGTTCCGCGCCCGGCGGATCGTCGAACGGCGAGACGCTTAGGCTGCCGGTGATGAAGGTCCCGTCCTTGTCGATCAGCTGGTAGACATAGGCGCTGCGGCTCAGGGTCCGGTCGATGACCGCCACGTTCAGCGCGTCGATCCCCCGGCTCTCATAGACGCCCAGCAGGGTCTGCAGTTCGCCCCGAACATCCGCCTCCGCCCGCGCCCGCGCTTCGGACGCCGAAGCCACATAGACATAGGCCAGGATCGCGCTCGCCGCCGCCGCGAACAGGGCAAGGAACAGCAACGTCAGCCGGAATGGCGTACGGCGAAAGAGGGAGGGCAGGCGCATTTCGCCCTAGGCCTCCAGCCGATACCCCGCGCCGCGCACTGTCTGCAGCATCGCCCGGTCGAAGCCCTTGTCGATCTTGGAGCGCAGGCGGCTGATATGGACGTCGATGACGTTGGTCTGGGGGTCGAAATGGTATTCCCAGACCTTCTCCAGCAGCATCGTCCGGGTCACCGACTGGCCCGCGTGGCGCATCAGGAACTCCAGCAGCTGGAACTCGCGCGGCTGCAGGTCGATCTCGCTGGAACCCCGGTGCACGGTGCGAGCGATCAGGTTCATCTCCAGGTCACCGACCTTCAGGACGGTCTGCACCCCGCCGGTCTCGCGACGACGCGACAGGGCCTCCACCCGGGCGATCAGCTCGGCGAAGGCATACGGCTTGACCAGATAGTCGTCGCCGCCGGCCTTGAGGCCTGAAATCCGGTCCTCGACCTCGCCCATGGCGGACAGGAACAGGACCGGCGTCTGATCGCCGTCCTTGCGCAGGGTCTCGACCATGCCGATGCCGTCCAGCCGGGGCATCATCCGATCGACCACATAGACGTCGTATTCGCCCTTCTGGGCCTCGAGCAGACCGTAGGCGCCGTCGATCGCATGGGATGCGACATGCCCTGCCTCGGTCAGGCCGCGCACCATCGCCTGGGCGGCCTCGGCGTCATCCTCGACAACCAGAATCTTCATCGAACAGGCCCCCAAAATCAGAATCGCCGCCGACGGTAGCCCATCGGCGGCGATCTTGGGAGTTAAGGCTTGTTCAGGGTCGAGACCGTTACTTGTCCTCAAGCTCCAGCACGAAGGGCCGGTTGCCCTGCGGAATGCGGAACAGCAGCAGCACGCTGTCGCGATTGGCGGCGCGGGCCGCAGCGATGACCTCGCGCAGTTCGGCGACGCTGGACACCGGTCGCCCGTTCGCCTGGACGATGACTGCTCCAGCCGGCACCTGGGCCCGACCTGCACGGGACGATTCGGCGACCGCCGTCACGACGATCCCTCGGACGGTCTCCCCGATGGAGAAGCGCGAACGCAAGGCTTCGCTCAGCGGAGCCAAAGTCATGCCCTCCACGACTTCGCCTGTCGGCGCGACGGGCCGGTCCGGCGTGGCGTCTTGATCACCGCCCGTGCCGTTCTGCAGCGCGGCGATGTCCGAGGGACGCGTGCCCGAGCGGACGTTGATCGTCTGACGACGGCCCTCGCGGATGATCTCCAGTCGCAGCGTGTCGCCCGGCCGGGCCTGGCCGACCCGGCGGGTCAGTTCGGTCGAGGTTGTGATCGGCCCGCCGTTCAGCGACACGACGATGTCGCCCTCGCGCAGACCGGACTCGGCGGCCGGCCCGCCAGGCGTAACTTCGGCGATGTAGGCGCCTTCCTGATCGTCGGACAGACCCAGTGGTCCGCGATACTCGTCAGGCAGGTTCTGGATCTGGACGCCCAGATAACCGCGCTGGATCGTCTGTCCGCTCATCAACCGATCCGTCACCGACTTGGCGATCGAGGCCGGGATGGCGAAGCCGATGCCGACCGAGCCGCCGGTCGGCGAGAAGATCGCCGAGTTCACGCCGATGACGCGGCCATAGATGTCAAACGTGGGCCCGCCCGAGTTGCCCCGATTGATGGCGGCGTCGATCTGCAGATAGTCGGTGTAGGGCGTCGAGCCGTCGCCGATGTCGCGCGCGCGAGCCGAGACGATGCCGGCCGTGGCCGTGCCGCCCAGGCCGAACGGGTTGCCGACGGCGATGACCCAGTCGCCGACGCGCGGATCGGCGGCTTCCTCGAAACTGACGAACTTGAAGTCCGAGCCTTCGACCTTCACCACGGCGAGATCGGTGTCCTGGTCGCGCCCGACCAAGCGGCCCGGCAGCTCACGGCCATCCGACAGCTTGACCGTGATCTTGGTGGCGTTGGCCACGACGTGGTTGTTGGTGACGAT
>JAZKHL010000083.1:0-5832 GCA_040385365.1 Pseudomonadota bacterium | reverse complement strand
GCAGGCGAGGGTCGCGACATAGCCGTCGGCGACCTCGTCCACCGCCGCGATCTCGCAGGCGTTCTCATAGCCCTGGAAACGGGTCGAGGTGATCTCGATCGGGCGGCGCTCGCCTTGCGGCGCGGCGCACCATGACACCTCCGCCGCCCAGCGGCCGACGAAGCTGGTCGCGCCCCGGCCCGGCAGCATGGAGGTCTGGCCCTTGTCCGGCGGCGTTGCCGGATCCTGCACCTCGATCGGCTGGGCGGGCTGGGTCGGGGGATTGACCGTCGTCGCCTCACCACAGGCGGAGAACAGAGTGAGGGCGGCGAGCGGGAGCACGAGGCGGCCGAAGTTCAGGGTCATGGAGCGACAACGCCCCACGACCTTGACCGTTTCCAGCGACGGTTCGGCCGTCGAGCTGGCGCACCTTCGGAACGCGGACCTCCAGGTGCGCATCTTCGTCGGTAAAGGGCGGACCTGGAGGTCCGCGCTCCGACGACCCAGCCTACTGCCGCGCGTCGTCGCTGGCGGCCCGGATGGCGCCGAACTCCGACGTCGGCTTCCACGTCGGCCATTCGCCGCTGTTGGCCAGTTGCAGACCCAGCCGGTAAAGCAGCGTCAGGTTCTCGACCGCCGAGCCCAGGTCCCAGTCGGCCGACCATTCGTCCGAAGACTGGTGATAATGGGCGTCAAAATAGGCGGTGTAGGCCGGTTGGCCGACGGCGACGCCGCCCTCGTCTAGATCCACGCCGTGCCACGGCATAAGCGCCGGCACCCCCGCGCGGGCGAACGGGAAATGGTCGCTCCGGTAGTAGTAGCCCTGGTTCGGCTCGCGGTCGTCGGTAACGACCCGGCCCTCGGCCGCGGCCAGGACCTCCAGATCGTCCTCCAGCGTGTTCTGGCCCTTGCCGAAGATGGCCAGGTCGCGCGTCGGACCCGACAGGGGCAACATGTCGATGTTGATGTCGGCGACCGTCGTCTCCAGCGGATAGACCGGATTGGCGGCATAGCCGTAGGACCCCAGCAGGCCCATTTCCTCGGCGGCCATATGGGCGAAGACGATGGTGCGTTCGGCACGCGGGGCCGCCGCGATCTGACGCGCCATCTCCAGCACGCCGATGGTGCCCGAGGCATTGTCCCAGGCGCCGTTGAAGATGTTGTCCTCGGTGGTCGAGACCGGGCTGACGTGATCGGCGCCGACGCCGACATGGTCCCAGTGCGCCGAATAGATGATGGTCTCGTCCGGGTGGGTCGTACCGGGGATCCTGGCCAGCAGGTTGTGGGTGACCAGGGTGTCGATGGTCTCTTCCTGGGTGACCGACAGGGTCACGCCTGTCAGGGCCGCGGCCTTGAAGTTTCCGCTCTCGACATCGCCCATGGCCGCCATGTTCAGGCCGGCGGCGGTGGCCCAGGCGAAGCCGACGTCGTGGTTGACGGCGCCGGAGAACTCCAGATCCGCCGCGCCCGGCGTTAGGGTCCGCTGGCGATTGCCGAACTGGGCTGCGCGCATCCAGCCGGGGTCGGTCGCGGCGACCATGTTCAGCGTGATGACGCCCACGGCGCCGCGCCGGAAGGCCTCGTCCGCCTTGTAGGCGCCCGAGTTGTAGGCGGTCGGGTAGGCACCGTTGAAGCGCTCGGCCACGTCCGGGGCGTTCGGCTCGCCGCTCATGACGATCACGACCTTGCCGGTCACGTCGATGTCGCCGTAGTCGTCCCAGTTCCGCTCGGGGGCGTGGATGCCGAAGCCGGCGAAGACGAGGCCGGCGTTACGGACATCGGCCTTGCCGTCATTGGTCGCCGCGCGAATGATGATGTCGGTCCCGACCGTCATCGGATGAACGGTCCCGTCCGGCCCGGTCCAGCTGGCCGTGGCGGCGCCCGCGACCGGGGTGTATCGGTTCAGCGTGACGTCCTGCAGCCACTGACCGTTCGGCCCGCCGGGCTCCAGCCCCATGGCCACATACTGATCCTGCAGCCAGGCCAGCGTCATCCGCTCGCCCTCGCTGCCCGGATAGCGGCCCTTGAAATCGTCGGACGAGATGTGGCGGATGTCCTGCGAGATCCGCTCGGCCGAGAAGTCCTGGGCCGAGGCCAGGCCTGCGGAAAGCATCACGGCGGCTACGGCAACGCCGCTCAAAAGACTACGCAACATCAGGGGGCTCCTCGCCATTTCGGCGGCGACATTAGGGGGTGGCGGGCGACGCCGCGCGTTACGGTTTTGTCATGTAGGGAGGGCTGTCGTCTCCTCCCCATCGCTGCGCGACAGGGAGGAGACGAAGTCGGCTACTCCCGCTCCGCCGCGCTCGCCGCCCGCGCGGGCCCGAACTCCGACCCCTCCTGCCAGGCGGGCCAGTCGCGGCTGTTGGCCAGGGTGTTGCCCAGCGACCAGTAGACTTCCAGGTCCTGGATCTGCCCTGAATAGTCCCAGTCCGCCGCCCATTCGTCATTGGCCTGATGATAGCGGTCCGCAGTGTAGGCCGCGCGCGCCGCCTGGCGGGTGGCGATCGGCTCGTCGACGAAGTCGCCGCTGGACTTGGCGTAGGCCATCGGCACGCCGCGCTTGGCCAGGGGGAAGTGGTCGGAGCGGAAATAGGTGCCGGTCTGCGGGTTGGCGTCCGGCTGGATCGTGCGACCCTGCGCCTGGATGATCGCGCCCAGCCGCTGGTCGAAGTCCGACTGGCCGTAGCCGACCACGCCGAACCCGGCGGTGCGGCCATAGACGTTGGCGGAGTCCATGTTTACGCCCCCGACCGTCGTCGCCAGCGGATAGATCGGGTTGGCGGCATAGTACTCCGACCCCAGCAGGCCGCTCTCCTCGGCCGCGAAGCCGATGAAGACGATCGACCGCTCCGGCCGCGGTCCCGCCCCGAACACGCGCGCCAGCTCCAGCAGGCCCGAGATGCCCGAGGCGTTGTCGACCGCGCCGTTGAAGATGGCGTCCCCCTCGGCGTCCGGCGCGCCGATCCCGATGTGGTCCCAGTGGGCGGTGTAGAGGAAGGTCTCGTTCGGGTGGGTGGTCCCGGGCAGGCGACCGATGATGTTGTGGGTCTCGACCCGCTCGGAGGCGACGTCGAACATCACGTCCATCTCGGCGCCGGTCAGGGTCACGGGCTGGAAGTCGCGGCGACGCGCCTGGGTCTTCAGCGCCTCGAAGTCGAGCCCGGCGCGCTGGAACAGATCGACCGCGACATCGCGCTGGATCCAGGCCTCCATCGGCACGCGCTCGTCGGCGTTCTCGCGCACGATATCGAAATTGTGCCCGGTCCAGCTGTTCCTCACCGTGGTCCAGCCGTAGGAGGCGGGATCGGTCTCATGCACGATGATGACGCCGGCCGCCCCGCGCCGCGCCGCCTCCTCGTATTTGTAGGTCCAGCGCCCGTAGTAGGTCATGGCCCGCCCGCCGAATGTGTTCAGCGCGGGCTCCTCGAAGTCGGCGTCGTTGACCAGCACGACCATGATCTTGCCGGTCATGTCCTGACCCTTGAAGTCGTCCCAGTCGCGCTCCGGCGCCGTGATCCCGTAGCCGACGAAGACCAGGGGGGCGTCCATCAGCATGACGTGGCTCTCGCCCGGCCGCCGGGTCGACACCACGATCTGCTCGCCCTGGGTCAGGGGCTGCGTCCAGTCGCCGACGGTCAGTTGGGCCTGGACCTCGGAGGCGGTGAACTTGTTCAGCGCCACGGCCTGGGTCCAGCCGCCGTTCTCGCCGCCCGGCTCCAGCCCCGCCGCGTGCATCTGGCCCGAGACGTAGTCGATGACCTTCTGCTCGGCCGGGGTGGCGATGCCCCGCCCCTCGTAATCGTCGGCCGACAGGATGCGGATGTGATCCGACAGGCGGGCGGCGTCGAAGGCCGGGTCCTGGGAGAAGGCCACGGACGACAGGGAGAGACCGGCGAGCAGCGCGGCGGCGGCGGTGAGCAGACGCATGGGTAGACTCCGAGGTTAAGAGCCACCTTAGTCGGACGCGTGACAGCCAACCAAGCCCTTCCCCCGCTTGCGGGGGAAAGCGGTCCGTCTTCGAGCGAAGCTCGAACAGGACCGATGGGGGAACCTTCCTGTCGACGAGCAAGCAAGCCAAGAAAGACTTCCCCCATCGGCCCTGCTCGGCTTCGCCGAGGACGGGCCGCTTTCCCCCATCAAGAATGGGGGAAGGGCTGCGTGCTATCGCGGGCTCACCGGCTGCATCGCCGGCCAGGCGGTGTCGCCCCTGCGGGTCAGGGTCATCTCGAAGGTTCGACGCGCGGGCTGACCCGGCATCACGAACTCGCCGACCTCATGATAGGTGGTGGGCGTGATGTGGGCGGTATAGCGCACCACGCCTGGACCTGCCGGGATCTCCCACACATAGCCATTGTCCCGAGCGGTAAAGGAAAACGTGCCGGAATAGCCCTGGGCATAGGACCGGAACTCATACGCATGGGTCTGAGCGTTCCAGGAGATGACGCCAAAGGCGTTGAACCCGGTCGAGCCGTCCGGTCGATAGCCGCGACCCTCGACCACCATGACCTCTCCACCCAGCAGGGGGCCGATGCGCTCGGTTTGGGTCACGGAGTAGGAGGCCCCGTCAGGCTGGACTCCGCTGGCGACGCCGACCCATTCGCCCTGCATGAAGGCGAGTTTCTGGATCGCCTCTCGGTTGGCCGCCTGATCCTGGGCGACGGCTTGGCCGCTGGTTGCGAGGATGATGGAGGCGAAAGCCGACGCCGTGATGCGGATGGACATGAGGGTCTCCCAGTTGCTTTGCATTACAAAGCACTTTCTGAACCTCAGCGCAACTCACGAAAAAGCCCGCCAGGCGAACCCGGCGGGCTGATCCAAGTTGTCGGTGCGACGCCGCCTAGTGCGCGACGTTCGCCCAGATCTTGCGATAGCTGGCGTAGGTCAGGCCGGCGAAGATCGCCAGGAAGGCGAGGACGCCCAGACCCGACTGTTTCCGCTCGGTCGCCTTGGGGTCCGAGGACCAGGCGATGAAGGCGGCGACGTCCTTGGCCATCTGGTCGACGCTGGCGACGGTGCCGTCGTCATAGGTGACGATGCCTTCCTGCAGCGGCGGCGGCATGGCGATGAAGCCGCCGGCCGGAACGTGCTCGGGATCGCCGTCCCAGAACGGGGTCATGTCGCCCGCCATGTACGGGTTGTAGTGCTGGGTCGCCGTCATCCGCAGGCCGGCCGGCGGGGCTTCGTAGCCCGACAGCAGCGAGTAGATGTAGTCGGCGCCGCCGTGGCGGGCCTTGGCCATGACCGACAGGTCGGGCGGGGCCGCGCCGCCGTTCGCCGCGGCCGCTGCGGTGCGGTTCGGGAACGGGTTGGGGAACTTGTCCGCCGCCGTGCCGGGACGCATGATCGCCTCGCCCGTCTCGGTGTCGATGTCTGGGATCTGGGCCTCGGCGGCCAGAGCCTTGACGAAGCGGTTGGCGGCCGGGTTTTCGGCGTGCGGGTCGAAGAAGGGACCCCCGCGCTCGCCAAGCGTCCGGTAGTGCATCAGGTCCATCGAGTGACAGGCCGAGCAGACCTGCTGATAGACCTTGTAGCCGCGCTGCAGCTGAGCCTGGTCGAAGGTGCCGAACGGCCCCTCGAAGGCGAAGCCGCCCGAGCGATGTTCACGCGCGCCACCGTTGGCCAGGGCGGGCGTGGCGCCGGCGACGACCGCGAGGGCCGCCATCGAGAGAGCCAGTTTGCGAACAGAATACGTCATCGCGATCAGCCCTTCTTTTCGGCTTGGGCGGGAGCGGCCGACGACATCGCGCCATGTCCCGACAGGACCGGTTCGGAGATCGACAACGGGATCTTCAGCGGCGTCTCCTTCAGGCCCACGAAGGGCATGATGACGAAGAAGAAGGCGAAGTAGTA
>JAZKHL010000082.1:0-14609 GCA_040385365.1 Pseudomonadota bacterium | reverse complement strand
CCACCAAGATGGACCCGGCCCGCGACATCACCCTGATCGAGAACACCCCGATCGATTACCTGGACTTCGCCAGCCCGGAGAGCGGCCTGGGCTCTAAGATCGGCCTCGACGCAACCGACAAATGGCCGCCCGAGACCAAGCGCGAATGGGGCGAGGAAATCCGCATGGACGCCGAGGTGGTCGAGCGGGTCAGCGGCATGTGGGACCGTCTCGGATTGCCGGGTGACGAAACGCCGATCTGGAAATAGCGGGCCGCCCATGTTATAACTTCGTTCTAACGGAGCCCATTATGCCCACGTCCATTCGAAAGATCGGCAACTCGCAGGGCGTCATTCTGCCCAAGCCCGCCCTCGCCGCCCTCGGCGTCGCTGAAGGCGGGGCCGTCGAGTTCATCCATGAGCCCGGCAAGATCACCATCGTGCCCGCGAAACGGAAAGTCCGGGAAGGTTGGGCCGAAGACTTCGCAGCTTTGGCGGCCGAGGGATTGTCCGAAGAAGATCGGGAATGGCTGGAGGCCGACCTCACCAGCGAGACTGACGAAGAGGCGCTGGGACCGGACTGGACCGACGAGGAAATCGCTGCATTGGAGGCTGCGCTCGCTAAAAACTCGGAAACGTCGGCTTGATCGGTCGCGGACATGTCTGGCTTGTTCGTCTCGACCCTGTCGAAGGAAGCGAACAAGGCAAGACCCGCCCCTGCTTGATCGTATCGCCGCCGGATGCCGCTCCGTACCGCATCACAACCATCGTTCCGTTGACCACCAAAGCAAGACCCACTCGATTTCGCCCGCCAGTGCGCCATTTGAAAGACGGCCTAGCCCTTGTTGATCAGGTCCGGACCGTGTCGCACGGTCGTCTGCTCAAACACCTCGGGCGAATGGATGACGCAGCGGTCGGTCGCGTGCTCGCCGCCTTGCGCGAGATGTTCGAAGAGTGACGCTTTGGCACGTAAGCTGGCGGGCGTGGGCCTCATTCCAACTGGGCGAGCCTTGCCAGATTGGCGCGATCGGATGACGAAGGACCATGCGCTCAATCCTGTTCTCGGCGGCACTCGCCGCCCTTGCCTGCGCGAGCCCCGCCATGTCCCAGAATTCTGAAAACACGGCCCTTCCCAGCACCGCCCCCTGGGACCAGTCCTTCCTGCCGCCAGCGCTGGAGTGGAACGGTGCAAGCCGTGCTCTGCTGGCGGACGCCGCCAACCCCTGGATCACCGACTTCGAAGGTGACCCGACCCACGACGTCAGCCCCGACTACGCCGACACCCGTGCCTGGTTCGACCGCCTCGACGCCGCGTCCGACCTGATCCGCATCGTCCAGTTCGGCGTCTCGCCCGAAGGCCGCCCGATCTATGCCGTGATCGCCTCCAAGGACGGCGCGACGCTCGACCCAACCAAGCCCGTGCTTCTCGCCCAGGCCGGCATCCACCCCGGCGAGATCGACGGCAAGGACGCCGGGATGATGCTGCTGCGCGACATCGCCTTCGGGTCCAAGGGCGACCTGATCGACCGCGCCAACCTCGTCCTCATCCCCATCCTGTCGGTCGACGGCCACGAACGCGCGTCGGCCTACTCCCGCCCGAACCAGCGCGGCCCGAGGATCCAAGGCTGGCGCAACACCGGCACGAACCAGAACCTGAACCGCGACTTCCTCAAGCTGGATCAGCCCGAGATGCGGGCGCTCCGCACCTTCATCAACGGCCTGAGACCAGACCTTTATCTCGACATCCACGTCACTGACGGCATGGATTACCAGTATGACGTCACCTACGGCTTCAACGGCGAAGGCGACGCCTTCGCCCGGTCGCCGTCCAGCGCCCGCTGGCTCGACACGGTGTTCAAGCCCGCCATGAACGCGGCGCTGGAGGATCAGGGCCACATTCCCGGCCCCCTCGTCTTCGGCATCGACGATCAGGACCCCCGCGCCGGCCTAAACGACGGCGGCCTGGGCGAGCGGTTCTCCAACGGCTGGGGCGACGCCGCCCATGTCCCGACCATTCTGATCGAGAACCATAGCCTGAAGCCCTACGAACAACGCGTGCTGGGAACCTACGTCTTCATCGAGGAATCGCTGCGCCTCCTCGCCGATCAGGTCGCCCCTCTTCGCGCCGCCGTCGCCGCCGACAGCGCCCTGCGCCCGGCGGAAGTGCTGGCCAACTTCGAGCCCGATCCGGTTCCGCACCAGACCCGCGCCTTCAAGGGCGTGCTCTACGAAACCTACGACAGCCCCGCCTCGGGCCGCCGGGAGATCCGCTGGCTCGGCCGCCCCGACCCCGAGCAGTGGCAGTTGCCCTATTACGGTTCGCGCGCCAGCCTGCGCCTGCATCGCCCGACGGCCTACTGGGTTCCCGCCTACCGCACCGACCTGATCGAGCGTCTGCGCATCCACGGCCTGACGATGGAGACTCTCGACGCGCCCCGCACCGTCCCGGTCGAGATGCTGCACCTGAACAACCCGACCTTGGCCGCCCGCCCCAACGAGGGCCACGTCCAGGCGACCGTCACCGACGTCAAGGCCGAGACGCGCGACTGGACCTTCGCCCCCGGCTCGGTCCGCGTCCCGACCGACCAGCCGCTGGGCGACATCGCCGTCTTGCTGCTGGAGCCGCAGTCGTCAGAGAGCTTCTTCGCCTGGGGCCTGTTCCCCGAAATCCTCAGCCGCGTCGAGTACATCGAGGGCTACGCCATCGCCCCCCTCGCCGAGGCCATGATGGCCGCCGATCCTGCCTTGAAGGCCGAGTTCGAGACGAAACTCGCCGCCGACCCCGCCTTCGCCGCCAACGGCGACGCGCGATTGTCGTGGTTCTACGAGCGAACCCCGTTCTATGATGATCGCTATCGACTCTATCCGGTCGCGCGCGAGAACTGATCCATGGACATTCTGACTGACATGAGCGCCCCACAGGCCACCGCCCTGTGGAGCGGCCTGATGATCCTGCTTCTGGTCATTCTGGGCATCCGCGTCGCCATGGCGCGCCAGGGGAACAAGGTCTTGCTGGGCGACGGAGGCAACGCGACCGTCCTGCTGGCCAGCCGTGTCTTCGGCAACGCCGCCGAATACATCCCCGCCTCGATCGGGGCGATGGCGGTGCTGACCCTCCTGGGGATGCCTTCGTATATCCTGCACGTCCTCGGCGGCCTGCTGTTCCTGGGCCGGGTCATCCACGCGGCGAGCCTCAGCACGGAGAAACCCACGGCGGGTCGGGTCATCGGTATGAGCCTGACCTGGCTGCCGCTGTTCCTGGCCGGCGGAATGCTTGTTGTGCACGCGTTCGTGGGCTCGCCGCACGGGTGACGCGGTTGCGACATGCCCCCCGGTCCGCCATATCGGGCCATGCCTGACAGCCTCCCCCCCGCCGACATTCTGAACGATATCGTGGCCGCCGCCCTGCGTGCGGGGGCCGATGCGGCCGAGGCCGTCTCCGCCGAGCGCGCCGCCCTCTCCGTCGGCGTCCGCAACGGCGAACTCGAGGACGTCGAGCGCGAGGAAAGTCGCGACCTTGGCCTGCGCGTCTGGGTCGGCCGGCGTCAGGCCACCGTCTCCGCCTCCGACCTCAGCACCGCCACCCGGAACCGCCTCGTCGAGCGCGCCGTCGCCATGGCGGCCCTCGCCCCCGAAGACCCCTACGCGGCCCTCGTCCCCGCCGACCGCCTGGCCCAAGGCCCCTTCCCCGATCTCCAGCTCCACGACCCGTCCGAGCGCACCGCCGCCGAACTGGAACAGGTCGCCCGTGAGGCCGAAGCCGCCGCCCTGGCCGTCCCCGGCGTCTCCAAGTCCGAAGGCGGTCACGCCGGTACGGGCGCCACCCGCTGGCGTCTCGTGACATCCGAGGGCTTCGATGGAACCTATGCGGCCTCTGGCTTCTCGCTCGGCGTCGGCGTCATTGCCGAGAAGGACGGCGCCATGGAGCGCGGCGGCGAAAGCCGTTCGACCCGCTGGCTCGAAGACCTCCCCGGCCCCGACGGCATCGGCGCCGAGTCCGGCCGGCGCGCGGTCGAGAAGCTGGGCCCACGCAAGATCGCCTCGACCACCGCGCCGGTCATCTTCGACCGCCGCATGGCGACCCAGGTCCTGTCACCCCTGCTGGGCGCCATCTCAGGCCCGGCGATCGCGCGCGGCACGTCATTCCTGAAGGACCGGATGGGCCAGGCCGTCCTGCCCAAGGGCGTCAGCCTGATCGATGACCCGTTCCGCGTCCGCGGCATGGGCTCGGCCCCCTTCGACGACGAAGGCTCTCCGGTCGCCCTGCGCCGCATCGTCGACGATGGCGTCCTGACCACCTGGCTGCTGAACGCCTCCGCCGCCGCCCAGCTGGGCCTTGAGACCACCGGCCACGCCTCGCGCGGCAGTGCAGGCCCGCCCGGCGTCTCGACCCACAACCTGCACCTGACGCCCGGCGAGGCCGATCAGACCAAGCTGATGGGCCAGGCGGGCGCAGGGCTCCTGATCACCAGCATGTTCGGCCCGTCGCTGAACGCGAACACCGGCGACTGGTCCGCCGGCGTCTCGGGCCTGTGGTTCGAGAACGGCGAGATCGCCTATCCGGTCTCGGAGATCACCGTCGCCGGCAACCTGATCGACCTGTGGGCCCGTCTGGTCCCCGGTTCGGACCTGGAGTTCCGGGGCGGCTTCAACAGCCCGTCCCTGCTGTTCGACGGCGTCGCCATCGCCGGCAAATGATCGACCTTGCCGCAGACTTGGCCCTGATTCTCGACGCCGCCCGCGAAGCCGGCGCCCTGGCCGAGAGCGAGCGAGACAAGGGCCTAAACATCACCTCCAAGCCCGGCGGCTCCCCGGTCACCAGCGCCGATCTCGCCGTCGACGCCATGCTGAAGGCCCGCCTCCTCGCCGCACGCCCCGACTACGGCTGGCTGTCCGAGGAGACCCCCGACGCCCCCGACCGCTTGACTAGACGTCGCCTTTTCGTCGTCGACCCGATCGACGGCACAGTTGCTTTCATGAAGGCCCGCCCCTGGTGGTGCGTCCCGATCGCGGTCGTCGAGGACGGCCAGCCCGTCGCCGCGGTTATCCACGTCCCGGCGACAGGCGAGACCTACGAAGCCATCTCGGGCGGTGGGGCCCGCCTGAACGGCCGCCCCATCACCGCCTCCGACGTCGACACCCTGGATGACGCCGCCGTCCTCGCCGACGCCCGGCTGATGGAAGGCCCGCACTGGCCCGAGCCCTGGCCCGCGATGCGGTACGAAAAGCGTAACGCCCTGGCCTACCGCATGGCATTGGTGGCATCGGGCGCCTTCGACGCCGCCATCGCGCTGACCCCGAAGTGGGACTGGGACGTCTGCGCCGGCGCCCTGATCGCATCTGAAGCCGGCGCCCAGGTCAGCGACCACCACGGCCGCCCTTGGTCGTTCAACCGCCCGGATCCGCGTCAGGCTAGCCTCGTCTGCTCCGCCCCCGCGCTCCACCCGTTGATCCTGCGCCGGACTGCGCCTATCCCGCTGGCGATCTGACCCTCCGCTCCCCCGGAAAGCCGAACCATGACCGACGCGCCCAACGCCACCGACCCCCAGCTGCTTCACCTCGTCATCGGCGGAGAGCTGCGCCATCTGGACGCGCCGGTCTTCCGCGACCTGTCGCAGGTCGAGTTCGTCGGCGCCTTCGGCAACTATGCAGAGGCCAAGGCCGCCTGGAAGGCCCGCGCCCAGGCCACCGTCGATAACGCCCACATGCGCTACTTCATCCTGCACGCCCACAAGCTGATCGACCCCCGCGCGGAGGCCTGAGGCGAGGGATTTCGGTCGCGAACCGGAACCGTCGCCGTGACCCGCACGCTTATGTCGTCTAGGTTACGGATGAGCACAGGAGCGACCTTATGACCCCCACCCTCATCGTCCTGGCCTTGCTGGCGCTGGGCGTCGCCATTGTGGCCTTCGCCACGCGCAGGAAGCCTGGCGACACGCCTCGCCCACAGACAGACCAGGACACCGCCTGGAACGACCCGATCACGCCGGCGAACGAGGTCCACCCCTTCGCCCACGCCCCCGAGCCGACCCCTGTCGATCTCGCGCCTGCACAGCCCTCGGTCGAGGCGCCCCGGTGACTCTCTTCGGCACGACGCTCGAAACCGCCCAGATCGCCGCCCTCGTCGGCCTCCTGGCGACACTGGCCCTGTGGCTGGTCGTGCTGGGCCGCGAGCGCGGCTACGCCAAATGGTTCAAGCAGTGGGAGGCTGACCGCAAGGCTCGCCTCGACGCCGAGCAAGGCGTGTCGGCCCCAGCCTCTTCCGATCAGGAAAAGCGCGGCCCCTGGGGCTTACGCCTACTCGCGCTTCAGCAGCCGCTCGGTCAGAAGCGTCCCCCACCAGTTGGCTCGAAAGTCTCGACGCATCGCCTGCGGGTCATAGGCGTCGCTCTCGACCCATTCCATGAAGCCGACCCCCGACGACTCGCCCTCGCGGACGTAGGTCTCCAGGAAATGGTCCAGCACCCCGGTCAACCCTTCGCGGCTGTGCAGGTACTTTTTCGATAGTTCCGACATCGCCTGCGAGATCGGCTCTCCCAGATGGAAATGCCGGTAGAAGACCGCCATCAGTCCCGCCCGATCCGCCCCCGACTTGCAGTGGATCAGCACTGGGTATTCGATCGTCTGGAACAGATCCCGCGCCCGCCTCACCCGGTCCTTGCCCGGCGGATCCCGGGAATCCAGCGGCGCATCGATCAGAGTCAGCCCCAACCGCTCGCACGTCGCCTTCTCCAGCCAGTAATAACCCTCATCCCGCTCACCTCGCAGGTTGATGACGGTCCTGATCCCTCGCTTCGCCCAGCCTTCCAGCTGCCTCGGCGACGGCTGGTTGGTCCGCACCAGATCCGGTCCCAGCCAGTGCGCATTGGAAAACGCCAGCCGCAGAAAGGCGTGGTCATTCCAGAAGAAGTCGCGCTCCGCGGCCTTCCGGCCCGCGTCGGTGCTCATGTCGAACCGCGTGGTCATCCGCCGGAGATAGGGGATGGCGTAAAGAACGTCACTCCACCCTTGCGAATGTACAGAGATACGCACATTTTGCCTGGCATGGACGTTCTGAATTTTACCGAAACCCGCGCTAACCTGAAGGCTGTCATGGACCGCGTCGTTGACGATTGCGTGCCTGTCGTCATCACTCGCCAGAAGGGTAAGCCGGTCGTTATGATCTCGCTGGACGTTTGGAACTCCATGGAGGAGACCGAATATCTGCTGTCGTCCCCTGAGAACGCAAAGAGGTTGCGGCGATCGATTGCTCAACTCAACGCCGGCAAGGGGATGGAGCGGGAATTGATCAAGTCTTGAAAGTCGTCTTTTCCGAGGACGGGTGGGACGATTATCTCCATTGGTGTGATCATGAGCCGAAGATTCATGCGAGACTGAACGTCTTGATAGAGCAATGCCGTCGAGACCCCTTCAAGGGCTTGGGGAAGCCGGAACCTCTCCGTGGCGAGCTCAAGACCTGGTGGTCACGCCGGCTGACGCAGGAAGATCGTCTGGTCTATCGCGTCTTCGGTTCGCAGCCTGATCAGGCGATCGAAATTCTCCAATGCCGTTCCCATTACTAACGTGTCGTCACGGTTGACTTGCCGGGCGTCTCGTCCGACCCAAGGCCCATCATGACGCCCCCGCCGATCATCGCCGACATGGACGCCGCCTCGCGTCCCCTGATCGGCCGCATCTGGCGCGACTACCTGTCCCACAGGAAGGCCCCGCTGATCCTGTCGCTGGTCTGTGCGGCGATTGCGGGGATCAGCAACGCCACCATCCTGCAACTGCTCCAGCCGGCCATCGACGGCATGTTCCTAGGCAAGTCCGTGACCGTCGCGGGCGTATTCGTGATCGCGCCCGCGCACGCGCTTGTCGCCATCCCCGCCGTCATCGTCGGCATCGGCCTGATCTGGACGCTATCCGCCCTGGGTCAGGCCGCGCTGGTCAACCGCATCGGTCACGGCATCGTCGGCGACATCCAGGTGCGGCTGTTCGGGGCCATGATCCGCGCCGATCTCGCCCGGCTGCGCAGTCAGCATTCGGGCGCCTTCGTCTCCAGCGTCCTGTTCGACGCCAACCTGGTGCGCGAGGCCTTCACGAACGGGGTCGTGGGCTACACCCAGCACGGCCTCACCCTCATCGCGGTGATCGTCTATATGGGCTGGTCGGACTGGCGGCTGACGGCGATCGTCCTGCTCGGCGCGCCCCTGATCGCCTACGTCATCCGGCGCTTCGGGAAGCGGATGCGAAAGGCCACGACCGGGGCCATGGTCGAGACAGAGAACCTGTCCACCGCCTTGATGGAAAACCTCGACGGTGTCCGCCTGATCAAGATCGAGAACCGTGAAGCAGCGGAACAGGCCCGCGTCGCCGAGGTCGTCGACCGTCGCCAGCGCCACGTCATCAAGTCCGCCGACAGCCGCGCCTTCGCCGGCCCCTTCTCCAACCTCGTCGCCATGCTGATCGTCGCCGCCGTCATGGCCTACGCCGGCTGGATGGCGCGTCAGGACCAGATGACCGTCGGCGCCTTCGCCGCCTACGTCGCACTGTTGATGTCGGCGGGTCAGTCGCTCCGTCAGGTGACCAACCTCCAGACGACGATGGCCGAGGGCCTGACCGCCGCCCGCCGCCTGTTCGCCTCCCTCGATATCGCCCCCGAGATTCGCGAAGCCCCCGCGCCCCGATCCCTGCCGACCGGTCCCGCGACCATCGTCTTCGACGAGGTGTCCTTCACCTACGGCTCCACCCCCACCATCTCGGAAGTCTCCCTGACCGTTGCGCCGGGCGAGACCGTCGCCCTCGTCGGCCCGTCCGGCGGCGGCAAGTCGACGCTGCTCAGCCTCCTGCCCCGCTTCTACGACGTGACCTCGGGTCAGGTGACCATCAATGGCGCTGACCTGCGCGACCTGAGCCTCAGCGACCTGCGCGCTCGCATCGCCCTGGTGACTCAGGAACCCTTTCTGTTCGACGACACGATCGCAGCCAACATCGCCTACGCTCGCTCCGACGCGACCCCTGACCAGATTGCAGACGCCGCCCGCTCCGCCGCCGCCCACGACTTCATCACGGCCTTCCCTCAAGGTTACCAGACCCGCGCAGGTGAAGGCGGCATGCGGCTGTCCGGCGGTCAACGCCAGCGCATCGCGATCGCCCGCGCCTTCCTGAAGGACGCACCGATCCTGCTCCTCGACGAGGCCACCTCGGCGCTGGACACAGAGAGCGAGATCCTGGTCCAGGCCGCGCTGGAACGCCTGATGGCTGGCCGATCAACGTTGATGATCGCCCACAGGCTATCTACCGTCCGCCACGCCACCCGCATCGTAGTCTTGGACGCCGGCCGGATCGTCGAGAGCGGCAATCACGCCCAACTGGTCAAGAAAGGCGGCCTCTACAGCCGTCTGGCGAAGGCGCAAACGCTGGACGGAACGCCCGCCATCGCCACGGTCGCGTGAGGTGAGGCCTCTTCGTAACCCGGTCGTCCAGACCATCCTGTCTTCCGTGCTCGCCGCCTGGATGCGCTTCTGCTTCGCCACGATCCGGTGGACTTACGAGGGCAGAGAGCACGCCGAACAGGTCTGGGCCGACGGCGGTGGCGTGCTCTGCGTCTTCTGGCATTCCCGCATCGGTCTCAGCCCAGCATGTTGGCCTTTGGATTTAGCTCAGCCCGCCAAAGCCTTGATATCCCTTAGCCCCGATGGCCAGTTCATTGCCAAGGCTGTGGCTCTTCAGGGGTTTCCGGCAGTTCGCGGCTCCTCCGCCAACAAGGATAAAGCCGATGCCGCCAAGGGCGGATCGCGCGCGCTGCGTGACGGTCTGAAGCAGCTGAAGGTCGGCGCTCTCGCCATAACCCCCGACGGTCCTCGCGGACCTGTCCGCGTCATGGCCGAGGGTCTGCCTCTGATGGCTCGCATGTCCGGGGCGCCTGCCCTCTTCATCGGCATGAGCTGCAATCCCGCCATCCGTCTGAACAGCTGGGACCGCGCGCTGCTGCCCCTGCCCTTCGGCCGGGGCGCCATCGTCTACGACCTGGCCCACTATCCCGAGGGAGCCGACCTCGCCGACGTCACCGGCCCCTGGACCGATCGGTTGACCGCCGTCGAGGCGCGCGCCGACGCCATCACCGGGCTGGAAAGGCTGTGAGCGTCACAATCAAACTCCGTCACCCTCGGGCCTGTCCCGAGGGTCCATGTGTCCCTCACACGGGCGACGGGATGGCGGTCACGAACCTCTCAAAACCGATCGGGTCCGCCATACGGATGGATCCTCGGGACAAGCCCGAGGATGACGGGGCAAGGAGTCTCGTCGCATGACCCTCCCCCTCCTCGCCTACCGGCTGGCGACACACGCCCTCGAACCCCTCGCCCCCCGCCTGCTCGACGCCCGCGTCAAACAGGGCAAGGACGACCCCGTCCGCGTCGACGAACGGCTCGGCATCGCCGGCGTCTCCCGCCCTGACGGCGATCTCGTCTGGCTGCACGGCGTCAGCGTCGGCGAGACCCTGTCTCTGCTTCCCGTCGTCGAACGCTTTCGCAAAAGCCGCCCGGACCTGACCGTCCTGGTCACCTCCGGCACGGTGACCTCGGCCGACCTTCTGGCTCGCCGGCTCCCGCCCGGCGTCATCCATCAGTTCGCCCCCATCGACGGTCCGCACGCCGTCGCCGCCTTCCTGGATCACTGGCGTCCGTCGTTGGGCGTCTTCGTCGAGTCCGAGCTCTGGCCCAACCTGATCCTCGCCGCTCGCGACCGCGCAATCCCCCTCGCCCTCGTCAGCGCCCGCATCACCGAAAAGACCGCCGCCGGCTGGGCGCGCTTCCCCGCCTCGGCCCGCGAAGTCCTGTCCGCCTTCAAGATGGTCATGCCTCAGGATGCGACGTCCGCGGCACGCCTTGCGGACCTCGGCGGCCGGATCGACGGCGAAGTGAACCTCAAGCTCTCCGGCGCGGCCCTACCCCACGATCCATCCGCCTTCACGGCCCTCAGCGCCGCCATCGGCGACCGTCCCGTGGTCGTCGCCGCCTCGACCCACGACGGCGAGGAGATCGCCATCGTCCGCGCCCTGGACCGCCTCGCCGAGCGCCTATGCCTCATTATCGTCCCCCGCCATCCGGAGCGTGGGCCGGAGATCGCTGCGGCCCTGACCCGCGACCGCTACCGCTTCGCCCTTCGGTCGCGTGGCGCGACACCCAATGGGGAAACCGACCTCTACGTGGCCGACACGCTCGGCGAACTGGGCCTGTTCCTGCGTCTCGCCGATGTCGTCGTCATGGGCGGCTCGTTCGGCTCGGCGCTCGGCCGCGAACCTTGGGGCGGGCACAATCCGCTGGAGCCCGCGCGCCTGGCCAAGCCCGCCGTCGCCGGTCCCGACGCGTCGAACTGGCAGGCCGTCACCGCCGCCCTGGTCGCTGCCGAAGGCCTGACCCTGGTCCGCACGCCCGGTGACCTTCCCGCCGTGGTTGCGCCGCTGCTGAACGATCCCGCCGCCGCCCGCGCCATGGGCGAGCGCGCCCGTCGCGCCGCCGCCGATGTCGGGGCCGGTCTCGACCGCCTGTGGGACGCGCTGCTGCCGCATCTGCCCCAGGCCCCACGCCGATGAAGCTCTCAACGCCCCGCTGGTGGTATAAGCGCGACGGACGTCACGGCCGCGTCGCGCGCACGCTGCTGAAACCCGCGTCGTGGCTCTGGGCCGCCGCCACCGCCCGCCGCATCGCTCGCGCCCAACCCGTCGATGTCGGCGTCCCAGTCATTTCGATCGGAAATCTGACCGTCGGCGGCTCCGGCAAGACCCCCGTCGCCCGCGAAGTCCTTCGCCTCCTCCGCCAGACCGGCATCGACGCTCACGCCCTGTCACGGGGCTATGGCGGTACGCTCACCGGCCCCCTCCGCGTCGATCCCACGACCCACGCCGCAGCCGACGTCGGCGACGAGCCCCTGATGCTGTCCAACGACGCCCCCGCCTGGATCGCCGCCGACCGCGTCGCCGGCGCCCGCGCAGCCGTCGAGGCCGGGGCCCAGGCCCTCGTCCTCGACGACGCCCACCAGAACCCGGCTCTGCGGAAGACGCTCAGCCTGATCGTCGTCGATGGCGAGACGCGCGAGCACGAGTGGCCCTTCGGCGACGGCTCGGTCTTCCCCTCCGGCCCGATGCGCGAGCCGATCCACGCCGGCCTCGCCCGCGCCGACGCGGTGGTCGTCCTGCTGCCCGCAGACGCCCCGACCGCCGATCCGGATCTGCTGGCCGTATTCGGCGCTCTGCCGACCTTCATCGCCCGCCTGCAGCCCGAGGGTCTGCCTCCGTCCGGGCCGCAGGTCGGTTTCGCCGGCATCGCCAAACCGTGGAAGGTCGAACGCGCGCTCAAGGCCGCCGGCTGCGACCTCGCCGACTTCGTCCCCTTCCCCGACCACGCCGATTACCGACGCCAGGATCTCGCCTTCCTGGCCGACCGCGCCGCCGTCTTCGACGCTGGCCTGGTCACCACGGAAAAGGACTGGGTCCGCCTGCCGCCCGAGTGGCGAACCCGCGTGGTTTCATGGCCCGTTGCTGCCCGCTTCGAGGATGAGGCAGAGTTTGCGGCCCTCTTGGCTCACTCGTCGCGATAGACGACCCCGCCCTTCATCACGAAGGCCATGTGCTCCAGCGTCGTGACGTCAGCCAGTGGATCGCCCTGGACCGCCACGATGTCCGCCGGCCGCCCCGGCGCGATCAGCCCGGCCTCGCTTGAAATGCGAAGGTGCGCGGCCGCCACGGTCGTCGCCGCCTGGATCGCCTCCAGCGGCGTCATCCCGGCCCGGACGAGCAGGGCGAACTCCTGGGCGTTGTCGCCGTGCGCCGAGACCCCGGTGTCGGTGCCGAAGGCGATCCGCACTCCGCCGTCGTGCGCCCGCCTGGCCATGTCCAGCATCCGGGGTCCGGCCTCCAGCGCCTTTGCGGTCTGGGCCGGGGTGAAGAAATTGCCCGGGCTGGACGCCACCCGCGCCACGAAGTCCCCGGCCAGCAGCGTCGGCACCAGATAGACGCCCTCGCGCCGGAACAGCCGGATCGACTCCTCGTCCAGGAACGTCCCGTGTTCGATGGAATCGCCGCCGGCTCTCAGGAAGGCGTTGATCCCGTCGACGCCATGGGCGTGGGCGGTGACCTGGCGGCCCATCCGATGCGCCACCTCGACGATGGCGGCCAGCTCGGCGTCCGTGAACTGTTGCGCCAGACCCGCCGCCGTGTTCGACAGAACGCCTCCCGTCGCCGTGATCTTGATGATGTCGGCGCCCGACCGGACCTGGGTCCGCACCGCCCGCATGCAGTCCTCCGGCCCCGAACAGATGCTCTCGGACGAGAGCAGATGCATGATGTCGTCGCGATAACCATTGATGTCGCCGTGCCCGCCATGGATCGACACCGCCGACCCCGAGGCGATCACGCGCGGTCCCGGCACGTCGCCCCTGCGGATCCCGTCCCTCAGGGCGAAGACGGCATCGTTGTCCCCACCGAGGTCCGCCACCGTCGTAAACCCGGCCATCAGGGTCTTTCGAGCGAAGCCCGCCCCGATAATCGCGCTGTCGGCGGCGTCGCGCGTCACTGCATCCAGTCGCCCGGTCGGGCTCTGCTGCGACGTCAGGTGAACATGGCTGTCGATCAGCCCCGGCAGCACGAAGGAATCTCGAAGATCGACGACATTCGGCCCCTCTCCGACGAAGCCGTCACGCACTTCCGTGATTTGGTTCCCGACGATCACGAGAGTTTTATCGCGCAGCACAACGCCGCTTTCCGGGTCCGCCAAAAGCCGCCCGGCCTGGACGAACGTCGTTTCCCCGTTCGCGGGAAAAGCCTGTGAGGGTGGGCTCTGTTGCGCCTGCGAAGGGCTGGCGACGGTCAGAATGGCGGCTGCGGCCAATGCGACGAACTTCATGAACCTCTCCCAGATAGTGTGGCGTCACCATACGCGTCGGGGGTCTCGGGCCAAGGCTCCGCTTGAGTTGCAGGTCGGATTTGTGAAACACCTCGTCGCTTCGAGATAACCGCTACGAAGGGCGTCGCATGCGGCTAACGAGACGGGGTCTGATTTTGGGTGGTTCGGCGATGGTCGCCGGCTGCGCCACAGCACAGCCGCCGGCTCCGTCGGTCGCCATCGCCACGGCTCCGCTCCAGGCGTCGCCGCAGACCTGGACCACAGCCCAGACCACCCCGCCGCCACTCGATCCGCAGCGCCTCGTCCGCCCCGAGCTGATGAGCCGCGCGATGGCCGCGCTCGACATCCATCACCAGAAGCTGGTCCTGCGCGATCGCATGTATCTGGTCGATTTCCAGAAATTCTCTGGCGACGCCCGGCTTTACGAAGTGGATCTGATCGGGGGCCGCGTCACCGCCTTTCGCACTTGCCATGGACGCGGTTCGGACCCGGAACATTCGGGTTACGCCCGCAACTTCTCGAACACGCCCGACAGTTTCATGTCCTCGGTCGGGGCCTATGCGACCGCCGGTGCGGGCTGGGGCGCGCAGCAGGGACCCAACGTCCTGCTCGATGGGCTGGAATATTCGAACAACCTGGCCCGAGACCGCGCCATCATCGTCCACGGCGCCGACTACGCCGACCCGGACTTCCTGGCCCGCGAAGGCAAGCTGGGCCGCAGCTACGGCTGCTTCTCCACCGCCCA
>JAZKHL010000081.1:0-48505 GCA_040385365.1 Pseudomonadota bacterium | reverse complement strand
CGAGATCGCGGCGGTGGACGAGGTCGCCGACGGCTATGTCGCGACCCTCGCCTGCGTCTCCGAAGGCGCGGCGCGGTCCGAACGTGTGCGGTTCCAGGTCAGCGAGGACGTCATGCGCCTGACCTACCTCGACCGTCCCGGCGGCGCGGTGACTTTGCGGAAATGCACCACGCTGGAAGACACGGCGACGACGCCGGCGGTCGTGCCTTAGGCCGCAGCCAGGCGTCCCGGTTCCGTCCGGCAGGGGATGTCAGGTGTCGACCCGTTGCGCACCATTATCGGCGCGCTACGATGGGCGATGACGTTTAGGTTCGAGGACGCCTACCCCGCTTCAACGGCTTTCCGCGAGTCGCCGGCGCTGCGCATTCCGTCCGGCTGGTCTATCGGGTGGAACAGTCTGCGGTCGAGTATGGAGAGCGACCGATCGGGCATTGGCGGGTCCACGCTCTACAACGCCACCAACACGGGCGCCCGGTTCAACATCGACGTGACGTTCGAACCCGAATGTGATCCTCAGGGCACCTTCTCACTTCGGGTCGCCTACGCGCCTTGGCCCAGGTCGGACCGGGGGCGGCGCATCCGGGATCAGCCCCTGTCCTTCGCAGACGCTTTGATCGTCCATGCGTTCGAGACGCGGTCCTACATCGAACTTGTCGCAGAGCTCGAACACTGGATCGCGCGCTGCTCAGTTTGGATACGCGAGGGAAACTGAAGGCTGCTGGGTTGATCGGGTCGCAGACGCTTCAAGGTCCGCCGCCCCATCCCGAGCCGGCGCTCGTCTCGTTTTCGCCTGGGCCAGGGCTGCACCGTCTGGCTTCCGGCCCCGACTCAATGACGGCTCCCGACCCGTTGCGGACGTTGACTTGCAGCATCACCCAAAGCAGCGTTCGCCTTCACGCTGGAGCAGTTGGCAGCTCCGCTTAAGCTGGTTTGCGGGGGGGAGCGACATGTCCGAGCAGCTCGACGAAGAGCCGGCGCGGCCGCGCCTGTCATTGCCGATCAGTCGGCAAAGACTTGTGGAGCTGGCGATCGTCGTCTTTGGCGTGATGATCGCCCTTGGCCTCGAGAATCTCGTAGAGGAGGTGCGCTTGAGAGGTGACGCCCGAAAGCTGGAGGAGGCCTTCCGTTACGACATCTCCTCAGCCATCCAGTACAGCTGGGAACGGCAAGCGGTCGACAAATGTTTGACGGACAATCTCGCTGCCCTGACCGAACGCGCCATGGGCGAAGGTGGATGGGACGCTGCGCCAGCCGCTTCTGAAGGCTCCTTTGCGTTGGCGCTGCCTGCGCCGTACCGGGCTCCCGTCCGCCTATGGATGACGACGAGTTTCGACCGCGCCCTTGGCACCGAAGCCTTCAAACGGATCCCTCGAGAGCGTGCGGACGCCTACGCCGTGCTGTTCGCCTCGATCACATCGCGCCGGGATGGCAACGTGGGGGAGTTCGACTCGACAGCCCGGCTCGCACCCTTGGCGTTTCCGATGACGGGCGTCGATTCCGAAGTTCGCGCGGAGATGCTGCAAGCATTGTCAGAGCTTGATCGAGATCGGGCGTTGGCCGTCCTGCAAGCCGAACAGTTCCTAATCAGGGCCATGTCCGTGCCCGGCGGAGGCGACATCCGCGCCGGAGTTCTGGAGCAACGAGACAGGTATGATGAGACCACCCTGAGCCTCAGGGCGGCCTACGGCGAATGTGTTGATGGGAGCGCAACCGACCGATTGATGAGATTCGCGTCTGAGGACCGGCCGTAATACGGCGCAGCCGATGAGGGGCGCGACGTCCGCTTCACACCCTTCGGCGATGGTCCGCTTCCCACCCATAGCGGACCTTCGTGGAGTCCGCTTTCCGACCCACTGCCGTCAGTTGAACAGGAAGTTCATCACGTCGCCGTCCTTGACGACATAGGCCTTGCCCTCGGCGCGGAGCTTGCCGGCTTCGCGGGCCTTGGCCTCACCGCGCAGATCGACGTAGTCCTGATAGGCGATGGTCTCGGCGCGGATGAAGCCCTTCTCGAAGTCGGTGTGGATGACGCCGGCGGCCTGGGGCGCGGTGTCGCCGACGTGGATGGTCCAGGCGCGGGCCTCCTTGGGACCGACCGTGAAATAGGACTGCAGGCCCAGAAGCGCATAGGCCTCGCGGATCAGGCGGTTCAGGCCGGGCTCGGCGAGGCCGAGGCTCTCCAAAAACTCGGCCTGTTCCTCGGCGTCCAGCACAGCCAGTTCGGAATCGATCTTGGCGGAGATGACCACCGCGTTGGCGTTGTCCTCGGCGGCGCGCTTGGCGACCAGGTCGGACAGTTCGTTGCCCTTGTCGGCCGAGTTCTCGTCGACGTTCGAGACATAGAGGGCTGGCAGGGAGGTCAGCAGCTGCAGCATGTGCCAGGCCTTTTCGTCTTCCTTTGAGACCTCGACGACGCGGGCGGGCTTGCCGGCGCGCAGCGGCGTCAGGGCCATGTTGATCAGGCGCAGCGTGGTCTGGGCCTCCTTGTCGCCGCCCTTGGCCTTCTTCTCGACGTTCACGACGCGCTTCTCGAGGCTTTCCAGATCCGCCAGCATCAGCTCGGTCTCGATGATGTCGAGGTCCGAGATCGGGTCGATGCGGTTCTCGACATGGGTGATGTCGTCGTCGACGAAGCAGCGCGCCACGAAGGCCACGGCGTCGCAGTCGCGGATGTTGGCCAGGAACTGGTTGCCCAGGCCCTCGCCCTTGGACGCGCCGCGCACCAGGCCGGCGATGTCGACGAAGGTGATGCGCGAGGGGATGATCTCCTTGGACCCGGCGATCTCGGCCAGCACGTCCAGACGCGGCTCGGGCACGGCGACGTCGCCGGTGTTCGGCTCGATGGTGCAGAACGGATAGTTGGCGGCCTGCGCCGCCGCCGTCTTGGTCAGGGCGTTGAACAGGGTGGACTTGCCGACGTTGGGCAGGCCGACGATCGCGACTTTCAGAGCCATGGTATTCCTCGTGAGGGGCGAGCCTTTAGACGGTTCGAGACCGTTTGTCAGGCTCGCCGTCTCGCAGTCTGCGGGTCAGTGTCCGGCGTGGTCCTCGGCCGCCGGCGGCTGGCCCACGGTGGCTGTCACGTCGACTGGCGCCGCGTTGGCGAAGGTCAGGGTCAAGGGCACGGTATCACCGGTCTTCAATGGTTCCTTGACGCCCATCAGCATGACGTGATTGCCCCCCGGGGCGAGCGACACCGCCTGACCGGCGGGCATGGGCAGACCGGTCTCGAGCTCGCGCATCATCATCATATTGCTCTCCATCCGGCTCTCGTGAACCTGGGCCAGGGCGGCGAGGGGCGTTGAGATCGACACTAGGGTGTCGGCGGCAGGCGCGGTCAGCGTCAGGTAGCAGCCGGTGACCTGGCGCCCGGTCGGGGTCGGACGGCAGATGGCGCTGGAGATGACGACGGGGCCGGCGGCTTTGGTCTGGTCGGACGAGGCGGGCTGGCCGCAGGCGGCGAGGGCGCCGCAGGCGGCAATGAGGGCGAGGGGGCGAAGGGTCATCATCACTCTCAATAGGACAGACGAAGGCCGACGAAAACCGACACGCCCTCGCCCGGCCAGAAGACGGCGGTGGGGGCGGTGCGGGCGTCGGTGACGGGGCTGAAGTTCGAGGCGTAGCGGGTGTCGAACAGGTTGCGTGCATCGACGAACAGGCTGGCCCGGTCGTTCAGCGCATAGCCGAGGTTGAGGTTGACCACCGTGTAGCCCGGCGCCTTCAGCGTGTTGCGATAATCGACCCAAATGTCGGACGGCGTCGTCTCCATCGAAGGCGCGACGAACCAGCCGGCCGGATGGTCGTAGCGCAGCTCGGCCCGATACAGGTGCGGCGGGACCAGCGGCAGGTCGTTGTCGCCATAGACCTTGTCGCCGTCGAACACGAAGTTCGAGAAGGTATAGGTCTGGCGCAGTCTCCACCCGGTCGCGAACCGCCAGTCGAGACCGGTCTCGATGCCTTGGTGGACTGTCTTTTCGGCGTTGAAGGTCGCGGCGGGAATGCCTAGCGCCGGGTTAACGACGAAGTTCAGCAACTCGTTGTCCAACTCGGCCCGATAGACGGCGACGTCCCACGAGAGGCTGGCGGTGCGACCGCGCAGGCCCGCCTCGTAGGTCCAGGCCTCCTGCGCCTCGACCGGCGCGAACCCGCCGGCGGTGGGGGACAGGGAGCCGAAGTTCGGCGGCTCGATCGACCGGGTGACGTTGGCATAGGCCTGGGCGCCCGACGGGCTTTCCCACAGGACGCCCAAGCGGGGCGCGAACCAATCGTAGTCCTTGCCCGTCGACAGGTTGAAGGTCGTGGCGACGCCGGGCTGGGCGAAGCTCTGATAGTCCCGCTCGGCCCGACCCCAGGCCCCGCCGGCGACCAGGGCGACGCTGTCGGCGACGAACAGGCGGCCTTCCGCGAACAGGTCCAGGGCGCGGGCGCTCTGGCGCGCCTTGGCCGTTTGGGCGCCGCGGGAGCCGCGCACATTGACCCACTGATTGGCGTCGAGATCGCCCGAGCGATACCAGGCGCCGCCGAACGCATCGGCCCGAAGGCCGAGCAGGCGGCCTTCCCAGTCGAGGCGGCCAAAGGCGCCGTAGTTGCGGCTCTGCTGATCGACGACCTGGAAGATGGGGTGGTCGAGGTCCTTCCAGGCGCCGTAGACCGCGCCCTCGAACAGCAGGCCGGGGTTCAGCCGCCAACGCGTGGACAGGGTGGTGCGGACCGAGGCGTAGTCGCGCTGATAGGCATTGGCGACATTGGCGGTCGCGGCCATGACCGGCGTGTTCAGGGCCTGGGCCAGGGTCAGGGAGCCGGGGATCTCCTGATGGATATAGGCGCCCTGGACGATCAGCCGGGCTTCGCGGTCCTCGCCGAAGCTGCGGCCGATGTTGGCGGTGATGTACTGCTGCTGGCCGTCGGACTGCTGACGCCAGCCCTCGGCAGTCGTGCCCGTGACGCCGATGAAGGCGTCCCAGTCGCCGCGCACGCCGCCGACCTCGGCATGCAACCGGCCTGTCCGCCACGATCCGAAGTCGGCGCGCAGGCTGGCGGTTTCGCCCGAGGTGCGGCCGTTGGGCGTGACCAGATTGACCGCTCCGCCCAGCAGGGCCCCGCCGAAGCGCAGCGCATTGCCGCCCTTGTAGACCTCGGTGAACCGGGCCAGTAGCGGATCGACCATCTGCACGTCGCCGAAGCCGTCAGCCTCGTTGAACGGAATCCCGTCCTGGGCCACGAACAGGCCGCGTAGGTGGTTCGCGTTGCCGATGCCCGATCCGCGGATCGAGATGCGGACGTCGCCGCCCCACTTCTTCTGGGCATAGACGCCCGGCACGTCGCGCAGCACGTCGGCGAGGTTGGGGGCGTAGCGGCTTTCCAGGCTTTCGGCCGAGACGACGGCCACGGCGCCGGGTGTGCGCGACAGGCGACGACGCGCCTCGGCGACCACGGGCGGGTCTTCGGGGTTGCGGGCGCCGGTGACGATGACCTCGCCAAGGTCGGCGTCGGGGGCGGTTTGAGCGAAGGCGGGTGTGCTCGCGGCGGCGAGCAGCAGCGCCAAGGGCGCTGCATGGGTCTTGAGAGACATGGGATTTCCTGAAATCAGAGACGGTCGTGCGCACGCCGGTCAGGGCGCGCGCGGCAAGGGTCGGTCTGGTTCAGGCTTGGGGCGGTGCCGTCGAGGGCGGACGTGGAGGACCGCGCGCGGGCGGCGGTGCGGCTTCGTGCTGGACGACGAAGACCGAGGCCGGACGGGTCGTCGCGGACGACGCCGGCTGGATCAGCGGCGGATCGGGCAGGGCGGCGGCGAAGGCCAGGACGCAGGCGGCGCATTTGGCCCCGGCCATGCCCTTGCCGGAGCCCTGCTCGCCGTCGACGCCGATGGAGATCGTCTGCGGCCCCTCGGTCGAGCAGATGACGATGGGGTGGCCCGGCGTGGAGGCCGCCAGGGCCGCGAACGGCAGCAGGCTGCCGAACACGATGGCGAAAGTCGCGGCCAGGAAGGCCAGCGAACGTGCGGTCGACCAGGATTCGGCCTGAGAACGGGTCACGGCGCGGCGATAGCGGACGGCGGCGCTGTTGGAAAGCGCGGCTATTGGTCCTTCGCCGGCCCGACACCCGGTTTCTGCGCCGCCTGGCGCGGGCTGAACTTGGGCGCGGGGGCAAGGCGCAGGACTTCGCCCTGATAGCGTTCGTCCTCGCCCTTGATCGCGAACGGCAAGGCGTCGGCGCAGGCGTTCAGCAGAGCCTCCAGCCACGGCTGTTCGGCCTTGTGGAAGTCGCTCAAAACGTGACCGTGGACCAGCGACGGGTCACCGGGATGGCCGACGCCCATCCGCGCCCGGCGAAAGTCCGCGCCCAGCTGGCTGATCAAGCTGCGAACGCCGTTCTGCCCTGCCGCCCCGCCGCCCAGCTTCATGCGGAAGCGGCCGGGGGCCAGGTCGATCTCGTCATGAAAGACGATGATGTCGGCCGACGCGACCTTGTAGAACCGCGCCGCCTCGCCGACCGCGTTGCCTGAGGCGTTCATGAAGGTCTGGGGCTTCATCAGCAGGACCTTGGTCCCTTCGACCTCGCCCTCCTGGATCACCGACTGGAACTTGGCGCGTGGACTGCCGAACCGCCACCGACGCGCGATCTCGTCGGCGGCCATGAAGCCGATGTTGTGGCGGTTCTTCTCGTATTTGGCGCCCGGATTGCCCAGGCCGGCGATGATCAGCATGTCAGTCGCTTAGGCCGAGGACGAAGGTCAACAATATGTCGAGATCGCGCACCTGATCAGCGGATAGCGCACCAATCCGAGGTCCGCATTTGGCTTTGTTCATTGGGTAGATTTTCTCGACCTGAATCATGACGGCTTCGCAAGGCCGTTCACTGGATCAGGATCAATGCGAATCCGGCTCTCGGATGTCTTGTCGATCTCGCCTGTGAGCAGGCAGACGAGCATCGTCGCAGCGGACTGAAGCCTGTCAGCTTGAACAACGACCGCCGGGCGGGGCTTCCCGTGGTCACCAGCAACGACGACCGTGATCAGATCGCCGCGTTTCAATAGGCCTCGGCGTCATCTTCTGAGGCGAAATCTTCAGCCATCATCGTCTCGATGAAAGCAATGGTCTCACGCTCGGCCTCGCTGGCGTTGATGCGAGCGATATCAGCTTCGAGCTTTTCCTGGAAACCCGGCGCAGAGGTATCGAGCTTCCAGATGCGCACCTGCTTGAGTCCCGCCGCCTTCTTGCGTTCGCGGTAGGCCTTGTACTTGTTCGGCTTGGGCGTGTGGACGTTCATGGCGCCAAGGTAGCGCGCCACCGTCGCCCCCGCAAATTCGGGCAAACAAAAGCCCGCCGGGCCGGAGCCGGGCGGGCCGATGTTCAGCGGTGATCCGGGGATCAGTCTTCGGTCTTCTCGCCGTCTTCGGCAGCGGCTTCGCCGTCCTCGTCGCCTTGTTCGGTGGCGGGAACGTCGCCGGCTTCGATCGCAGCCTCTTCGGCGGCGGCGTTTTCTTCGGCGATGGCTTCCTCGATCTGGTCGGCGGCGATGGCGGCCGACGAGACCTTGATGGAGCCGATCACGAAGTCACGGTCAGTGATGGTCGCCTCGACGTCCGAGGGCACCTTCACATCCGACCAGCGCAGGGTGTCGCCCAGCTTGTGGCCAGCCAGGTCGACGACCAGGTCTTCGGGGATGTGGTTGGCCTTGACCAGGATCTCGACCGAGTGACGGACGATCTCCAGCGTGCCGCCCTGACGGAAGGCCTTGCACTGGTCTTCGTTGATGAAGTGGATCGGCACTTCGATCTTGATGGTCTGGTTCTCGTCGACGCGCATCAGGTCGAAGTGCAGGGGACGGTCCGACACCGGGTCGAACTGCACGGCCTTGGCGATGACCGACTGGGTCTCTTCGCCGTACTTCAGCGTGACCAGGTGGCCCAGCAGCTTGCCGGTGTAGAGGTTCTTGCGGAAATCCTTCTCGTTGACCGAGATGGCGACGGGGGCCTTGTCGCCGCCGTACAGGATGCCCGGAACCGCGCCACTGCGACGGGCTGCGCGCGCGCCGCCGGTGCCGGTGTTCTCACGAACGTCCACGTTCAGAATGATGTCGGCCATCTGGCTCGCCTCAACAACAAAAACGCCTGCGCCGACTTTTCGGACCGCGCGGCGGGGTCATGGACCCTCGAATTCAAGAGCGCGGGTCATTACACGCAAGAACCCGCGTGTGCAACCGCGTGATCGGGGCGAATGCGCTAGAGTCGGGAACCTGCCCCCAAACCGGCGCTCAAGCCGTGAGCGACCGCCTTGCGAGCGGTAGCGCCCCTTACCGTGAAGCCGGCGCGGGCGACACGGCGACGGTCGCCGCCTCTACCGCCGCATCGGCCGGAACCGGCGTCGCCGCCAGGGTCGGGCTGGCCACGGTCGGCACGGTCGCGGCGGTCGTGCAGGTCGCCAGGTCGCGCACGATATGGCGGCCGACGCAGAACATGTCCTCATAGCTGGGGCGCGAGGCGGCGAGGCACTGGAACAGGTTCAGCTTGGACATATCCAGGCAGAATTGGGCGTTTGTCTCGATCGACAGGGCCTCGGTATTGGCGCGGGCGTCATCTCCGGCCGCGCCCATGGCGGCCAGAGCCGCGATGGCCAGGGCGTTGACGACGGCTGGCGTATAGGGCGGCGCATTGGTGGCGGCCGGCAGGTTCAGGCCGCTGCCACTGTTGGCGGCGGCGAACAGGCGGGCGGATTCCTCGGCCGACGGCAGCATGTGACCAGCGGAGATGGTCTTGGCCGTTTCCAGTCGGACTTCGCGGTTCGGAATGGGGGTGACGGCCCAGCGACGGCGCGGGTCGCCCCGTTCCTGGATGGTATAGGCGTCCTGCTCCACGGCGTCGGCGACGACGGTCAAGGCGGCGATATCCTGGCCCAGGGTGGCGATGATCAGGCCTGCGGCCTTGTCGGCGCCCGGCAGGGTCGCGGCGTAGGCGGGGTCGCGGATGATGTTGGCGACGACCTCAGAGCGTTGCTGAGGGTCGTTGGCGAAGGTGCGGACCCCGGCGACGAACTCGGGCGACTGGAGCGCCAGGATCGAGGCGTAGGCGATCATGCCGCGAGACAGGGTGGCGGGATCGTAGGCGGCGCCCTTGCGCATGGCGACCTGGATGGATTCCGCGTCGGGGAAGCCGGCCCGGATCGTGCCGACGTCGCGGATGAAGCTCACATAGATCGAGGCGGCCTCGGCCACGCCAGCGTTCAGGGTGACGGGCGGCGGCGGCGGGGGCGGAGGCGGCGCCTCGACGACGACGACGGGTTCGGGCGTGCTGCAGGCGGACATAAGGGCAGCGGCGGCGAGGGCGGCCAGACCCAGACCGCGACGCGAAGAAACCAGGCGCATCGATGAATTCCCCAGAGGATAAAGCAGCGCTCTCCCAGCGCCGCGATCGTAGGGCCTTATAAGCCTTCCCTAGGGTTTTCCGATCGTTAATCGTCGCTAACGGCGTTCAACTCTCCGGCGCCGTGAAGTCAGCGATTCGGTCCCGCGTTCAGTCGCTGCGTCGGCGACAAGTCTGGACGCGGGGTCATCTCGGCCGGTTGGACGGCAGGCGTTCGAACGAGCGGAACCGGCTGGATCGGAGGCGCTGGCGGGGTGTCAGGCACCAGGCTTCCGCTGTCGATGTCGGGCGAACGTGTGGGCGCGCGCACCTCGCTTGGATCGCCCACCGTGACGATCCGGGCAGGCAAGGCCGCGCCGCGCGCGCAGGTGGCCAGGTCGCGCATGACGTGACGCCCGACGCAAAACACCTCTTCGTAGCTGGGACGCGACGCCGCCAGGCACTGGAACAGGTTGAGCTTGGAACTGGCCAGGCAGTCCTGGCTCGCGCGGTCGTACTGCAGGGCGTCGGTGTTGGCCCGGGCATTGTCGCCCGCCGCGCCCAGCGCCGCCAGCGCCGCCATGGCCAGGGCATTGCTGACGGACGCGGGGTAGGGGGCGTTTCGCAGTCGCCCGGCGCTGACGCCCAGTCCTGATCCAGTGTCGGCGGCGGCCTGAAGCTGCAACCATTCTCCCATGTCCGGACGGACGGTGCGGGCTGATATGTCCTTGATCGTCTGCAGTCGAGCCTCGCGGTCGGGCAGAGGTGCGCGCGCCCAGGCGCTGCGCGGGTCGCTCGGCGCCTGGATGGTGTAGGCGTCGCTTTCGACGGAGTCCGCCGCGCGGGCCAGGGCGTCCAGATCCCTCTCCAGCACCGACATGATCAGGCTGGCGGCCGCCTGGGCGCCGGGCAGGGTGGTGGCGTAGGCGGGCTCGGCGACCACGCGTTCGATGATCCGCCGTCGCGCCTCGGGGGTGTCGCCCATCTGGCGGACCCCGGAAACGAACTCCGGCGATTGCAGCGCCAGGATGGTTGCGTAGGCCACGATCCCGCGTGAAATCTGGTCCGGATCATAGGCGGCGCCGCGCCTGAGGGCGTCCTGCACAGCCTGGGGGCTGGAGAAGCCGCCGTGGATGGTCGTCATGTCCCGCGTAAAGGCGACATAGACGGCGGCCGCCTGGGCCACGCTGTCGTTCAGGGCGATGGGCGGAGGCTGGCGCGCGGCGATGGCGGCCGCCTCGACCGCAGCGATGCGGGTCGCTTCGGCCTGAAGCTCGGCCTGACTGGGACCACATCCGCTGACGAGCGCGACTGCGGAAAGGGCGGCCAGGGCGAGGCCCAGGCGCGGGATGAAAGGACGCATAGGGACTCCCCCAACAATTCCACCGGAGTGAATCCGCCTCTCCCGGCGGTTTTGAGGCGAAGCCATCGACGAACGCGTGATCAGTCGAACAGTTTCGAGACCGATTCCTCGTTGGCGATCCGGCGGATGGCCTCTCCGATCAGAGGCGCGACGGGAACGGTGCGGATCTTGGCGCAGTTGGAGACTTCGAACGGCTGTTCGATCGAATCGGTGATGACCAGTTCCTTCAGCGGGCCGTCAGTGACGCGTTGGACGGCCGGACCGGACAGGACGCCATGGCTGATGTAGGCCGAGACCTCCGTCGCGCCGGCCGCGATCAGGGCCTTGGCGGCGTTGACCAGCGTCCCCCCCGAATCGACGATGTCGTCGAACAGAATGCAGTGGCGGCCCGAGACGTCGCCGATGATGTTCATGACCTCGCTCTCGCCCGCCTTGGGACGGCGCTTGTCGACGATGGCCAGGTCGATATCGAGCCGCGACGCCAGCGAGCGAGCCCGGACCACGCCGCCGACGTCGGGCGACACGATCATCAGATTGCCGCGCGGATAGTGTTCCTTGATGTCCTGGGCCAGCACGGGCGTGGCCACCAGGTTGTCGGTCGGAATGTCGAAGAAGCCCTGAATCTGGCCGGCGTGCAGGTCCATGGTCAGGACGCGGTCCGCGCCGGCGCGGGTGATCATGTTGGCGACCAGCTTGGCCGAGATGGGGGTGCGGCCGCCGGTCTTCCGGTCCTGACGGGCATAGCCGAAATAGGGCATGACGGCCGTGATCCGCTTCGCCGACGCCCGCACCAGGGCGTCGATGCAGATCAGCAGCTCCATCAGGTTGTCGTTCGCCGGCGCGCTCGTCGACTGGATGACGAAGACGTCCTCGCCGCGCACGTTCTCCTCGATGACGGCGAAGACCTCGTTGTCGGCGAACCGCTTCACCTGGGCCTTGGTCAGGGGCATGTCGAGGTGGTCGGCGATGGCCTGGGACAGGGTCCGGTTCGAGTTGCCTGCGAGCAGCTTCATCCGGTCATCCTTTCGCCGTCATCGAACCGCCAATGACGATGGGCCAGGCTCCAAGGCCTGTATCGCGCGCTCTTTAACAGCCAACCCAGCCGGTTCAAGCCGTGATCGCCTTATCCGGCGCATGGCGCGGGGCGGCGCCCGGTGTTAGAGAACGCGCATCTGATCGATCGGCGCGTGCGACGTGGCCGGTTTGCGTGTGATGAGGGTTCAACTTGGCGACTTCTATCCGGTCATCGTCCGTCGCGCGCTCGGGCGGCGTCATTCTGATCGCCCTCGCGGCGGTGTTGACGCTTTCGGCCTGTGGCGGCGCGGCGAAGCGTCCGCGCCTGGCCTATGAGGAGCGGCCGGTCGAACTGCTCTACAACACCGGGTACGAGCGCCTGCAGCGTCACCGCTGGTCCGACGCCGTCGATTACTTCCAGGAAGTCGAGCGTCAGCACCCGTATTCGGAGTGGTCGCGCCGCGCGATCCTGATGCAGATCTACGCCTACTATCAGAACGGCAACTACGAGGAGTCGATCGCCGCTTCGGATCGGTTCATCCAGCTGTTCCCCGGCAGCCCGTCGGCCGCCTACGCCTTCTACATGCGAGCCACCTGCCACTTCGAGCAGATCGTGGACGTGGGTCGCGACCAGGGCCAGGCCGAGCAGGCGCTGACGGGTCTTCGCGATGTCGCTCGCCGGTATCCGGGCTCCGCCTACGCCACCGACGCGACGGTCAAGATCGACATGGTCAACGACCAGTTGGCCGGCAAGGAAATGAACATCGGCCGCTACTATCAGCGCGCCAACCAGCCGCTGGCCGCCATCGGCCGCTACAAGGCCGTGATCGACAGCGATTCCTTCCAGCGCACCTCGCACGCGCCAGAAGCTCTCTATCGCCTGGTCGAGGTCTATCTGACGCTGGGCCTCAAGGACGAGGCCGTGCGCAACGGGTCTGTGCTGGGCTACAACTATCCCGGCAGCCCCTGGTACGCCGAGGCTTATGCTCTGCTCACCGAACAGGGCGCGCAGCCAGGTACGGCCCCGACCGCGCCACGCGAAAGCTGGCTGCAGCGGATCATTCCGGGCTGACCGTTCCCGCCCTGTTCTGGTCTAGACTGCCTGCGATGCCGAATCGCCGTCCCTCATGCTGACCAGCCTGTCGATCCGCGACGTGGTGCTCGTCGACGTCCTCGATCTGGAAGTCGATGAGGGTTTGACCGTGCTGACCGGTGAAACGGGGGCCGGCAAGTCGATCATTCTCGACGCCCTGGGTCTGGCGCTCGGTGGTCGGGGTGAGGCGGGGCTGGTGCGCGCGGGGGCCAAACAGGCTGTCGCCACCGCCGTCTTCACCGCCCCCGACGACGCCGACCTGATCGGCCTGATCGAGGAAAAGGGCTTCGACGTCACCCCGGGCGAGGACCTGATCCTGCGCCGCGTCCTGTCGGCCGACGGCCGCAGCCGGGCCTATATCAACGATCAGCCGGCGGGCGTCGCGGCTCTGCGCGAGATCGGCGCTCGCCTGGTCGAAGTGCATGGCCAGCATGAGACCGTCGGCCTGCTGGACTGGAAGACCCATCGTGGATTGCTTGATGCCTACGGTGGTCTGGCTCCGCAGCTCGGTGGGGTCGCGGCGGCGTCCGACCGCCTGAAAGCCGCTGAGGCGAAACTGGAGGCCCTGCGCGCCGCCGCCGCCGACGCGGCCGCGCGGGCCGAGGAGATCACCCTGAACCTCGCCGACCTCGATGCGCTCGACCCGCGAGAGGATGAGGAGACCGAACTGGCCGGCGAGCGCGCCGTCCTTGGCGCGGCGGAAAAGGCGGTGGCCGACCTCGCCGATGCGCGGACGAACCTGGGCGGCGACAAGCTGAGCCAGAAGCTCTCCGCCGCCCTCCGCGCCGTAGAACACGCCCGCCAGCGCGCCACGCAAGCCGGCGTCGAAGCGGATCATCCGGTCCTGGTTCGCCTGACCGCCGCGGCCGAGGCCATCGACCGCACCATGGTCGAGGCCGCCGAAGCCATCGCCGAGGTCGACGCCGCCGCCAATGCCTTCGACTTCGAACCCGGCCGTCTGGACAAGGCTGAAGAGCGGTTGTTCGCCCTGCGCGCCGCGGCCCGGAAGCTGAACACCACCGTCCACGCCCTGCCGGCCCTGCGCATTTCTCTGCGCGAGCAGCTGCGCCTGATTGAGGATGGGGCCGAGGCCATGACCGCCGCCGGGCGAGAGGCGGCCGTCGCCCGCGAAAACTACGATATCGCCGCCAGCCTGCTGAGCTCGGGTCGGGAAGCCGCCGCCGACCGGCTGTCCAAGGCGGTGATGGAGGAACTCGGGCCGCTGAAACTGGACCGCGCCCGCTTCCGCGTCGCGCTGGAGCCCGTCGCTGAGGGCCGTCGCGGACCGCTCGGCGTCGAGACCGCCCGGTTCGAGATCGCCACCAATGCCGGAACCCCTTTCGGTCCGCTGGACGCCATCGCCTCGGGCGGCGAACTGGCCCGGTTCGCCCTGGCCATGAAGGCGGCGCTCGCAGGCCGAGAGGACCAGCGCCAGCCCGTCATGATCTTCGACGAGGTTGATCAGGGCGTTGGCGGCGCCGTGGCCGAGGCTGTCGGCCAGCGCCTGAAACGCCTGTCCACCGGCGCACAGGTTCTGGTCGTCACTCATAGCCCACAGGTCGCCGCGCGCGGTCACGCCCACTGGAAGGTGCGCAAGGCCGACGCGGACGGCGCGACCACGACGACGGTGGACACGTTGAACGACGACGCCCGGCGCGAGGAGATCGCCCGGATGCTGGCGGGCGCTGTGATCACCGAAGAGGCCCGCGCGGCTGCGCGGGCGCTGATCGGCTAAGGTCAGAACGACGGACATTCGGTCGGACTGCGTTCAATTCCCGAACACGCAGGTGGACCATGACCCCCGACCTTGATCCTCGCCACACCGCCGCCATAGCCCTGACCCGCTTCGGGCTGGGTGCGGGGGCGGGTGAGATCGACACCGTTTCGGCCGACCCGACCGGCTGGCTGGATGCCCAGATCCGTCCCGACGGCGCGCCGTTGCCACAGGGCGAGTTCGAGACCTCGTCCGCCCGGGTCCAGTCGTTCCTCGACTATCAGGGCGCGGCCCGGCAGGCGCGCGGGATGACCCGCGAGGCCGGTGCGGATGCCGGCGCGGGCGCCGATCCCGCCGCCCAGGCCGCCTTCGACGCCCGCCGCGCCAGCCGTCGCGACCTGACCCAGGACACGGCCCAGGAGTTCCTGGCGCGCGCCGATCTGGGGGCGACCACGCCGGCGGGATTCGCCGAGCGGTGGGCCCTGTTCTGGGCCAATGCCTTCACGGTCTCGGCGACCAAATTCCAGTCCGCCGTCTTCATGGGACAGTATGAGCGCGAGGCGATCCGGCCTCACGTCTTCGGCCGGTTCGACGATCTGACGGTCGCTGCCGAGACCCATCCGGCCATGCTGCTCTATCTGGATCAGGCCCAGTCGATCGGGCCGAACAGTCCCGCCGGCGAGCGACGTCAGGCCGGGCTGAACGAGAACCTGGCGCGCGAAATCCTGGAACTACACACGGTCGGGACCGACGGAGGCTATTCCCAGGCCGATGTGACCGAGTTTGCTCGCGCCCTCACGGGTTGGTCGATTCCAAACAATCGCGACGGCTCCACGGGTCGGAGCGGGCGCGCCCAGCAGATGGGAGCGCCAAGCCGCGACGGCTTCGTCTTCAGGGCCAACGTCCACGAACCGGGTGCGAGAACCGTCATGGGCCGCTCCTATGCGGAGGGCGGTGTCGGGCAGGGTGAGGCGATCCTGCGCGATCTGGCCAATCGGCCCGAGACCGCCCGCAGACTGTCGCGCAACATCGCGCGGCACTTCGTGGCCGATGATCCACCGGCCGGGCTGGTCGCTCGTCTGGAAGCGGCATGGACCGGCTCGAACGGAGACCTCGCTCAGGTCGCGCGGGCCCTGATCAGTTCGCCCGACGCCTGGGACCCGCGCCCGACCAAGATCAAGACGCCGTATGACTTCATCGTCTCTTCGCATCGCGCCCTGGGCACGCGACCCCGGCGACCGCAGCCGCTGCAGCAGGCCCTGATCCAGATGGGGCAGCCCGCGTTCAGCGCGCCTTCGCCGGAGGGTTGGCCGGATACGGTCGGTGACTGGGCGGGACCCGACGCTCTGGTCAAGCGGATGAATTGGGCCAAGACCGTCGGCGAAACGGCTCAGACCAGCGATCCGGACGCCGTCGCCGCCGGGGCCTTGGGGCCGCGCTTGTCCGACCGCAGTCGATTGGCCATCGCCCGTGCCGAGAGCCGTCCCGAAGCCCTGACCCTGTTCCTCATGTCGCCGGAGTTCCAACGCCGATGACCCGCATCCTCCCGATCAATCGCCGCCTGCTGTTGGGTGGACTCACCGCCGGGATCGGCCTGGCCTACGCCGGCCGCGTTCGAGGGCAGACTCCGGGCGGTCGGCCCAAGCTGGTGGTCATCGTCGCCCGAGGCGCGATGGATGGCCTGTCGGTGACCGTGCCGCATGGCGATCCCGACTATGCGCGACTGCGCGGCGCCCTCGCGGTTCCGGCGCCCGGGCAGACGGGAGGCGCTCTGGCCATGAGCGAGGGCTTCGGCCTGCATCCGGCCCTGACCAACCTGCATCGCCTGCATGGGGCGGGGCAGATGCGTTTCGCGCCGGCCGTCGCCATTCCCGTCCGGGTCCGGTCTCACTTCGATGCCCAGGATGTGCTGGAAAACGGGGGCGAGGGCCTGCGGTCGCAGTCGGACGGATGGCTGAACCGCGCGCTGGTCGCCGCCGGAAGCGGAGCGCCCAAGGGCCTGTCGATCGGCGCTCAAACGCCTCTGATCCTGCGCGGGTCGGCCGAGACGTCCAGCTGGGCTCCGGGCGGTCAGGTCAGAGCCGACGACCGGATCGCCTCGCTGCTGCAAGACCTGTATGTCGACGATCCGGTGCTGGGGTCCAGCCTGGCGAGAGGCCTGGAGACCGAGGCCCTGGCCATGACGATGGGCGAGGGCAGCGGGCCGCTGAGACGCAACGACGTGGCGGGCCTGGGCCAAGCCGTCGCGCGCCTGATGACCGGTGAAAGCGGCGCGGACGTTGTCGCCCTGTCGGTCGACGGATGGGATACGCACGCCCGCCAGTCGGGCCAGCTTCAGACGCGACTGGATGGTCTCGACGCCCTGATCGGTGGGATCGAGACCGGTCTGGGCGCTGAGTGGAGCCGGACGGTTCTGGTCGTCGCCACCGAATTCGGCCGCACGGTGCGCGCCAATGGAACGCAAGGCACCGACCACGGGACGGCCTCGTCGCTGCTTCTGGCGGGTGGAGCCATCCGTTCGGGCGGGCCGATCGGCGACTGGCCGACCCTGGCCGAGAACCGGCTGTTCGAGGGCCGCGACCTGGCCCCGACGCTGGACGTCCGCTCGGTGTTCAAGGGCGTGCTGCGCGACCATCTCGGGGTCGATCGAGCGGCCCTGGACGCGGCCGTGTTCCCTGGCAGTGGCGCAGAAGCGCCGACTCTGGACGGCCTGGTCTGAGTCCTCAGACGCCCAGGATCCAGCCTTCCTCGTCCTGCACCTGAGCGATCAGGGCCTCGTCGGTTCCCTTCTTCGGGCCGAAGGCGGCCGACAGCTCGCCGCGTTCGTCCATCAGGGCGAAATGCTCGGCCGTGGTGCGGACCTGGGCCTGGTCCTTGAACTCGCCCTCGGCGGCGGTCGTCGGCCACATCGAAGGCCAGACTTCGGCGACCAGGACCGACAGCGGTTCGACGTCGGCGGCGTCCAGCGTGCGCCAGCCCGTGCCGAACGGCCAGACCGCGCCGGCCGGCCCGAGCGATTCCAGCAGGCGACGCACCATGGGGATGCCGACCAGGGTCTGGCCGCCGACCGCACCCGCGCCGTGCATCTGCCAGTTCGACTTGGGCTGCAGCTTGCCTTTGCGCACTGCGTTTTCGGTCGTGCGATATTCGGGAATGTCGGCGCCCGAGCCTGCGGGCGGCTTGGTGGTGGTCAGCCAGCGTTGGGCCTGTTTGGCCGGCGCACCCCACAGCGGCCAAGCCTCATCGGTCATCAGCCGGTTCATCTTGGCGGCGATCTGATAGCGGTTGTTGGTGTTGTCGGCCTTGTCGACGATGTTGGAGGCGATGAATTTCCACATCGCGGTCCAGGCCGGCGTGTCCTTCAGGCCCAGCCGTTCGGCGGTGCCGACCGGATAGCCGAACGAGAAATCGAGCCCCAACAGGACCCGGTCGCCACGCTTCCTGTGATCGGCCAGAATGGATTTCAGCAGCGCCTCGCCCTCGGCCCGCGTCGCGACGTTGTGGGTCTCGGTATACAGACGGAAACGCACGTCGCGCTTGGCCACGCCGATCCAAACGGAGTTGTCGCCCAGCTTCTTGCCCTCGGCGGCAGTCCAGTCGGCAATGACATAGGCGTCGAACAGGCGGGCCACGGCGGGCTCCTTTGGGATACGCAAGGCAGATGAGGGGAGGCTTCTAGCGCCCACGCGCGCGCGCCGAAAGGGCGATCAGCCCTTCAACAGCGCCTCGATGTGCGACAGCCAGCGTCTTCCCAGTCGCATGGCCTCGGGCGGAGACCCCGCGTGGCCGGGCGACCTGGCGTTCCACAGGGCGAGTTCGAACTCCGGATAGCGGGCGTCGGCGAACAGAAGGCGCAGCGTCACCAACTCGGCGTCCGGGGCCATGATGTCCAGCGCCTTGCGGGCCTCGCCCCGGCGGACGCGAGCGACGACATGGCCATCGACGATGACCTCGCCGCCCTCCACCTCGTCGAAGCCGTAGACCAGGCCGTGCGCGCCGCGATCCCAAAGGACGGCGATCTGGCCCCCCTCGAAATCCAGCCCGGCGCCGCGCCCCTCGTGGGCGGAGAAGGCTTCGGCCTCCGCGGGTGCGCCCAGCGATTTCAGCATGGCGCGGCGCAGGCGGCGCTCAGGCTCCATCCACCAGTTCAGCGTCAGCGCCGCAGTGGTCAGGGCGGCGGCGGCCAGCGCCACCAGCAGAACGACCCTGAGGGCTTCGTCCATCAGTCGGCCAGCTCGACCACGACCGGGACGTGGTCGGAGGGCTTGTCCATGTCGCGGGCGTCGCGATGGGTCTCGACGCCGACGAAGCGGTCCGCCGCTTGGGGCGACAGCAGGTGGAAGTCGATGCGGATGCCATGATCGCGCTGCCAGGCCCCGGCCTGATAGTCCCAGAAGGTATAGGTGCCCGGCGGCTGGTTCCCCAGCTCGCCCGCCTCATACAGACCCAGCCCTTTCAACGCCCGGAAGGCGGCGCGACTCTCGGGCTGGAACAGGGCGTCATTGACCCAGGCGCCGGGGTTCTTGGCGTCCTCTGGCATGGGGATGACGTTGTAGTCGCCGCACAGGGTGAAAGCCTCTTCCTGCGCCAGCAGATCGCGGGCGTGGGCGTTCAGCCGGGCCATCCACCGCAGTTTGAAATCGAACTTCTCGGTTCCCAGGGGATTGCCATTGGGCAGATACAGGCCCCCGACTCGCACCGGCCGGGGCGCTTCGATCAGGGCCTCGATATAACGCGCCTGATCCTCGACGCCTTCCAACAGCTGATCGGCCCCCGGCAGGCCGCGCCGGACGTCGCTGACCGGAAACTTCGAAAGCAGGGCGACGCCGTTGTAGGATTTCTGCCCGTGGACCTCGACGTTATAGCCGAGGCTCTCGAACGCCTCGCGCGGGAACTTGTCGTCGACGGTCTTGATCTCTTGGAAGCAGACCACGTCCGGCTGGGCCGCTTCCAGCCATGCGAGCACGGTCGGCAGGCGGGCGTTGACGGAGTTGACGTTCCAGGTGGCGATGCGCATCGCCGGGACGGTAAGCAGCGTCGCCCGGCCCGGCAAGCGTCGCGCGCGAGCCGGGCCCTTGAAGACTACTGCTGGGTAGCCGGAGCCGGAGCGGCGGCCTCAGGCGCCGGCGGGACGATGGTCAGGGTGCAGCCACCGCCGATTCTTTGTGCGGTCTCACACGGATAGACCTGTTGGACCGCATAGTCGGTGTCGAAGCGGACAATGACGCCGTTCCCGGCCGCGCATTTGGCCTCATAGAACGAGCCATTGGCGTTGGCGCCCATGTAGCGACCTACAGAAACGTCGCACGCGGCGGCCTCGGCGTTGGCGGCGAAACGGCTCTTCAACGTGGCTGCCTGTTCGGCGACCGTCGAGAAGCGGCACGTCGCGTTCTGGGTGATGACGTTGGCACACTCGGTCTTCTTCCAACCGGTCGTCTCACGCTCCAACCAGTAGCCATCCACGCCGTCGCAGCCGATTTCATAGACCAGATTTCCGGCGCCCGATTTGCCGATCGAGGCGCCCTCGTTGACGGTGCAGGGGATGCCGGCCTCGGTCGCATAGGCGGCCAGCACGCGCACGACATCGGCGTTCTGGGGGATGACACACTGGACGCCGGCGGCGGCGGCGGCCGGGTCTCGCGCACGTTCGATCGCGGCCTGACCGGCCAGCAGCACGCAGTCGATGGCCTGGGGCGGTGTGGAGCCGACCAGGATGTAGCCGGGGCCGGTGGCGCAGGCCGCTTCAAACATGGGAGCCTGTTCGGCGGTCATGCCGAGCGGATTGGCCTGGGTCACCTGACAGGCGACCGAGGCGGACGTCGCGATGGTCTGGGCGGCGGCCATGCTCTGTTCGGGCGTGGGCGGCGCGGCGCGGCGCTGGCCTCGGGCGTTCGGGCTCGGGGTCCGGCCCTGAGGCGCCGGTGCAGCGGCCACCGTGGTCGCCGTGGCGCCGGCTGCCCAGGCCTGGTCCGGCATGGCCGTGACGCCCGCCAGCGCCAGCGCGGCGCTGATCGCGGCGATGAATGAAGACTTGAACACGACGAAACTCCTGGGATCGAAATGGCTCTTTCGACAGCCTTGGCGAGGCGCCGCAACCAGGTCAAGACCGACCTGTGGCCAAGCTGGACGCGACCCGCCGCTTGCGACTATGGTCCGCCCGTTGCGATTGGAGACGGACTTGGCCGACGGCGTCATCACGAGCGAAGGCGAGACCGAGACCGGCGGCGACGGCCTGCGCGGCCTGAGCTATCCGCTCGGCGCGCCGCCAACGCCGGGCGAGGCGATCCAGGCGGCCCGGGGCGTGCTCTGGCTGCGCCTGCCGCTGCCGATGCAGCTCAATCACATCAATGTCTATGCGATCGAGGACGGCGAGGGCTGGACGGTCATCGACACGGGCATCCGCACGCCGGATTCTGTCGCGGGCTGGGAGGCGGCGCTGGCGGGGCCCTTGAGCGGACGGCCGGTGACGCGGGTGATCTGCACCCACATGCACCCCGACCATATCGGTCTGGCGGGCTGGCTGTGCGAGCGGTTCGACGCTCCGCTGCTGATGACCCAGCTGGAATACGTCACCGCGCGAATGCTGGTCGCCGACACCGGCCCGGCGCCGGAAGCGGACGCGGACTTCTGGCGCGCCGCCGGCTGGGCCGAGGACCGGATCGACCGCTATCGCCAGACCTATGGCATGTTCGCCAAGGGGGTCGCGCCGATGCCCGCCGGCTATCAGCGGCTGAGCGAGGGTCAGGTCTTGTCGATCGGCGGCGACGACTGGACGATCGTCGTCGGCAACGGCCACAGCCCCGAGCACGCCTGTCTGTGGCGCAAGTCCGATGATGTCTTCATCTCGGGCGATCAAATCCTGCCGCGCATCTCGTCCAATATTTCGGTCTGGCCGACGGAGCCGCTCGCCGATCCGTTGCAAGACTGGCTGATGTCCCTGGACCGGCTGGGCGACCTTTTGCCAGAGGACGCGCTGGTGCTGCCGGGGCATGGCGACCCGTTCAAGGGCGTCCTGCCCCGCATTGAGGCCCTGAAGCGCGGTCACGCCGTTTCGCTGAAGCGACTGGAGCGAACGCTGAAGACGCCCAGTCGCGCGATCGACGTCTTCGGCGCCCTGTTTGCTCGACCCGTGGACGGCGGGCTGCTGGGCATGGCCACGGGCGAGGCCATCGCCCATCTCAACTATCTTGTCGGTCAGGGCCGAGCGCGTCGCGATCGCGATGCAGACGGCGTGGACTGGTGGACCCTCACCGAAACGGAGACCGCCGCATGAGCGACGCCAATCCTTCCCCATCCGTACGCGTCGATTTCGCCGACGGCGTCCTGACCGCCACACTGGCGCGGCCCGAGAAGAAGAACGCCATCACCCAGGCGATGTATTCGACGTTGGCCGAGGCCACTCAGCGGGCCAGGACGGACGACTCCGTGCGGGTGCTGATGTTCAAGGCCGAGGGCGACAGCTTCTCGGCCGGCAACGACATCGCCGACTTCATCGCCATCGGTTCCCAGGGTGGCGGCGGGCAGATGACCGACGCGCCGGTCTTCCAATTCCTGAAGGCGTTGGCCGAGCTGGACAAGCCGGCGGTCGCCGCCGTGCGCGGTCGGGCGGTCGGCATCGGCCTGACGCTGCTGCTGCATTGCGACATGGTCGTTGTGGCCGAGGATGCGCTGCTGTCCGCGCCCTTCATCAATCTGGCGCTCGCCCCCGAGGCAGCGTCGTCCCTGTTGCTGCCTCAGGTAGTGGGTCATCAGCGGGCGTTCGAAATCTTCGCCCTGGGCGAGCCGATCGACGGCCGCACCGCCCTGGCCTGGGGCTTGGCCAGCCGCGCCGTGCCGGCCGCTGACGTCGATGCGACGGCCGATGGCCTGGCCGCCAAATTGGCCGCTCGCGCGCCCAACTCGATCAAGAAGACCAAGCGTCTGATGCGTGACGCCGAGGCCCTGTGGAGCCTGATGCAGCGCGAAGGCGACGCTTTCGGCTCGCAGATGTCGAGCCCGGAGGCCATGGAGGCTTTCATGGCCTTCAGCCAAAAACGTGCGCCGGATTTTTCAAGGGCGGGATAATCCGAAACGAGGGCGGCCTTGATCCCGCCCCCCGATGCCCCTAGGTGCGCGCGCCATGTCCGCCGCACCCGCCCTGTCCCCGACCTTGCGTCTCTCGCCTGAGACCGCCTCTGACCGCGCGGAGGCCGAGGCGCTTGTCATGGCCGCCTTCGGGCCGGGCCGGTTCGCCAAGACAGCCGAGCGCCTGCGCGAATCCGCGACCATCGCCGCCGCCTTCATCGCGCGCGAGGACGGCCGCGCCGTCGGATCGGTGCGACTGTGGTCGATCACCATCGGGGGAATCGATGCGCTGTTTCTGGGGCCGATCGCCGTGGTCGAGGACGCCCGTCGCGGCGGTCTGGGGGCCGATCTGGTGGGGGCCTGCATCGGTGAAGCACAGGCCCGCGGCGTCGCCGGCGTGCTGCTGGTCGGCGACCCGCCCTATTTTTCGCGTTTCGGGTTCCAGGTCGCTTCGAACGTGACCCTGCCAGGCCCGGCCGATCCCCGCCGCGTCCTGTGGCTGCCGATCACCAACGCGGCGCCGAGCGGAGTGGCGCTCGCCATTTAAAGGTCAGGCCGCGAACCGGTCGATGTGAAGGTCGTCGCTGCGGGCCCGTGCCCGCGTCAGGTCATAGGCCGCCTGCATCCTGACCAGGGTGTCGGCGCTCAAGCCGAACGCTTTCTCGAACCGAATGGCCATTTCCGCCGACAGCCCGGCGCGCCCGTTCAACAGGCCGCTCATCGCCTGACGCGTGACGCCCAGCCGATCCGCCATATCCGTGACGCTAATCCCTCGCGGTTCGACTATTTCCGTCCGCAGCCACGGGCCGGGATGAACGGAGAAACTGGAATGAAGAGCGATGGCCATCAGTGATAATCCTCCAGGTCCATGTCGACGATCGCGCCGGCGTCGTCGAGGCGGAAGGTCATCCGCCAATTCTTCGTGACCGTCAGCGCCCAGGTTCCCGCCCGGTCGCCCTTCAACAGATGCGCCCCAAAGTTGGGGGGAACGACGAACTCCTTGGCGGCCTCGATTGCCGACAAGTAAGCCAGCATGTTCCTTAGGCGGTCCGTCACCCCAGCGGGAAGGCCGCGTGTATTGCCCGTCTCGGCAAACCGACGAAGAGCCTTGTGTCGGATGGTCTCGAAAATCACGCCCTGAAAGTGCTCTCCAAAAATCTTTCCGTCAAGCGTAACCTTACAGGCGACAACCCCCTCAGGTCGGCAATCTGATAGGGGTGCCATCAGCCTTCGCCCGGCTCATCGGATGAGGTTATGATAGGCCCATGACCGCTCCCCAACCCCCCACAGGCCTCGCCGCTGTCGCCGAGGCCGCGAAACAGGCGCCGGGGCGTGGCCTGCCGCCGGTGCATTTGTGGCATCCGGCGCACTGCGGCGACATCGACATCGTCATACGCGCCGACGGAACCTGGATGCACGAGGGCTCGCCCATCGGCCGCTTCGAATTGGTGCGGCTGTTCTCGACGGTGCTGCGGCTCGATCCCGACGGCTATCACCTGGTCACGCCGGGCGAGAAGATGCGGATCACGGTGGATGATCTGCCGTTCCGCGCCGTGGCGATGCGAAAGGACGGCGACGGCCTGGTCTTCACCACCGATGTAGGTGACGAGACCCGCGCCGGCCCCGATCACGCGATCACGGTCGAGACCGACCCAACCACAGGCGAGCCAGCGCCGCGCGTCCATGTTCGCGCAGGTCTGGAGGCGCGGATCGCCCGGACGGTCTTCTACGACCTGGTCGAGATGGCCGAGGTGCGGGACGGACGGTTGGCGATCCGCTCGGACGGCGTCTGGTTTCCGCTCGGCCCGCCGGGAGCCGGCGTCGAATGAGCCTGGCGACGCTTCGAGACCGTCTGCGCGACCGGTTGACGCCCGTCGACGACTGGCGTGCGGAGGCGGTGGCCGCCCGGTCCGACTTCGATCTGAACCCCGGCGCCTCGCGCTGGACTATCGGCCCCTTGAAGGCGGCCGCCGTGCTGATCCCGATCATCGCCGATCCAGCGGGAGCCTCGGTGCTGCTGACGCGCCGGGCCGACAGCCTGGCCCACCACACCGGGCAGATCGCCTTTCCGGGCGGGCGGATCGACGCGGGCGAGACGGCGGTCGAGGCCGCGTTGCGCGAGGCCAGGGAAGAGGTCGATCTGGACCCGGCGTCCGTCACAGTGATGGGCCTGTCCGACGCCTATGAGACTGGCACCGGCTATCTGGTCACGCCGGTGATCGGCTGGATCGATCGATTGCCGCCCCTGACCGCATCGCCGGCCGAGGTGGCGGAGGTGTTCCAGACGCCTTGGGACTTCCTGATGGACCCGGCGAACCACAGCCGCGACCACCTGGAGGCCACGGACGGCGTCCGGCGGTGGTTCTGGGCCATGACCTGGAACGAGCGTTACATCTGGGGGGCGACGGCCGGGATCATCCGGGGGCTGCGCGCCCGACTTTATGACGACGCCGACTTGGCGCTCGACGCCGCCGAGGATGCGGCGTGATGCGGCTGAAGGGCCAGCATTGGTTGAGCGATCCGGCCACGGCCGCCGTGTTCGACGCGCTCGAAGCCGAGGGCGGACCGGACTGCGCTCGCTTCGTTGGCGGCTGCATTCGCAACGCCCTGGTCGGACGGCCCGTGGACGACATCGACATCGCGACCCGGCTGACGCCCGAACGATCGATGGCGGCCTTGCAGGCGGCGGGGATCAAGGTCGTGCCGACGGGGCTGGCCCACGGAACGGTCACGGCGGTGTCAAACCGGCGTCCGCATGAGATCACCACCCTGCGCCGGGACGTGGAGACCGACGGGCGTCGCGCCGTGGTCGCCTTCACCGACGACTGGGCCAAGGACGCGGCACGCCGGGATTTCAGGCTCAACGCCCTCTACGCCGACCGCACCGGCGCGATCTTCGATCCGACGAGGGAGGGGATCGAGGATGCCCTCGCCGGGCGCGTGGTGTTCGTGGGCCATCCCGACCGTCGGATCGAGGAGGACTATCTCCGCATCCTGCGTTTTTTCCGCTTCTTCGCCTGGTATGGGCGAGGGGAGCCGGACGCGGACGGTCTGGCCGCCTGTGCGCGTCATGCCGATGGGATGAGCCGGCTGTCCGCCGAGCGGGTGTCCAAGGAACTGCTGAAGCTTCTGTCCGCGCCTGACCCGCGACCGACGGTGCGGGCGATGCAGGGCGCCGGCGTGCTGGAACGCGTGATCCCGACGCACGTCACGCTCGAAGCGTTCGAGACGATCGTGGGTCTGACGGACGATGCGGTGCTGCGCCTGTCCGCCCTGCTGCCCGACGATCCTGTGGCCGTGGCGGAGGCCGCCCGCGCCTTGCGGCTGCCTCGCGCGGTCGAGGGCCGTCTCTCGCACGCGGCGAACGGGCCGCTCGATCCGACGACGCAGGCCCGCGACCTTCGCGCCTTGACCTATCGGAGCGGTCGGCAGGCGGTGCGGGACCGATTGATGCGGGGATGGGCGCTTCGTCCGGACCAGTCGGACGCGGCCGAAACCGCTCTGGCGGCGATCGACGCCTGGCCCGTTCCCCGTCTGCCGGTCGGCGGTCGCGAGGTGGCGCGGCTGGGGATTGAGCCGGGACCGGCGACGGGTCTGATCCTGAAAGCCTTCGAGGACGCCTGGATCGCCGACGATTTTCCCAGCGACGGCCATGAGGACAGACTCAAGGCGCTGGCGGCGTCGCCCGGACGAAGCGGGTGATAACCGGCCGGTGGTCGGACCCGGTGGGTCGACCCAGCCGCCGATCGGTCAGGGCCAGATCGGGCGTCCGGTAAACCTGATCGATGGTGATGCCGGCCAAGGCGGGCAGTCGAGACGGCCATGTGCCCGGCCAGCCCGGCGCCGGGACCAGCCCGCCCTCGGACTGGATCAATCGGCCGATACGGGCGCTGGACACGCTGTTGAAGTCGCCGGCGGCGATTACCGGGCCGGGCGTGGACCTCGCCCAGGACGACAGCCGCTCCGCCTGGCGGATCTGCTCCCACTGGATCTGATAGGGCCAAGGCCGCGTCAGGTGGGCCCCGGCGACGGTGACCGGCCCGATCGCCGTCTCAACGCGGGCCGCCTCGATCGAGAGACCGGGGGCTTCCAGCCGCAGATCCTCCAGCGGGCGTCGGCTGGCGATCACGGTCAGCACATTGCCCGCTGGCTGATCCACCGGACCCCGGACCGCGCGATAGGGATAGCCCGCCAACACCACGTCCAGAGCCGCCGCCGGCGCGGGCCCGACCTCGACCAGCACCACCACATCGGCGTCGGAGGCCGCGATCGACCGAGCAATGGCTGAGATGTCGGCGTTGTCGCGGTGCAGATTGGCGGAATAGAGGGTGAAACCCGGTGCGTGCTGGGGCGCGGCGCCCCGGGGCGGCGCCCATTGGGGCCAGCCCGCGAGCAGCACGGCGGCGCAGACACCCGCCGCCGTCGCCGAAACCAGTCCAAGCCGCGTCAGGGCTCCCACCATGAGGACCGCGACTGCGATAACCAGCGCCGGGCCGGTGAACTGGGACAGGATGTCGGCCCAGCGGTGTCCGATGTCGCTCAGCGCCGCCAGGGCGATGACCAGGGGCGCGGCCAGGACTCCACCCAGGATGATGGACAGGCTCAGTCGGGCAGGGGACAGGGCGCGGTCCTTCACGGGCTCTTGCATTCCTACTGAACAGGGGTCGTTGTGGCGCGTTGTGCCGGGGACTGGCGGTAGCGCTTGGGAGGGCGGAATGGCGAAACGGTCGGTCTCGGATATCGAGAAGATCTGGTCCAATGTCGAGGGCGTCAAGAAGCTCTCCGACCGTGCCGTGGGCCTCGGGCCTTTCGGCGTCGGGCTGGATGGTCTGCTGACCTGGATACCGGTCGTGGGCGACGCCTATACAGTGGGGGCGGGCGGCTGGCTGATGATCCAGGCCATGAGGGTCAAAGCCACGCCGGCGACGATGGCTCGCATGGCGGCCTATCTGATCAGCGACACCGCCACCGCTGCCGTTCCCTTCGCGGGAGCCGTCGTCGACACCCTGTTTCCAGCGCATCTCATGGCGGCCAAGGCCTTGCAAAAGGATATCGAGACCACCCATTGGGTCGAGGCCAACGAGCGTGAGGCCAAGGCGTCGGGCGAACACGAAGCTCACCTCGCCGCGATGCGCGCCGATCCGAAGAAGCGGCGTATCGTCTACCTGCACGATTAAGTCCTCGTTCCGCTTGACGAACTCGCGCCAGCCCGCCCTATTCCGCCCTGTTAGATTGCGACCGGACGACCGATGAACCCGATGCTGACGCGAGAAGAACTGGCCCACGCACTCGGTCAGGCCGGCGGCGGAGATCGGGCGGCGTTCAAGATCGTCTATGAAGCGACGTCCGCGAAGCTATTGGGCGTATGCCTGCGTATCTTGCTCGACCGCCAATTGGCCGAGGACGTCTTGCAGGACACCTATCTGACAGTCTGGAGGAAGGCCTCGACCTTCGACCCCTCGCGCGCGAGCCCGATCACCTGGCTGGTGACCATCGCGCGCAACCGGTCGATCGATCGCCTGCGCTCCGCCTCGCCGATGCGCCGCAGCGTTCCGGTCGAGGACGCGCACGATATCGCCGACGCCGCGCCCCTGGCCTCCGACGTCATCGAGACGACCGACGAGGTCGGGCGGCTGAACGTCTGTCTGGAGACGCTGGAGGACAAGGTCCGGGCGGCGATCCGCACGGCCTTCCTGGAAGGCGTCACCTATGACGCCCTGGCCAGTCGCGAGAATGTGCCGCTGGGCACAATGAAGAGCTGGATCCGGCGGGGGCTGTTGAGGCTGAGGAGTTGCCTCGAAACATGACTGACCCCACCCCCGACGATCCCAAGGCCCTTGCCGGCGAACTGGCCCTGCGCGTTCTGCCTGACGCCGAGGAGCGGCTGGCGCGCGCTCGCGAAGCCGCCGATCCCGCGTTCGCCGCCGAAGTCGCGGCCTGGAACGAACACCTCGCCGCCTTCGCCGAGGAAATCCGGCCGGTGCAACCCTCGCCGGGCGTCTGGCCGCGCGTCGAAGCGGGCATATCACCCGTCGCCAACGACAACGGCCGCGCCGGTTTCTGGCGCACCTGGGCCGTGGGTTCGACCGGATTGCTGGCCGCGAGCCTGGTCGCGGTCGCCGTCCTGATCGCCCGCCCCGCGCCCGCCCCGATCGTGCAGACGGCGCCGGCTCCCGTCGGCGTCACGCGCGTCGCCACCCTGGCCTCGCCAGAGGGCGGAGCGCCCGTCATCGCCCTGGCCTACGACACCGCCACCGGCAACCTTTTCGTCATCCCCACCGGGCCGATGAACGCAGGCGGCGTGCCTCATCTGTGGCTGGTCAAGCCGGATGGCGCAGGGGTTCAGCTGATCGGCGCCATCGACGGCTCGACGGCCACGAAACAGACGCTGACATCCGTGCTGGCCGACGCGGCCGGCGAAGCGGCGGCGGTCGCCATCTCGATCGAGGCGCCCGGCCATACCCCGGCTGCCGACAAGCCCGACGGTCCCGTCGTCGCTTCGGGCGCATTGACGCCGCTCTAGACTGCATCCGGACGACGAGCGGCCCGTATCTTTCTCTGACCGGGTCGTCTCGGCGCCGCTGTATGCGACGTCGTGGGTCCTGACAGCCGCGATCCGGTCCGCGCGGGGAGGCCGCCCAGCCCTTCCATTGGCTTCCCCGCGCATTCCCTGACATCCTGATCAACAGACGCGTCGAAAAGCGTCATGATTCCAAGGAGGGCCCCTGTTCACAGGGGCTCCGGCGCGCCCTCATGTCGAGAGCCCGCACACTGATCTCCGCATCAAAGCGGAGATCGGAATGCCCACCAACCACAGCGCGCGCCTGGACCTGCCCTATCTGGCGGCCAGCCAGCTACAGAAGCACGTCACCCTCAACGAGGCCCTGACCCGGCTCGACGCCCTGGCCCAGACGGCCGTCGTCAGTCGCACGGTCGCGGCCCAGCCCGGCGACCCCGATGAGGGGGCGCTTTACATCCTTCCCGACAGCTCGACCGGCGCGGCCTGGTCCGCCTGGGCGAGCGGCGACCTCGTGCGGGCCGAGCTTGGCGGATGGACGCGGGTGCCGACGCCGCTCGGCGGGCTGGCCTTCGTCATGGACACCGAGGAACTGGTCGTGCGCCTGCCGGGCGGCTGGGCGCCCGTGGCCCCGACCGCCCTACAGAACCTCAGCCTTCTGGGCCTGAACGCCACGGCTGACGCGACCAATCCCTTTGCCGCCAAGGTCAACAAGGCCCTGTGGACCGCGCGTCCGACGGGCGAAGGCGGGGACGGCGACCTACGCTTCACCTTCAACAAGGACACCGCCGCCGACACTCTGTCGCTGCTGTTCCAGAGCGGATACGGCGGACGGGCCGAGCTGGGCCTGATCGGCGATGACGACGTCCGGCTGAAGGTCAGCGACGACGGCTCGGCCTGGCACGAGGCGCTGCGGATCGACGGCGATGTCGGCCGGGTCTGGTTCTCGCAAGGCGCGTCGCGCGCCGAGACGGTCCAGGTCTCGTCCGGCGGCGCCTTCACATCTCCGGACTGGGCGAGGGTCATGACCGTCGTCGCCCTGGGCGGCGGAGGCGGTGGCGGAACGGGCGCTTTCGGCGCGAGCGGCGTGCGACCGGGCGGCGGCGGCGGCGGGGCAGGCGGCCTGTCCGGCGCCACCTGGCGGCTGGAAGACCTGCCCGGCGCCTTCGCCATCGCGATCGGCGCCGGCGGAGCGGCAGGTGCTGCCGGAGGCGACACCGTCATCTCGCGCGGCGGCGTCACCCTGCTGACCGCCAAGGGCGGATCGGCGGGCGACAACGGTTCCAGCGGAGGCGTGGGCGGCGCGGCCGGGCTCGGCGTCAGCGGCGGCAATGCGGGCGGCGCCACCTCGACCACCGCGACGGCTTCGAGCGGAGGCATGTCGGCCTGTCCGGCCGGGCCTGGCGGCGGAGGCGGAGGCGGCGGGCTGGACGCGGCCGGGGTGGCCCGCGAGGGCGGGTCCGGCGGCGCGGGCGGCGCGATGACCTGTCCTGGTCTCGGCGGCGCGGGTGGAACGAGCGCCAATGGATCGAACGGCTCGGCCCCGAGCTCCAGCACGTCGGCTGCCGGGGGCGGCGGTGGCGGCGGCGGAGCGGCGACCTCCGGCGCGGGTCACGTCGGCGGCGCCGGCGGTGGCAAGGGCGCGGGCGGCGGCGGCGGCGGAGCGGGTGTCGCAGCCGGCGGCGCCGGCGGCGCGGGGTCCGGCGGCTGCGTGCTCATCCTGGTGCAGGGCTGATCGGGATGGCCCGCGTTCGCACGCTTTTCTCCGATCCCCAGGACCATCTGCTCGATCGCGAGACGATGGAGAGCCCGCGTCGGCTGTCGCGCGACGAACACCGCGCCGTCGTCGGCGCCGACTGGGTCTGGACCCAGGCCGAACACGAAGAGGAAGATATCAATGACTGATCTCGGCCCCCAACCCCCGCCCCTGGCGGAGGCGCGCTGGCTGTGGCGTCGCCTCTATGTCTTCGCCGCAAGTCTGGCCCTGTGGCGGCTGCTGTCGGCCGTGATCCAGCGCACGACGCCCGAACACCTGCCGCATATCGCCAGCGGCCTGATGTCCCTGCTGGCCCTGACGCTGGTGCTCTATCTGGTCGCGCCTACGGCCCAGCAACTGGTCGCCTTGCTGGTCAACCTGCGCCTTCGGCTGGCCGGGGGTGCGCGATGAGCTTTCGTCTGTCGGCCCGATCCCGCGCTCGCTTGAACGGGGTTCATCCCGCCCTGGTCGACGTCGTCGAGGCGGCGATCCAGAAGACACCGGTGGATTTCATGGTCACCGAAGGCCTGCGCTCGCCGACGCGTCAGGCAGCGCTGGTCAGGGCGGGAGCCAGTCGCACCCTGAACTCGCGCCACATCACGGGGCACGCGGTCGATGTCGCGGCCGTGGTGGACGGGGCCATCCGCTGGGACTGGCCGCTGTATCCCCGCATCGCCGAGACCATCAAGGCGGCGGCGAAGGCGCGGGGCGTGGCGATCGTCTGGGGCGGCGACTGGCCCCGACTGCGTGACGGCCCGCATTTCGAGCTGGATCGGCGGGCGTTTCCGTGACGCCCTGGCCCGTCCTGCGCACGCTCACGCCGATCGGCTGGGCAGCGGCGGGGATAGCGTTCGTGGCGACCGTCGCCGTCGTTCTGGGCGGCCTTGGTTTTCGCTGGGACCCGTTCGACCTGTCCCGGCGACGGCTCGAACACGCGGAACAGGCGGTCGTTCACGCCCGCGCCGCCGCCGCCGCACGGACCGCCGAAGCCGAAGCACAGGCCGGGCAGGTCATGCGTCTGGACGCCGCCCACGCGGCCATCCGGTCGCTGGACCGCGCCACCCACACCGCCATTCAGATTGCGAGAACCGCCGATGACGCCGCCCTGCCTCTGCCTGCCGCCCGTGCTGATCGCCTGCGCGACCATGACCGCGAGCTGTGCCGGATCGATCCCGACCTCGTCGGCTGCACCGCCGCGACTGACCCTGCCGGCGACGGCGAGCCGCCCCTGTGAGCTGCACCGGCTTTCCGAAGAGCCGACGATCGGTGATCTGGAGGTCGGCTACATGATCCGGGGTCGCCAGATCGCCGACTGCGACCTGGCCCGACGGCTGGCGGTCGAAACGCTGGAGGCGGAACGGGCGGCGATCGATGCGGCGCGGTCGGCGCAAGGACGGGCTCCCCGCCGTGATTGGCCTGGGTGGCGGTGAACCCGCGGGGATCGACCCCTGAAGACGACCCGCTTCCGGGTCACGCAGACGTCTTACCCGGCAGAAGCTGCCGGGCGCCCGGCACTTTCTGCCCTTGCCGGGCGCCCGGGGCAGAAAGTGCCGGGCCAGAGGCGTGGTTAAGGTAAAGTACCGTAGATATTTCAGCGGTCTGGCGCATTGCCGATCCGCTCGTCTGTGGCCCGTCGATTGCTTTGGATATCTCCGAGCAAAATGCTCCCGACGGTCAAAATGACGGTCGGACACCTTGAAACAAGGACTTTCGTCATGGCGCTGAACAGCGTGAACACGAACTCGGGCGCTCTCGTCGCCCTGCAGAACCTGAACGCCACGAACCGCGAGCTGGACACCGTCCAGAACCGCATCAACACGGGCAAGAAGGTCAACTCCGCAAAAGACAACGGCGCCATCTGGGCTATCGCCCAAGGTCAGCGTTCGGAAATCAACGCCCTGGGCGCCGTCAAGGACAGCCTGGCTCGCGGATCTTCGGCCGTCGACGTCGGCATCGCTGCCGGTGAATCCATCTCCGACCTCCTGATCCAACTGAAGGAAAAGGCCCTGTCGGCGACCGATACGTCGCTGTCGACCGCAGGCCGCGCCGCCTTGAATGAAGACTTCAAGTCGATCCGCGACCAGATCACCACGGTCGTCTCCAACGCGTCGTTCAACGGCGTGAACATGCTGAGCGCCACGACGGGCTTCAAGGCTCTGTCGAACACGGGTGGCAGCACCATCACCGTCAAGGGCGAGATCCTGTCCCTGGGCGGCGCGAACGTGACGCTCGGCGCCTCGGCCGTCATCGCCACCGCCACGGGTGCGACTGCGGCTCTGGCTGCCGTCAACACCTCGATCTCGAACGTCTCGGCTTCGCTGGCCCGCCTGGGCACTGGCGCCAAGTCGTTCGACACCCACTCGACGTTCGTCGGCAAGCTTTCCGACGCGCTGGAAGCGGGCGTGGGAAACCTGGTCGACGCCGACCTGGCCAAGGAAAGCGCACGACTGCAGTCGCTGCAAACCAAGCAACAGCTGGGTGTGCAGGCTCTGTCGATCGCCAACTCCTCGACCTCGGCCCTGCTGGGTCTGTTCCGTTAAGCAACGATGGAAGGGCGGGGCGTCATGCCCCGCCCGACCGCTTTTTTCAGGAGACGTCGGCCTTACCCGGCGTGAGGAGTCATGGAGACAAATGCCAAGGTACTGATCCTCCCGACCGCCGTCATCGCAACGTCGCCCGCGACGTCCAGCGGAGATTTCGATCAGGGACGTTCCGCCGACCAGGCCGAGCAAGCCGCTCGGTTTCGGCTGATCATCGAGGAAGGCCCGACCGAGGGAACCTTCGTCTACAAGACCCTGGACAGCGTGACCGGAGAGGTCGTCCGCCAGTTCCCGCGAGAGCAGGTTCTGAGGATGGCGGAAAACGGAGGCTATGCCGCCGGGGGATTGATCGACACCAGCGCCTGATTTTCTCGGGGCCTGGATTTAGAAGACTGAACCGCTCGGGCCCGCCCGCAGCGGCATTCGACGTGGTGAATCGCCGTTAACCATACGGTGATGGTTAACGCCTTAGGCTTGCGCCCAACACACCCGGGGCCAGAAGACCTATGAGCAACAGCGTTCACACCAATGCCGCCGCCGCCGTCGCGCTGCAGAACCTGTCTCGCACCAACGACAGCCTGACTGGCGTCCAGAACCGCATCTCGACGGGCCTGAAGGTTCAGGGCGCCAAGGACAACGCCGCCATCTGGGCCATCGCCCAGGGACAACGCGCCGATGTCGGGGCCTTGTCCGCCGTGTCCCAAAGCCTGGACCGGGCCACGTCGATCGCCGATGTCGCCCTGTCGGCCGGGGAATCGGTTTCGGACCTGCTGAACCAGCTCAAGGAAAAGGTCGTCGCGGCCAAAGACCTGTCCCTCAGCACCCAGTCCCGCTCGCTACTGAACTCGGATTTCAAGGCCCTGTTGCGCGCCATCAAGTCGGCGGTCGAGAACGCCGCGTTCGACGGTGGCAACATCCTCAACGGATCGCTGACCAACGGGATCAAGTTCCTGGCCAACGCCGACGCGACATCGTTCGTGACCTTGTCGGGCAAGAACCTGACGCTGTCGGGATCGATCCTGTCGCTGGGGTTGAGCGACAGCCTGCTGACCATCACCGGCGCGACCACGGCGCTGAACAAGCTCGACAACTCGATCACCGCGCTGAACTCGGCGCTCGGTGAAATCGGTGCTCAGTCCAAGCAGATATCGGCGCATCGCACCTTCGTCGGCAAGCTCAGCGATACGCTGGAAGCCGGTATCGGCAATCTGGTGGATGCGGACCTGGCCAAGGAAAGCGCGCGGCTTCAGGCCTTGCAGGTTCAACAGCAGCTTGGGGCGCAGGCTCTATCGATCGCCAACCAGGCTCCGCAGATCATCCTGTCGCTCTTCCAGGGCTAGAAGCGCCCGGCGTGAGAATGGCCGATGGTGACCGGGGCTGGCCGGCGACGTTGAAGGTGTGACCGGTCTCCGAACCCGTACAGGGCCAGCAGGGACTGGATAAGCGACTTCGGGAAGATCATGGCCTCGCTCCTGTCTGGACGAGAGCTGAACACGATTCGCGAACCATCGTTCCCGACCCGGACGTTAATGCGGCGTTGAGTCCGCTCGCCTACATTCCGGCGAGGAGGTCCGCGTGGCGGTCAACAACAGCTATCTGCTTGGTCTTTATGGGGGTTCCTACGACCCATCGACCTCTGCCGCCCTGACCAGTGCGATCACGAAAAAGGCGCAGCCCACCGCGCCCTGGAGCAGTTCGGTCCAGGCGACCGCCCCCAAACCCGACGCCCTGGTGCGTGCGGCCCTGGGCGGGCGCAGTTTCGTCAACGAAGACGCCGCCCAGCTGGATGTGCAGGGCGCCTCGGCCGATTACCGAAAACTGTTCGCTCTCTACCAGGGTCTGGACACCCTGAACGCCCTGGCCAATCGCGCCTCCACCAAGGGCTTGTCGGCGACCGAACTGGCCATGGTTCAAAAGCGGTTCGCCTCCGGCCTGTCGGAAATCGGCGCCTACGTCGGGAAGGCGGACTTCGAGGCGTTGCGACTGGTTCAGGGCACGTCGTCGTCCCTGTCGAAGATGACGGCCGCGGTGCCGCGCGACAGCGCCAACTCCATCACCGGCCCGATCCATGAGGGCGCGCTGAGCACGCCCGTCGCGGCCTTCGCGGGCGACACCCGCTTTGCGATCACCATCAAGGTTCCGGTCGGCCTCAGCACCCAGACCACCAGCGTGCCCATCGACCTGGCGGATATGGGATCGACGCCGCGCACGATCGACGCGGTGCTCAGCCACATCAACGACAAGCTGCAGGCCGCCGGCTTCCAGACCCGCATCGGCCGCGATCAGATCAAGGCCGAACCCAAGACGGTCCAGGTCAACGGCAAGCCCGTGACCCTTCCCGCCGGCCCCGACAAATGGGCGCTGGCGATCCGGGGGACCTCTACCGAGACGGTCGGCTTCACGGCTCCCCAGACGTCGGACGCGGTCTATGTCGTCCAGTCCGCCGGGGTCCCGGCCACGACGGTGACGAGCACGGTCAACGGCGTCTCGACCACCAAGACCACGGTGGCGGCGACCACCACGAACCAGATCCTCAAATTCCAGAGCGACGGTGGAGCCGCCCCGGCGCCGACCGCCGGCAATGTCGGTGAGACCCAGTGGGTCGAGGGCCGCCTGTCTCAGGAGAAACTGCCTGACGGCGTCGAGACCGTTCGCGCCAGCGCGGTCGGTCCGGATGGCTCGCTGTGGATTGTCGCCGACGTGACCACCGGCGGCGAGCACCAGCCGATCAAGGGCGTGCAGGACGTCGCCCTGATGAAATACGACTCTGCCGGACGACTGGTCGCCACCCGCACACTGGGCGCAGCTTCCAGCGCCAGCGGCTACGCGATCGCCATCAACGCCAACGGCGACGTCGCGGTGGCGGGCTCTGTCACCGGCTCGCTGAATACCTCGACGACCGATGCGGGCAAGGCCGGCGATGTCGCGACCGTGGCCGACAGCTTCGTCACTGTCTTCAACAAGGATGGCGAGGAGCAGTGGACCCAGCGGCGCGGCGCCCGGGCCGAGGATCAGGCGACCAGCGTCGCCTTCGGCGTCGGCGGGGTGGTCTATATCGGCGGCCGTTCCAAGTCGGCGTTGAACGGGTCCGCCGCCGTCGGCGGCTGGGACGGCTATGTCCAGGCGTTCAAGGCCTCGGAGCCCTATCCGACCGCGGGCCTCGTCACCAAGACCGTGGGCCAGAGCCAGTTCGGCACCACGGCCGACGACAGCGTCGACGCCATCGCCGTCGACGGATCGAACCTCTACACCGCCGGCGTCGAGAACGGGCGTGCGGTCGTGCGCCACTTCACCGTCGATGCGGCCGGGAAGCCGACCCTAGCCGCAACGCGCGACCTGGGCGTTCTCTCGGGCGATATCGCGGGCGTCGCGGTCTCCAACGGGCGGGTCATCCTGACCGGGACCAGCCGCGACAGCGGGTTGGCCGCCGGCACGACGACCACCGTCCATTCCGGCGGAAAGGACGTCTTCGTCGCCGCTCTGAACGCCGATCTGTCGGCCGCCGGGACCGACCGGTTGAGCTGGTACGGCGACGCGGGCGACGACACGGCTGCCGACGTCAAGGTTCACGACGGCAAGGTCTGGATCACCGGCATCGCCGATCGCGCGCCCGAGGCCAAGGACACCGACCCGACGCGGGCCTATCTCACCCGGCTGGATCCGCTGAGCGGCGCGGTGGAGTACAGCCGCACCTGGGCCGGCGACGGAAACCAGGCCAAGCCGATGGCGCTGGCAGTCGCCTCGGGCGGGGCCAGCGTGCTGGACCGGCTGGGTCTGCCGCAGGGCGAGATCGACCAGTCCGATTCCAAGCTTCTGACCGCTGCAACCTCGCTGCGCGTCGGCGACCGGTTCTACGTTTCCCCCGCCAACGGCGGACGGGCCGCGGCGGTCACGATCGACGCCAAGGACACGCTGGCGACCCTCGCGCGCAAGATCACCGTGGCCTCGGGCGGCAAGCTGAAGGTCACCGTGGCCTCCGAGGGCGGCGCCGTGACCGGCAAGGACGGCGAAACCACGACGACGACCGGCGGTTTCCAGCGCCTGTCGATCACCGCCAAGGACGGCAAGACCGGCGCGGTGCTGACCTCCGGCGAGACCGGCCGGGACGCCCTGGCGGGCCTGGGACTGTCGCCGGGCTATATCGGACTGGCGACGGCGGACACCTCGGTGAAGACCTTCGGCCTCAATCTTCCGAGCGGCCTCACCCTCACCGACGCGGGCTCCATCAAGACGGCCGGGGAGAGGATCCAGGGAGCGCTGAAGGCGATCCGCGACGCCTATCGCGCCCTTGCGCCTCAGCCCACGACGGCCGCATCCGGCTCCGTCCCCGCCTATCTGACCAACCAGATTTCCAACTATCAGGCCGCGCTCGCCCGTCTGGGCGGATAGCCGGGGGCAATCTCGCTTGGCGGTTGACGCCTAGGGCACAGACGGGGTTATTGAGCCGTTCAAGGCCTGACGCCCCGCGAGCTCCGCTTCATGCAAATTCCCAACGACAACCGCGTCATCCTGGCGATCGGCGCCGGTCTCGCCATCCTGGCGGCGATCGTGCTGGCGCTGGTGTTCAGCGGCGGCCGCGACTCGGCCCCCAAGGCCGCGCCCGAGGTCGAAGGACCCGGCGGGCTGCAGGTCGATCTGACCGACGCCCCTTCGCTGGAGCCCACACGGGAGCTGCGCTGCTTCGTGGATGGTCAGTTCATCGGCATGGCCACGCTGTCTGACTGCGCGCGGCGCAACGGTCTGGCCACCGACGCCCTGGACGTGGGTCTGGACGCGCAGGGCAACCTGTCCGCCGCGCCGACCGCCGCCTTCGCACCGCCGCCGGCCCTGCCGGACGTCGAGACGGCGTCGATCGGAAGCGAGTTCGGTCCCGAAACCGGCCCGACGCCCGAAAAGCCCCAGGGCCAGCCGCAACAGCCGCCGCGCGTCGAACGCGCATCCGGCGCGCCCTGCCTGCGCTTCACCGGCTCGGACTGGCGCCAGCTCTCGGGCGATATGAGCCTGAACCAGTGCGTGCAGGCGCTCTATTCCGGCACCTGCGTGCGGCCCGGCGAGGCCCAGTATGGCCGCCACGGCAATCTGACCCTGCGCCTGGTCCCGCGCCGGGTCGAACAGTCCAACGACAATAGCCGCTTCCGCGTCCTGGCCGATCAGGATCGCAGCTGCCAGTTCCCGGGCCTGAACTGATGATCCGTCCTCTCATCCTCGCGTCCGCCCTGCTGGGCCTTTCGCTCGTCGGCTGCGCCCAGCAGGTGAAGGCGCCGTTCGATCAGGGCGTCTGCTACGCCGTCGAGCGTCCGGAAGGAAAAGACGTCGTCTTCAACGTGCTCGCCCGCGACCAGGCGCAGATCGAGATGTGCGCTGCCCGTCTGGAAGAGATGCGCCTTCGCTTCAATGGCATGGGGGGCGTCCGTCGCGAGGTGACCGGCGCCTTCCAGGGCCAGTTCGTCTTCATCGATGCGCGGGGCGTTTCGTTCAGCCGGACGCTGGACGGCGCGCGCTTCTTCGCCCTGGCGCGAACGGGCGATGGCCGTCTGGCGGTGCCGGGTGCGATCGAACGCCAGGATAACGAACTGGGTCTCGTGGTCGAAGAGGCCGCTCCTCCCCCTCCGCCGCCGATGCCGCAGGGCTAGAACAAACGCGGAACAAATGTTAACGGTTCGACGGGCGCGGCCCGACGGATCGCGGATTGAACAGCCCGGACGAGCATCGTCCGAAGGCGAACGGAAGAAAGAATTTCATCATGGCGGGCAGCGTCAACAAGGTCATCCTGATCGGCAACCTGGGTCGCGACCCGGAAATCCGCTCCATGCCGAACGGCGACCGCATCGCCAATCTGTCCATCGCCACGTCCGAGAACTGGCGCGACAAGGCCTCGGGCGAGCGCAAGGAAAAGACCGAGTGGCACCGGGTCGTGATCTTCAACGACAACATCGTCAAGGTCGTTGAAAACTATGTGAAAAAGGGCTCTACCGTCTATATCGAGGGCGCGCTTCAGACGCGAAAGTGGACCGATCAGCAGGGTGTCGAGAAATACTCCACCGAGATCGTCGTCGGCCGCTTCAAGGGCGAACTGACCATGCTCGGCGGCCGCGATGGCGGCGGCGCTTCGCAGGGTTCGGGCGGCGGCGGACGCGGCGATGACGACTATTCGTCGGGCTTCTCGACCGGCGGCGCGAACAAGCCCTCCGGCCCCCGCGAAAGCTACGACCTGAACGACGACATCCCGTTCTAGGAAATCGATGGCGCGGCCGGCCTACAGCTATCGTCAGGACCCGGATGTGCCGGATTTTCCCGACGATCGGGGCGTGGTGGTGTTCGACGGCGACTGCGTCATGTGCTCCCGGTCGGCCCGGATGGTGCTGGAGCGCGATCGGCGCGGTCGGTTCCGGGTTCTGGCGGCGCAGTCGGCATTGGGCCGGGCCCTCTATCGCCACTACGGGCTGGATGATCGCGACCTGTCGACCTTCATCCTGATCCAGGACGGGGTCGCGTCGTTCAAGTCCGATGCGGTTCTGCGGGTGACGGAACAACTCGGCGGCATTCATTGTCTCGCTGGGCTACTGCGCATCATTCCGCGCGGCCTGCGCGACGCGGGCTACGACTGGGTCGCTCGCAATCGACTGACGTTCAACCGGGGCCGCGCGGTCTGCGCTCTCATGCCTGAGACCGACCGGACCCGGATTCTGGGATGAGCCGCATTCTCGTTCTCGGCGCCAACGGCTTCATCGGTGCCCACGTCGCCGCCGCCCTGGCGGCGGCCGGCTGGCGGGTGCGGGCCGGCGCGAGAAGGCCCGATCAGGCGGCGCGGCGCGCGCCAGCCCACGACTGGGTCCGCGCCGACTTCGCAGCGCTCAGACAGCCCGGCGACTGGGCGAGCCTGCTGGACGGCGTCGCGGCGGTGGTGAACTGCGTCGGCGTGCTCCAGGACGGCGGCCAGGACAGTACTTCGATCGCTCATGTCGAGGGACCGCGCGCCCTGATCGCGGCATGCCAGGCGGCTGGCGTCCGACGCATCGTCCACCTGTCGGCCGTCGGCGCGGATGACGCGGTCGGAACAGATTACGCCCGCTCCAAGGCCGCGTCCGAACGCCTGTTCGCCGCCAGCGATATGGACTGGCTGATCCTGCGGCCGTCGCTCGTCGTGGGGCGCGGGGCTTTCGGAGGAACGGGCCTGATCCGCGCGCTGGCGGCCTTTCCCCTGGCCATCCCGGTCATCGGCGGAAAGCAGCGGTTCCGGCCCGTCGCCATGGACGACCTGTGCGCCGCCGTCGTCGCGGGCCTGACGCCGGACGCGCCGGTGCGCGCGACGCTGGACGTCGCCGGCCCGCAGAGCCTGCCGCTGGCCGACATCCTGCGCCTGTATCGCGGATGGCTCGGCCTGGCGCCCGCGCCGTTGGTCCGTATTCCGGCGACACTGGCGGCCCCGGTCCTCGCGCTCGGCGATCTCGCGGGTCGCCTTGGCTGGCCGTCGCCGCTGCGCACCACCTCGCTTCGCCAGATGGAGCATGGGGTGGAGGGCGACGCCCAGACCTGGGTTTCAGCCCTGCGGATCACGCCCCTGACGCTGGCTGAGCAACTCTCCCGCCACCCCGCGTCGGTGCAGGACGTCTGGCACGCCCGGCTGTGGTTCGTGCGCCCCATCGCCATCCTGACCCTGAGCCTGTTCTGGACGGTCACCGGCGTGATCAGCTTCGGGCCGGGCTGGTCCGGCGCGCTCGCGATCCTAGCCGAGGGCGGATACGGCTCATCCGCTCCGGCCGTGGCGTGGTTCGGCGCCCTGCTGGACGTCGTCCTGGGTCTTGCCCTGCTGGTGCGGCCGTGGACCGCACGGATCGCCATATTCATGGCCCTGAGCACGGTCGGCTACCTGATCGCCGGCAGCATCAGCCTGCCGCACTACTGGATCGATCCGCTGGGACCGTGGCTGAAGGTCTTGCCGATGATGGCGCTGTGCCTGTTAGTCGCCGCCACGGACGCCCGACGGTGATCCCCGCGCCATGACCGCCTATCTGCTGGTCAAGATGATCCACATCCTGTCGGGCGCCGTCCTGTTCGGCACCGGCATGGGGATCGCCTTCTTCATGGTCTGGGCCAACCGCACGCGCGACCCGGCCGCCATCGCCACGGTCGCCCGGATCGTCGTTGTCGCCGACATGATCTTCACCGCCACCGCCGTCGTGGTCCAACCGCTGAGCGGTCTTTGGCTGATCCACCTCCAGGGCTACAGCCTGACCGAGCCGTGGCTGCTCGCGGCCTACGCCCTCTATGCGATCACCGGCCTGTTCTGGCTGCCGGTGGTCTGGATCCAGGTCCGGCTGGCGCGGATGGCCGAGGCGGCGGCATCGGCCGGCGCCGCGCTCCCGCCCCTCTACAACCGCCTCTACCGCATCTGGTTCGCCATGGGGTTCCCGGCGTTCGCGGCGGTTCTGGGCATCTACTGGCTGATGATCGCCAAGCCGGTGTTCTGAACCGAAACGCCCTGTCACCCAGTGTGACGCGCATCGCGTTCCCGCCTGTGCGATGACCCGCCCGTGCCCGCAACTCCCGACAAGCCTCACAGCCCGCTGACCCTGATCGAGATCGGCGCGATCGTCGCCATCGTGGTGATCTGGGGGGCCAACAATGCCGCCGCGAAGGTCGCGACCGAGGTCATGCCGCCGCTGCTGGTCGGCACGCTGCGCTTCGCCATCGCCGCCCTGTGCCTGATCCCGTTCGTGCGGCCTCCGTTCCCGAACTGGAAGAGCCTGCTGATCATCGTGATCCTGGGCGGGCCGCTGCATTACGGCCTGCTGTATTGGGGGTTCTCGCTGGCCGAGGACCTCAGCCCGGTTTCGGTCGCGTCCCAGTTGTGGATACCGTTCACGGCCGTGTTCGCGTTCCTGCTGCTGGGCGAACGTCTGTCGATGGCGGCCTTGGCAGGCCTGCTGGTCGCCTTCGCCGGGATTGTCTGGATGACAGCCGATCCGCACGCCCTGCACGATTGGCCGGCCATCCTGATCGTCGGGGCCGCCAGCGCCTGCTGGGCCGTTACGACCGTGATCGCGCGGCGCACCACGTCGATTCCGCCGCTGAAGATGCAGGGTCTGCTGGCTATGTTCGCCCTGCCGACGCTCGCCTTCGGATCCGCGTTGACTGAGCACGGTCAGGGGGACGCCATCCGTGCGGCGACGCCGCTCATCTGGTTGTGTCTGGCTTGGGCCGGGATCGTGTCTTCGGTCTTCGCCACCTCGATGGTGTTCTGGCTGGTGCAAAAGCGTGAGGCCGGGCGCGTGACGCCCTATTTCCTGGCCACGCCCGTTGTGTCGATCGCGATCGGCTGGGGCCTTCTAGGCGACGTGTTGACGCCGCAGATCCTGACCGGCGCCGCCCTGACCATGGGCGGCGTGGCGGTGGTGGCCCTGGCCGAGCGCGGCCTGCGCGCCGGCGCGGCCAAGGCCTAGCCCGACCTAAGCCTTAGCCGGCTGCCATCACGCCGCAGGCCACCCGGTCGCCCGCTCCACCGATGGGCTGGCTGACGTGATCGTCGACATTGGCGTGGATGACGATGGCCGAGCCGTCCGCGTCCCACAGCCACTGGCCGGGACCGTCCTCGGCGATCCGGGCGCGGGTGGTGAACAGCTCGGCGGAAACCGTGCCGTTGGCGGCTGCGAAGATATTGGGCAGGTCGCCGTCGTCCGGGCCCTGGGCATTCAGCAGGCCATGGGGCGCCTTGGGCTCGCCGTGGTTCACGTGGGCTCCGGCCGAGGTGAAGGGCGCCTGGCACTGGCCCGTCGCGTGGATGTGCACGCCGTGCCAGCCGGGCGTCATGCCGGTGGCCTCGATGCGGATCAGAAGGCCCGTCGCGCCTTGCGTCAGCACCGCCCGTCCCACTCGCGCGCCCGAGGCGTTGATCAGCGTCGCCTCGCCGAAATCTCCGGGCGTCGCGCGGCCCATCGTATGGTCGCCATAGTCGTTGGCGGTCACGCTGACGCAGGCGCCAAGCGGCAGGACGGCGATAAGAGCGGCGAGGGCGATGACACGCATGGATTTCGTCCTTTGGCGGAAGAGGCGCGGTGGGCGGAAACGCCGCCGAACTTTGCCTCGCGGGGTTCTGGATGCTAGAAAACGCCTTAGCGGATCACGTTCCGATTCCGGCCATCTAAAGCCAAAAATCCTTGACCGACGACAACTATGACGACGCTCTGCCGCCTGCGAACGGCGGCGGCCCAGGCCCCATGAATCCAGGCCCGACCGATTCGGGCGACATCTCCGTGATCTCGATCGAGGACGAGCTGAAACGCTCCTACCTCGACTACGCTATGAGCGTGATCGTCAGCCGCGCCCTGCCGGACGCCCGCGATGGCCTGAAGCCGGTTCACCGCCGCATCCTGTACTCGATGCACGACCTGAACATGACGCCCGAGCGGTCGTACTCGAAGTGCGCCCGCGTCGTCGGCGACGTGCTGGGCCGCTTCCACCCGCACGGCGATGCGTCCGTCTACATGGCCCTGGTCCGCATGGCCCAGCCCTTCTCGATGGGGCTGATGCTGATCGACGGCCAGGGGAATTTCGGCTCGGTCGATGGCGATATGCCGGCCTCCATGCGCTACACCGAGGCCAAGATGGCCCCGGCCGCCAGCGCCCTGCTGACCGACATCGACAAGGACACCGTCGATTTCCAGCCGAACTACGACGAGAAAGAGCTGGAGCCCGTCGTTCTGCCGGCGCGGATTCCGAACCTGCTGGTCAACGGCGCGGGCGGCATCGCCGTCGGCATGGCCACCAATATCCCGCCGCATAATCTGGGCGAGATCGTCGATGCGGCCGTGGCCCTGCTGGACGACCCCGACATCTCCGACGACGCCATCCTGGACATCGTGCCCGGTCCGGACTTCCCGACCGGCGGCGAGATTCTGGGCCGCACCGCCCCCCGCAATGCCCTGCGCGACGGTCGTGGCTCGGTCGTCGTGCGCGGCGTCGCCTCGGTCGAGACCATCAGGAAGGACCGCGAAGCCATCGTCGTCACCGAGCTGCCGTTCCAGGTCAACAAACAGACCCTGATCGAGCGCATCGCCGAAATGGTCCGTGAGAAGCGCCTCGAAGGCATCTCCGACGTCCGCGATGAATCGGACCGCCAGGGCATGCGGATCGTCATCGAGCTGAAGCGCGATGCGTCCGGCGACGTCATCCTGAACCAGCTGTGGCGCTACACCGCCATGCAGTCGTCGTTCGGCGTCAACATGCTGGCCCTGAACCACGGCCGCCCGGAACAGATGGGCCTGCGCAAGATGCTGGAGGTCTTCCTCGACTTCCGCGAAGAGGTCGTGGTCCGCCGCGTAAAGTTCGAGCTGGCCAAGGCCCGCGACCGCGGCCACGTCCTGGTCGGTCTCGCCGTCGCCGTCGCCAATATCGACGAGGTCATCCACATCATCCGCTCGTCGGCCGATCCTGCGGAAGCGCGCGAGCGCCTGCAGGCCAAGGCCTGGCCCGTCGGCGACATGATCGCCCTGGTCGAGCTGATCGCCGATCCACGCAGCGTCCTCATCGACGGCGACAGCCTGAGGCTGACCGACGAGCAGGCCCGCGCCATCCTGGGCCTGACGCTCAGCCGCCTGACCGGCCTCGGCCGCGACGACATCTTCGGCGAGGCGAGGGGCCTAGCCGACACCATCCAGGGCCACCTGACCATCCTGTCGGACAGGAAGAACATCCTCGCCATCATCCGCGCCGACCTGCTGGACATCCGTCAGCAGTTTGCCGTTCCGCGCCGCACCACCATCGGTGAAGGCGACTTCGAGCTGGAAGACGAGGATCTTATCCCGCGCGAGGACATGGTCGTCACCGTCACCCACGGCGGCTACGTCAAGCGCGTCGCCCTGAACGCCTATCGGACCCAGCATCGCGGCGGCAAGGGCAAGTCCGGCATGACGATGAAGGACGAGGACGCCGTCGTCGGCGTCTTCTCCGCCTCGACCCACACGCCGGTCCTGTTCTTCGCCACCAACGGCAAGGCCTACAAGCTCAAGGTCTGGCGCCTGCCGCTCGGCGCGCCGACGTCGCGCGGCAAGGCCTTTGTGAACCTGCTGCCGATCGAGCCAGGCGATTCGATCATGAACGTCCTGCCGCTGCCCGAGGACGAGACCACCTGGGGCGACTACGACATCATGTTCGCCACCCGCTCGGGCGATGTGCGCCGGAACAAGCTCAGCGACTTCGCCACCGTCAACCGCGCCGGCAAGATCGCGATGAAGCTGGAGGACGGCGACCACATGGTCGGCGTCGCCATCTGCACCTCGGAAGACGACGTCCTCCTGACCACGTCCGGCGGCCGCGCCATCCGCTTCAAGGCCGACGACGTCCGCGTCTTCAAGGGTCGTGATTCCACCGGCGTGCGCGGCGTCCGGCTGCAGGGCGAAGACGTGGTCATCTCCATGGCCATCCTCGGCCGCGTGGACGCGACCCCGGACGAACGTGCCGCCTACGTCAAACATGCCAACGCCATGCGGCGCGCCACCGAGGGTGAAGACGACACCGCCGTCATCGACGCATCCTCGGATGAAGGCGAGGAAGCCGAAGGCTCCGGCGACGCCGCCCTGTCGATCGAGCGCATCGCCGAACTGGGCGCGGCCGAACAGTTCATCCTGACCGTCACCGACACCGGCTTCGGCAAGCGTTCCTCGGCCTACGAGTATCGTCGCACCGGCCGGGGCGGGCAGGGCCTGACGGCCCACGGTCTGGGCGGTCGCGCCGGCACGCGCCTCGCCGCCGCCTTCCCGGTCGAGGACTCCGACGACCTGCTGCTGGTCACCTCCAACGGCCAGATGATCCGCACCCGCGTGGGCCAGGTCCGCATCGTCGGCCGCTCATCGCAGGGCGTGACCATCTTCCGCACCGCCGAGGGCGAGAAGGTCGTGTCCGTCGAACGGCTGGCGGATTCGGGCGGCGGGGACGAACCCGAGGTCGCGGGTGACGGCGAGGACTAGTCTCCCTTTCGCGGTGGGAGAGGAATCATGACCCCTCTGATCGACGGTGTCCCCGCCACCCAGGCCGACCTGCACTATCTCGCGATAGTGAGTTACGGGGCCTACACGGCCTTTCGTGTCGAGAACGGCGGCGTGCGTGGGCTGGACCAGCATCTGGCCCGTCTCGATGCCTATGCGGTCGAACTGTTCGGCGAACCCGTCGGCGAGTCCAATCTGCGGGACGTGATCCGCACCGCCGTCGGCGACCGTCGCCAAGCCTGGGTGCGGGTCAGTCTGTTTTCGCCCGACATCCTGGTACGGACGCCCTCGGCGCGGTCGCGCCCCAAGGTGATGACCGTGGTGTCGCCGCCGCCTCCGCCGCTGGCCACTAACGCGCGGGTCGAGGTTCAGACCTATGCGCGCGAAGAACCCAACATCAAACACACGGCCACCTTCGGCCTGATTCGCGCTCGGCGGCGGGCGCGAGTGGCGGGCTTCGACGATGCGCTGTTCGCGGATGGCGAGGGGCTGATCTCCGAGGGCGCATCGTGGAACGTCGGCTTTCTGTCCGGGGACAGGGTGGTTTGGCCCCAGGCGCCGATGCTGTCGGGAGTTGCGCAGTCTCTGATCCAGGCGAATCTGGCCGGGGTCGGCATGACAGGGGCGACCGAACCGATTCGCGTGGGCGATCTTGATCGATTCGACGGTGCGTTCTTGTGCAACAGCGCGACGCCCGCCTGCCCGATCACGGCGATCGGAGACCGGCTATTCGCCACCGATGAGCGAATCGACCGGCTGGCGACGGCGTGGGCCGCGAGTCCGTCTCAGACGATCTGACCGCCCAACATCAACGTCACCCTCGGGCTTGTCCCGAGGGGCCATGTCTCCGCCGCGAGATCGATGAGGCTGAGACGGCCTTGTTGATCCTCGACGACCCCGCCGTCCGAACCGTGGACCCTCGGGACAACCCCGAGGGTGACGGCGTTTGGAAAGGACGTGGCGAGTGTGGGGGACCGCTATTCCTCAGAGCACCCCGATCATCGACGCGACCAACGGGTGACGCACGATGTCGCCCTCCGCCAGACGCACCACCGAGATTTCCGGCACCGCTTCCAGCCGTTGCGCGATGTCGCCCAGACCCGACAGCGACGGCAAGAGGTCGGTCTGGCCCGGATCACCCGTCACAACCATGGTCGAATGCCAGCCCAGCCGCGTCAGCAGCATCTTCAACTGCACATAGGTGCAGTTCTGGGCCTCATCGATGACGATGAAGGCGTTGTTCAGCGTGCGTCCGCGCATGTATCCGACCGGCGCGATCTCGATCAGCCCCTCGGCCATCAGCGCCCCGACCCGCTTCATCGTCAGCCGGTCCGACAGGGCGTCGTAGAGGGGCCGCAGATAGGGGGCCAGCTTGTCCTCCATGGCGCCGGGCAGGAAGCCGATCGATTCGCCGGCCTCGACGGCGGGCCGCGACAGAACGATTCGCCCGACCTTGCCGGCTTCCAGCGCCTCGACCGCCTTGGCCACGGCCAGATAGGTCTTGCCGGTGCCTGCGGGCCCGAGCGCCACGGTCAGATTGGACGTGTCGATGGCGTTCAGCAGCGCGGCCTGGCCCTCGGATTTCGGCTTCAGCGTCTTCAGATAGCCCTGCTCGCGGTCGTCGTTGGACGGATGCGGCGACCAGGCGCCGTTGCTCATGCCCGTGCCGGAATGGCTAGGCAGGCGACGAACTTTCGAATCCTCGCCGTATCCGCGGGTGTCGAAGGCGCCGTCACGGCCGGATTGACGCTTCAGGGCTGCACGCTTGGTCATCAGTGCCTCCAGGGCATGAAAAAAGGCGATGCCGCAAAAGCATCGCCTCGAACGAGGGTGGGGAGGAGAGGGGGGCTGGCGAAGCAGCATCCGGGGTCGATGATGTATCCCACATCCAGCGGGAAGACCCGCCGCATACCCGAACGCGTCACGCACGCCCCCAAGGCTCTGACCGGACCGGGATTGATCCGGCTTCGGACTCGCGGTCGAAAGGATGACCTCGAATCGCTACAACAGACTGATGCTATCGTGGTTAGCGAAGGGTTAAAGCCCTCATTTGCTTGAGAATAAGGTGATGTTTCGATGACGATCTATTCGCTGGCGGACAAGAAACCGCAGCTTCCGCCA
>JAZKHL010000080.1:0-13872 GCA_040385365.1 Pseudomonadota bacterium | reverse complement strand
CTACAACCCGACCCGCACCATCGCCAACGTCACCGACGTCTATGGCAAGATCAGCCTCGGCGGCCTGACCCACAGCTATGACGTCGGCCTTGAGCTCAGCCGCGAGCAGAACCACAACGCGTCCTACGTCATCACCACGATCAACGGCTCGGCCTGTCCCGCGCCACTGACCGGCTTCGACTGCACGCAGCTCTATAATCCCAACCCGTCCGATCCCTGGACCGGCACGATCGTCAAGGGTCCGGTCAGCCGCAACACCGCCGAGACGGTCGGCCTCTACGCCTTCGATTCCATCGCCATCGGCGAGCGCTGGGTCGTCAACCTGGGAATCCGCTATGATCAGTACGGCGTCGAGGGCTACGACGCGACGGGCACGAACGCGGCGCCTGTCTATACGCCCCGCACCGGCGACTGGGACTTCGTCAACTACCAGGCCGGCGTCGTCTACAAGCCCAGCCGCAACTCCAGCCTCTACGCCAGCTACTCCACCTCCTCGACACCGCCGACCATCGCGGCGGGAGACCAGAACGCCGGCAACGGCCAGGGCACGGGCAATCTCCAGTTCGCCCTGCTGGAGCCGGAAGAGACCACCAGCTACGAGATCGGCGGCAAGATTTCCCTGTTCCGACAGCAGTTGCTGCTCTCGGCCGCCGCCTTCCACCTGAGCCGCAAGGACGCCCAGATCCAGATCTCGACCGGCGTCTACGCCCAGGTCGGCGAAGTCGAGAACCAGGGCATCGAACTGGGCGCTTCGGGCAACGTCACCGATCGGTGGCAGGTCTTCGGCGGCTACACCTACATGGACTCAGAGCTGGTCCGCGGCGCCTTCAACGGCATCAACGAGGGTGACCCCCTGGCCAATACGCCCGAGCACAGCTTCAGCCTGTTCTCGACCTACAAGGTCACGGATCGCTTCACGGCCGGCGGAGGGGTCTACTATGTCTCGACCAGCTTCGGCGGAAACCAGGGCGGCGCCGGCGGAGGGACCAACCGCATCTACGCCCCCCAGTACACCCGGGTGGACCTGTTCGCGTCCTACCAGCTGTCGGACCGGGCCCAGTTGCAACTGAACGTGCAGAACGCGGGTGACGAAGAGTATATCATCCGCACCAACGGCGTTCACCACGCCGACGTCGCCCCCGCCCGGTCGGCGACCCTGGCCCTGAACCTGAGCTTCTAGGCTCCTCCCCGGAGAGACCCGTCCTTGCTGCTGCACATCCCCGAGGTCTTCAGCAAGGACGAGGTCGCCCGCCTGCGTGCGATCCTGGACGCCGGCCCCTGGGCCGACGGCAACGCCACCTCCGGCCACCTGTCGGCCCGCGCCAAGAACAATGCCCAACTGCCCGAAGACTCGGCCGCCGCCCGCGAGGTCGGGGCTATCGTCGAACAGGCGCTTCAGGCCAACCCGATGTTCGTCTCGGCCGCCTTGCCGCACACGATCTTTCCGCCCCTTTTCAATCGCTACGAGGGCGGCCAAGCCTTCGCCGCTCACGTTGACAACGCGATCCGCGCGCATCCCTCCGGCCTGCGTATCCGCTCCGACCTGTCGGCGACGCTTTTCCTGTCCGAGCCCACCGATTACGAGGGCGGCGAACTGCTGATCGAGGACGCCTATGGCCCCCAGACGGTCAAACTGCCCGCCGGTGATCTGGTCCTCTACCCGTCCCGCAGCCTGCACCGCGTGACCCCCGTCACACGGGGCGCGCGCGTCTCGAGCTTCTTCTGGATCCAGAGTCTGGTGGCCAACGACCAGGACCGCGAGACCCTGTTCCAGCTCGACGTCGCCACCCAGCGCGTCGCGATCGACAAGGGCCCTACCGACCAGGCCGTCCTCGAACTGACCGGCGTCTATCACAACCTGCTTCGGCGCTGGTCGCAGGTCTAAGTCCCAAAGCCCTTCCCCCATTCTTCATGGGGGAAGTGTCGCGTCGTGGAGCCAAGCGACACGCGTGACGATGGGGTCGCTCACCGCCGGACCGCTTTCCCCCGCAAGCGGGGGAAGGGCTCCGACCCTACCAGCTCAGCGACAGCCCCACCCGCACCGTCCGCGGCGGCCCGAATCCTTCGACGCCATCGCCCGTCTCGGACACCTGGACGTCCTCATCGAACAGGTTGTCGGCCGCCAGATAGGCCGTGACCCCGTCGCGGACCTCGAACTCGGCACGCGCGTCCAGGGTCGTCGCCCCTTCAAGCACCCGGCTGTTCAGATCGTCCTCGAACCGCGCGCTTTCATAACGGACCCGCCCGACCAGGGTCAGCCGATCCGTCGCCGCCCAGTCCGCCCCGGCCGACACACTCCACTCCGGCGCCTGGGCCGGTCTCAACCTCGTCAGCTGGGCCGCCGCCGATCCGCCATCCACCTCCGCGTCGGTCCATGACGCCGCCGCGTCGAGCGAAAGCCCGTCGCCGACCCGGTGCTCGGCCGTCAGCTCGACCCCGACCGCCTCGATCGTCCCGGCATTCTGGCGCTGGCGCAGCACCCCGCCCGCCGGCACGAACCCCGCCCGGGGGAAGGTGCCGGGCCCCTGTCCGATCGTGACGTTGACGATGGCGTCCTCGATCCGGTTCCAGAAGACGGTGGCTCCAACGGACGTCGCATCCCGCTCCCACGCCAACCCCGTCTCCACGCCCTGCAGCGTCTCCGGGATCAGGGCTGCGTTCGCCTCCGTCAGATCGTTGCCGACCCGGAACGGCCGATGCAGTTCGTTCAGCGTCGCCGGTCGGAACCCGGAATAGGCCGCCGCTCGCCCCGCCAACCCGCCGCCCAGATCGCGCCGAACCGCCAGCCGGGCGGACACCACCTCGCCCGATCGATCCGGCGAACCCTCGTCCAGCGTCGGCAGACCGGTGGCCAGATCGCGCTCCGTCCGCCGTCCGCTGGTGTTTTCCCAGCCGTCCACTCGAAGACCGCCCGCCACCAGCCAGGGTCCGCCGGTCCACGACGCCTCCCCGTAAGCGCCGACCACGGACGTCTCGCCGCCCGCGACCCGGTCCCGCGTGAATGCGCCAGCCATGTAGCGGAACAGTTCGCGCGTCTCGCCTTCGTTGAACCGGGCGTCCGCGCCCAGCTCCCACTCCAGCCGACCGCCGCCCAGATCGACCGCGACCCGCCGAAGCGCGACATTGGCCCCCCAGCCCTCGGCCGGGGTCGCGAACTGATCGTTCGCCGGCGTCGTCCCGGACCTCCCGGCTGCGACCGCGACCGAGGTGTTGGAAAAGTCGCTCTCCCGCCGCCAGACCTGCGCTCGCCAGCCCACCCGCTCGACCGAGGGCGTCCGCGACACCGTCGCCGAATAGCTCTGCCCCGTCGCCGTCGACCGCGCGCCCAGCAGCCCAGACCCGCGATCCTCGTCATAGGCCGAAGCCCGCAGCGACAGCGCCGTCGCCCCGTCGATCGCCAGGTCGGCGCGCAGCGATCCGCTCAGGGTCGCCAGGTCCAGCGGTGTGTCCACCACGCCCGCCGCCGACCCGCGCACCGGCGAATAGCCGTCGCTCAACTCGCGCTGCACCGTCCCGGTCAGGGCGAACCGCCCCGCGCTCAGGGTCGTCGCCGCCGCCAGCCTGCGCCCGCCAAACTCGCCTGCGGATACGTCCAGCGCTCCGCCTTCGCCATCGCGCTCGCGCAGCTGGATCACCCCCGTCAGCGCCCCTGCTCCGTAAGGCCCGGCCCCCGCACCCCGGATGATATCGAGGCCTGACAGGCTCTCCGGCGCGACCTGGGACCAGATCACCCAGCCTCCGAACGGATCGTTCAGCGGCACTCCGTCCAGCGTCACCAGCGTCCGTCCCGCCCCCGACGGCGCGATGGCCCGTAACGAAATCCCCTGGGTCGTCGGATTGGCGGCGAGGCTGGACGTGCGTCGGAACAGCGACACCGCAGGCACGGTCTGCAGCGCCTCGTCCAGCCGCGTGGCCCGCCCCAACCGCTCCGATCCCAGCCGCACAACGAAGAATGCTGCATCCCCCGCAGCCGGCGGCAGTCGCGCAGCCGTGACGACGATTTCGGGCAGGTCTGCGGGAAGGTCCTGGATCATCGCGCCTAAGCGCCCAGACGTCCCAGAAGCTCCACCGCGAACTGCGACAGGGTGTCGTCCCGCGCCCCCATCACGACGATCCGGTCGCCCGGTCGCGCCAGTTCCACCAGTCGGTCCCCGCAGGCCGCGCGGTCGTGAAGCGCCTCGGCCTTGCGTCCCTCGGCCCGGACGCCCGACGCGATGTCCTGTGACCCCACGCTGCGATCCGTCGTCCCGCCGTAATAGACCGGCTCCGGCATCAGCAGCACGTCGTCGGGTCTCAGCAGCCCGGCAAAGGTCTCGATGAATTCCCGCTTCATCAGCTTCAGCGGCCCGAAGCCGTGGGGCTGGAACAGGATCAGCAACCGCCCGTCGAAGGCATGCAGCGTCTTCACCGTGGCCGCGATCTTGTCCGGGTTGTGGGCGAAGTCGTCCAGCACCGTGATGCCGTTCGCCGTGCCGACCACCTCCATCCGCCGCTTGATCCCGGCAAAGGTTTCCAATGATGCGACCGCCTCCTCCAGCGGTACGCCCAGCGCCCGAACCGCCGCAATCGCCGCCAGGGCGTTGGCGACATTGTGCGCCCCCGGCACGTTCAGCGTGGCACGGGTCCGCGCCCCGCTGGACCGCTCGGTTAGGTCGAAGGTCATGCCGGCGGGGAGCGGCTTCAGGTCGTGCGCCGACAGATCCGCCGCCTCGTTGCCCAGCGCAAATGTCAGCACCGCCTCGGCCCGTCCGTCATCGACCAACCCCTGAGCCAGGGCCGCGGTCTCGACATTGTCGAGGTTCAGCACCGCGGTCCGCGCCCGGCCGGTGAAGCCGCCGAACAGGTCGCGAAGCTCCTCCATCGACTTGTGATCGAGCGAGATGTTCGACACCACCGCCACCGTCGGATCGTAGCGCGCGATCGACCCATCGCTCTCATCCACCTCGGCCACGAACAGCTCCGCCCCGCCGACGAGCGCGCTGGCGAACGGATGATCGGCGTCGGCGAAGTTACGCATCACCGCGCCGTTCATCACGGTCGGCGCTCGTCCCGCCTGGCTCAGGATCCAGGCGATCATCCCCGTGATCGTCGATTTGCCGCTCGTCCCCGCCACGCCCACCGAGGTCGGGGCCGCGTTGAAGATCCGGCTCAGCAGTTCCGGTCGCGTGACGATCGTCGCCCCCAGCCGCTTGGCCGCCCCGATGTCCGGCACGGTGTCTTCGACCGCCCCGGTCGCCACGACCGTCATCTCGGCGCGAATGCCCGACCCGTCCTGCGGATGCAGCGTCACGCCGTGCGCCCGCAGCCAGTCGAACTTCTCCGACGTCCGTCCCTGATCGAGCGCCCGGTCCGACCCCTCGATCGCCGCGCCCTGCGCCTGGACGATCATCGCCAGCGGCAGCATCCCCGACCCGCCGATGCCGCAGAAGAAATAGGATGGTTCGCTCATGGTCCGGTGAGTAAAGTGCCGACGCCGGGGAGGAAACCACAGAATGAAGATCGGTATCGTCGCCGTCTCCTCCCGCTTCGCCCGCGACCGCGCCGAGGCGATCCAGGCCTGGTTCGACACCCGCTTCCCCAAGCACGACGTCACCGTCGCCTTCCACCCGAACAGCTTCGACAAGTCGGGCCATTTCTCCGGCACGGACGCCGCCCGCGCCGACGCCTTCGTCGAGTTCGCCAATGATCCGCGCATCGACCACATCTGGTTCGCGCGCGGTGGATACGGCGCGTGCCGCATCGCCGAGGCCGTCATGCCGCGCCTCACGGACGTCGCGCGAGCCAAACGCTACCTCGGCTATTCCGACGTCGGCTCGATGCTGGCCATTCTCTACAAGAACGGCTTTCAGGTCGCCCACGGCCCGATGGCCTCGGACGGGGTGCGCCATGATCCGACCGGCTTCCGCTCGCTCAACTGGCTGAGGAAGGGCGTCACCGAAGGCCTCGAACCGTCGCTGCTCACCGACCCCCGCCCGGCCGTCGCCTTCAACCTGACGGTCCTCGATCAGCTTCTCGGCACGCCGCTGGAGCCGGATCTGACCGACCACGTCCTGATGCTGGAGGACGTGTCGGAGGCTGCCTACCGGATCGACCGGATGATGTTCCATCTGACCAGCCAGCCCTCCATCCGCCGCGTCGCCGGCATCCGGGCCGGCCGCTTCACCGACGTCACGGTCAATGAGCCGGACTTCGGCATGACGGGCGAACAGATTGTCGAAGACTGGTGCCGGCGCTCGGGCATCCCCTATCTGGGCCCCGCCGACATCGCCCACGACCGCCAGAACAAGGTCGTGCCGTTCGGGCCACGACCTTAACCCTAATCCTCCCGCCCTCGGGGAACCCTATCGACAGTGAACGCGGGTCCGGGCCAGATGAGCCGTGATGGGGCGCAACGGTATTCAAACCCTGCCGGCATGGACACGGGCGGCCATGGTCGGCGTGCTGGGCGGAGCCGTTCTGGCGAGCGCGACGGCCGTATCGGGGGATGCGGTCGCAGAGGCGCAGAGCCGCAGCTTCATCACGTCCGACGGGGCCCGTCTCCACTATCTGGAGGCGGGTCCTGCGGAGGCCCGGACGGTCCTGTTCGTCCCAGGCTGGACCATGCCCGCCTGGATCTTCCAGGCCCAGATCGACGCGCTGGACGACCGTTTTCATGTGCTGGCCCTCGACCCGCGCGGTCAGGGCGAAAGCGAGGTCACCCGCTTCGGCTATACCCACGAACGCCGCGGCCGCGACATCGGCGAGCTGATCCAGCATGCCGGCTATGGCGGAGTGGTCCTGGTCGGCTGGTCGCTGGGCGTGCTCGACTGCCTGTCCTGGGTCGCCCAGGCGGGGGCGAACGCCCAGATCGGCGGTATGGTTCTGGTCGACAACTCGATCGGCGAGGAGCCCGCGCCCGCCGCCAGAGCGACCCCGCCGCGCTCCACCACCCCCTCGCCCGAGCGGACGCCGGAGGACCGCCGCGCCCGACGCGCCGCCTTCGTCGCCGGGATGTTCACCCATGATCCGGGTCCGGAATACCGCGCTCGCCTGACCGACCAGGCCCTGCGGATGTCGGTCGAGGACGAGCGTCGTCTGCTGGCCTATGACGCGCCCCGCGAATACTGGGCCTCTGCCGTGCATTCGTGGCCGACGCCGGTGCTCTATGTCGTTCGACCCCGCTGGGAGGCGCAAGGGCGCACCCTGATGCGCACCCACGACAGGGCCCAGATGGTCGTGTTCGAAAACGCCGGCCACGCCCTGTTCGTCGATGAGCCCGAACGGTTCAACGCCCTTCTGATCGACTTTCTCGACAACACGGTCGGACCGGGGCCCAAGGAATGACCGCCGCCGTCGCCAAGACCCGAGCTGCCCTGATCCCGCTGTTCCTGATCGCCATGGGGGTGGTCGGGATCGAGAACGCCCTGACCCGCTATTTCGCCGTCGCGAAATGGTCGGAGTACGGCTACTGGATCATCTCGATCGTCATGGCCGGGTTCGCCCTGTCGGGCGTCGTAACGGCCCTGTTCAGAGACTCAGTCGCCAAGCACGGCGTCATCCTGCGCACCGTCCTGCCGGCTCTGATGGTGATCGCGGCGGCGGTTGGATATCAGCTCGTCACCGCCAATCCGTTCAATCCGCTGCAGCTCCAGAACCCCACGACCTGGCCGGATCAGGTCCGCAACATCGGCCTCTACTACGCGGCCCTGCTGCCATTCTTCTTCCTCGCCGGCCTCTACATCAGCCTGATCTTCGTGCTGAACCATGGCGAGATCGGCAGGGTCTACGGCTACGACCTGATCGGGGCCGGCCTCGGCGCAGCGCTTGCGCTGGGGCTGATGTTCGTCGTCCACCCCTTCCTGCTGGCCCCGGTCCTGCTGGTGCCGCTCGCGCTCTCGACCCTGTTCCAGCCCGGCAAGCTCAACTGGCTCGGCGCGGGTCTGGCGGGCGCAGCCCTCGTCGCGGGCGAGGCCATCCTGTTCCTCGGGGCGCCGCCCGCCTTCTCCGAGTTCAAGGCCATCTACGCCCCGCTGAACACGCCGGGCTCCGCCGTCGTCGCCGAGATCCGCCAGCCGCGCGGCCACTATCTGCTGCTCGAGAACTTCACCGAGCGGGTGGATGCCGACGTCTCCAACAACGCTGGCTTGATGGGTATCGCCGGCCCGCCCTCGACCTATGGCCTGTACCGCGACGGCAACCGCATCGCCTCCCTGCCGAAAGCCGGCCCCCTCGACGCCGCCTATGCCCCGAGCGCCTTGTCCGCAGCCCCCTACGCCCTGCGCCAGGCCCCGACCGTCCTGCTGGTCGGCCTGTCCGGAGGCTACCGTGTCGCCGAGGCCCTGGCGCTTGGAGCCGAACGGGTCGACGGCGTCGAGGGCGAGCCCGTCCTGCGCCACGCCCTGGTCGCCGGCCTCGGTCCGTCGCCGGCGCTGGAACCCGATCCCCGCGTCCTGCTGCTGGAGGGGGGCCCCATCGCCGCCGCCTGGCGCGCGGGCCCGAACGCCTATGACATCATCGACGTCTCCGCCGACTTCGTGGACGCCGCGCCCGCCAACGTCACCGGCGTGACCGAGGAGGCGATGGCCGCCTATCTCGCCGCGCTCAATCCGCGCGGCGCCGTCTCGATCTCCGTCTCCATCCGCGACTTCCCGGTCTATGCGCTGCGGGTGCTCTCCACGGCCCGCGCTGCCCTGCTGGCCAAGGGAATCTCTAACCCCGCCGACCACGTCCTGATCTACCGCTCGGCCTGGAACGCCCGCATCCTGATCAGCCCCAGTCCCTGGTCTCCCGCCGACGTCGCCGCGCTCCAGGCCTGGTGCGCCGAGCGATCTTTCGACGTCTCCTGGCGCCCCGGCATGGACGTCGTCGCCGCCCGCGCCACCCTGTTCAACGACCTCCCCAGCGTCTCGTTCGAGACGGGCCAGATGACCTCGACCGGCCCCGACGACGCCATCGCCAACGAGGTCGCCGCCGTCCTCGCCGGCCGCCCGTCGCCGTCGTCGAACGCCTTCCACGTCCGCCCCGCGACGCTGGACCGCCCGGCCTTCTATTCGTCACTGCGCCTCGAACGCATCGACACCCTCATCAAGCGGCTGGAGGTCCTGCCCCAGGCCGAGATCGGCGCCCTGGTGAACATCGCCGTCCTGGGTCAGGCCATCGTCATCGCCTTGCTGGTGCTCGCCGCCCCCGCCCTGTTCCGCCGTCGCAAGGGCGGCGTGAAGGAGAAGGCGAAGGCGTGGCCCGCCCTCTATTTCCCGGCGCTGGGCCTCGGCTTCCTGCTGGTCGAGATCTTCCTGATCGACAAGGCGGCCTTTTATCTGAACGACTATTCGTCGGCCTTCGCCCTGGTCCTGACGGCCATGCTGATCTTCTCGGGCCTCGGCAGCATGATCGCCGGAAAGTGCGCGGCCATGCCGAAGGTCGCCTCGGTGATCGGCCTCATCGTCGTCCTGGCCTGGATCGGGGCCATGCTGGTCGGGGCCGAGCAGTTCATGATGACGACGCTGGACCAGTCCTGGGCCACCAAGGCCGTGCTGGTCGTGCTCGCCGCCGCGCCCGTGTCGCTGGCGCTGGGCCTTCCCTTCCCGCTCGGTTTGATTCAGGTCGGCGACGGCCGCGCCCTGCCCTGGGCCTGGGGCCTGAACGGAGCCTTCTCCGTGGTCGCCACGCCCCTGGCCAATCTGATGAGCCGCGACATCGGCTTCTCGTCGCTGCTGATCGTGGCCGCCGGCCTCTACGCCCTGGCCTTCCTCGTCCTGCCCGTCGCGGTCGCCAGAAAGACCGTCTTCGCCTTCGACCCGGAACCCGTTTCGGGCCCGACCGACAACGGCTTTGCCCAGATGCCCGAGCCCGAACCCGCCCGCCACGACCCCTTCCCGCCCCGAGAGGGCGCGCCCCAGACGAGCCCCGCATGATCGACCGCCGCACCCTCCTCACCGCCGCCGGGGCCGCGACCCTGACGGGGCTCGCCGCCTGCGACGACCAGACGATGAAGTCCGTTCAGGCCCGCCTCAATCCGACGCAAGGCGCCGGTCGCGCTGGCGCCGCAGCGCCCGCCGCCCCCACCCAGGCTGCGGCCGGAGAAGCCTCCGCCGTCTCCGCCACCGTGCGCATGCCGAGCGAGCCTTGGACCTATGCCCGCTTCAACGCCGCGATGCAGGCGTCGCAGCGCCCCCACGCGATCACCGAAGCCCAGTTCACCGAGATCCAGGCCCGAAAGCCCGCCGCCATCGAGCGGATCAAGGCCTACCTCGACGGTCGCTTCGGCGCCCACGACCCCAACGTCATCCAGGCTTTCGAGAGCGTGCCTCGCGACTATTACCATTACGCCTATGCCCAAGGGACCTCGACCGCCTACAAGGCCTATGAGGCGAACCCCAAGCCCTGGGCCATCGGCCACGGCAGCGTCCTGTCGGACTATCTGGGTCAGGCCTATATGACCCAGCTGGCGGCCCCAAAGCCGACCGACGTGACGCTGGAGATCGGCACCGGCTCGGGCTTCCAGTCGTCCCTGCTCAGCCGCATCGTGCGCGACGCCTATACGATCGAGATCATCCAGCCGATCGGCCAGGCCGTCGGCAAGATCTGGTCCCCGCTCGGCTACGACAACGTCCACGGCAAGGTCGGCGACGGCTATTTCGGCTGGCCCGAGGTCACGGAGGGCTTCGACACCATCATGCTGACCTGCGTCGCCCAGTACGCCCCGCCCGAGCTGTTCCGCCAACTCAAGCCCGGCGGTAAACTGATCATCCCCATCGGCCAGCCCTTCCGCCGCGGCCAGGTCCTCTACGTCTACACCAAGGACGCGGACGGGCGGGTGCACAGCCGCCGCGACGTGGGGGTCTTCTTCATCCCGATGACGGGTGCGATGCAGACGCAGGCAAGACCGGCGTGATCTAAGGAGCGCGGACCTCCAGGTCCGCAATCTTGCTCAGCCGAAGAGCGGACCTGGAGGTCCGCGCTCCCGCTGTGAATCCTTCCGCGTGCTGATGCGTTGATCGGACCAAGGAGACCGCCGATGCCCGACGCCGCCCGCTACTATGCCCACACCGATGCCGGTCACGGCCATCTGCTGGAGGCCTCAAGCTTCGAGGACGCGGCGATCAGCTTCGCCGAGGCCCACGCCCCGATGGCCGAGGACGACGCCGTCCGCGTCATCGTCCAAGCCGAAGACGGCGGGCCGGAGCATTGCTTCGTCATTCATCTGGACAGCGGTTCGGTGGAGGGGTGCGGCTGAGCAACACCTTCCGTCATCCTCGGGCTTGTCCCGAGGATCCATCGTTCCGAGGCACGGACAGTCGGACTAACGCTCAAAGCAGCGAGTTGTGGGGTCGACCCATGGATCCTCGGGACAAGCCCGAGGATGACGAGCAGAGAAGAAGGGTAGGAATATAGTCCGTCTGACCGCTTGCGCGTGGCAAGCCGGTACCCATGTAATGCGCTGGTCTTTGAAACCGTCAGGCATCCCTGGCACAGGCTAAAACACCTCTCCAAACCGAACACAGCGGAGTCGCCAAAAGGCTAACGCGCTGATTTCCTTACCTTCGATCCGAACAGACCGAACAAACCGAACGGTTTTTTCCTGTTCGGTCAGGCCGCCTCCGCCCGAACCTCCGCCAGCGCATCCAGCGCCTGAACCAGGTCGGCGATCAGGTCGTCTTCGTGCTCCAGACCGACCGACAACCGCAGCAGGCCGTCGGTGATGCCGGCGACGACGCGGGCGTCGGGCGTCATGGCGGCGTGGGTCATGGTGGCCGGGTGGGCGATCAGGCTTTCGACGCCGCCCAGCGACTCGGCCAGGGTGAAGACGTCCAGCGTCTCGACTAGCTGACGGACCGCATCGACGCCGCCGGCCAGTTCGAAGCTCAGCATCGCCCCCGGCCCCTGCTGCTGACGCGCCGCCAAGGCGTGGTTCGGGTGAGATTTCAGGCCGGGATAGTGGACCGCCGACACCGCCGGATGGGCCTCCAGCAGTTCGGCGACGCGGCCGGCGGTCGTCTGCTGGCGCTCGATCCGGGCAAACAGCGTCCGCACCCCGCGCAGGGTCAGATAGGCGTCGAACGGCGAGCCGGTCACGCCCAGGCAGTTGGCCCACCAGGCCAGCTCCGCATGGTCCGCTGGATCCGCCGCGATCACCGCCCCGCCGACGACGTCGGAGTGGCCGTTGATGTATTTGGTCGTCGAATGGACGACGATGTCGGCCCCCAGCTCGATCGGCCGCTGCAGGGCCGGCGACAGGAAGGTGTTGTCGGCCACCACCTTGGCCCCCACCCGGTGGGCGCGGGCGCAGATGTCGGCGACGTCGACGACGCGCAGCAGCGGGTTGGACGGCGTTTCGACCAGCACCAGCTTGGGGTTCAGGGCCAGGGCGGCGTCCAGCGCGACCGGATCGCCCTGATCGACCCACAACACCTCGAAATGACCCTTCCTGGCGCGGGCGCACAGCAGGCGGTGGGTGCCGCCGTAGCAGTCGTGCGGCGCGATCAGCAGGTCGCCGGGCTCCAGCAGGCTCAGCGGCAGATCGACCGCCGCCATGCCCGTCGCCGTGACCACGCAGCCCGCGCCGCCTTCCAGCTCGGCGAGCGTCTCGGCCAGCACGTCTCGGGTCGGATTGCCCGAGCGGCTGTAGTCGTACTTCCGCTTCTGCTCGAAGCCCGCGAACGAATAGTTCGACGACAGATACAGCGGCGGCATCACCGAGCCGTGGGCCGTGTCGGTATCGACGCCGGAGCGGGCGCAGGTGGTGCGGACGTCGTGGGTGCGTTTGGTCATCAGTCGATATCCTTCAGGGCGGCGCGGAGGATGGCGGCGACCGCCTCGTCCTCCTTCAGAAAGGCGTCGTGGCCGTACAGGGACGGGGCCTCGACCAGACGCCACAGGTTGGGCAGGCGAGCGCCGAGCTCGCGGATGTCGTCGATCGGCACCAGCCGGTCGGAGGTGAAGCCGACCAAGGTCGTCGGCGTCTTGATCGCCTCGGGCGTCACGGCATGGCGGTCGATCGAGTCCGACAACGACAGCCAGCGCGCCGGCGTCGTGTGGGTCCGGTAAGCCTTGCCCCGCGCCGTCAGATATTCGCAGACGGGATAGGCCTGGCCCGCCGAGGCGGGGGCCGTGCTCTCGAACCGGTCAGCGAATTCCTCGGCGGTGCGGTAGGTGGTCATGGCCAGTTCGCGGGCCAGGGCGACGCCGTCCTCGGGCCGTCCGGCGGCCTGGGCCAGCTGCAGGATCCGGCGCTGGATGCCCCGCCACGCCGTCGCCTGCGGATGGGCGCGGTGGGCTGCCGAGACGACGACCAGCTGCCCGACCCGGTCGGGGAAAAGCTCGGCGAAGGCCAGGGCGATCATGCCGCCATAGGAGCAGCCGACGAAGGCCGACACGACCGGGGCCTCGATGTGGTCGAGGATCAGGCCCAGCAGGCGGGCCTGGTCGTGGGTGGTGATGGTGACGGACTTGGCTCCATCGGCGGCCTCAGGCGCATAGTCGAAGGCCAGGACCTGGAAGCGGCTGAGGTCGATGGGTCCCCGGATCGACACCGCGCCCGACCACCAGCCCAGGCCGTTGGTCTCCGTCCGGTGCACGAACCGCCCGGCCGAGATGCCGCCGGCCACGACGACCAGCGGCGCACCGACCCGGCCATGCAGCCGGCTGACGATCTGGCGCTGGCCCAGCCGTTCGCCCGACTGGAGCCGGAAGTCGGCCGGGATCGCGACCGTGACGTCCACCGCCGCATTGCCGCTGCGGGCAAAGCGTGTCGAAGGCCGACAGAGGGGGTCTGCGGAAATCTGTTGAGTGTCGAAAGCCATGGCGTCGTCTGCATCGTCCCGCCCAGCAAGGCTCCAGATGCGATGACAGATCGTGGAGACGTCGCCTCGTCGACGCTCCACTCATCTCTCG
>JAZKHL010000079.1:0-4726 GCA_040385365.1 Pseudomonadota bacterium | reverse complement strand
CGACGATCTGGATGTCCAGGATGGCCATGAACTGGCCGATCACCATCCCGGCGAAACCCAGGATCAGGAAGGTCCAGTTGACCTTGGGTTCGGCTTCAGGGACGGCGGGAACCGCCCCGTCCATCGTGGCGGCGGTCATTGCGAACTCGCGGTTCCCGCGTCGGCCAGGCGGGTCGGCCCCGTGGCGGCCTCGGCGAAGTTGGCGCCGCCCTGGCTCTTCAGATCGACCTTGATTTCGACCGACAGGCCGGGCCGTAGCGCGGCCCCGCCGTCAGCCCGGTTGACCAGGATGCGCACCGGTACCCGCTGGGTGATCTTGGTGAAGTTGCCGGTCGCGTTCTCGACCGGGATCAGGGCGAACTCCGACCCTGTGGCCGGGGCGAAACTGTCGATGCGGCCGGTCAGGTCCTGGCCCGGAAAGGCGTCGGCCTGGATATGGACGGTCTGGCCCAGACGCAGGCGACCCAGCTGGGTCTCCTTGAAGTTGGCCACGATATAGGTGTCGCCCAGCGGCACCAGCGACAGCAATTGGCCGCCGGGCCGGACGTACTGGCCGGCGCGGACGCCGCGCGCGCCGACGACGCCGGCGGCGGGGGCGCGGATCACGGTCCGGTCCAGATTGGTGCGGGCCTGTTCGACGGCGGCGCGCGCCTGATCGACCGCAGCGAGGCTCTGCTGACGGGTGGAGCCGAGGACGCCGGCGGTGCGCTGTTCGGCGACCAGGGCGGCCTGGGCCTCCGCGACGGAGGCGGCGGCGGACTGGGCGCCGGCCTGTTCGGTCTCGATGCGCTGCTGGGACACCCAGCCCTGGCGTTGCAGGGTGCTGTAGCGGTTGACCTGGGACTGGGCGAGATTGGCCTGAGCACGGGCCTGGGCGACGCCGGCGGCTCTGCTGGCGATCATCGCCTGTTCCTGGGCTGCGCGTGCGTCGACGTTATCGACCGCCGCCATCAGCGCCGCCAGGTTGGCTTCGGCCGCGGCAAGCCGGGCCTTGGCGTCAGCGTCGTCGAGGCGGACGAGGACCTGGCCCTGCTCGACCCGCTGGTTGTCGGTCACCAGGACCTCGGCGACGTAGCCCTCGATCTGGGGGCTCACCAGGGTCACGTCGGCCTGGACGAAGGCGTTGTCGGTGGATTCCCACCGCTGCTTGTTCTGCCACCAGATCGCGCCGCCAATAATCAACGCGACGATAACAACCGCGCCGACGATAAGCGGAAGACGTTTCTTCAATGCGGGGGCGAGGGCCATGCGGACGGGTCTCTTGGAACTGGGCGTCGGGGAGGACGTGTGTAAAATGGACTGTATCGTCCAAAAATCAATATCCGGTTGTCAGGTTCCGTGAACACGTCATGTTTCCGCGCATTCCAGAGCCCATGACCCAGACTCTCCGCCTGCCCTCCTCCATCGATGTCGCCGTGATCGGGGCGGGCGCGGCCGGGCTTTCGGCCGCGCGCAGGTTGGCGGCCGCAGGCGTGGCGGTCGTGGTGCTGGAGGCGCGCGACCGGATCGGCGGACGGGCCCACACGGTGGCGCGCGAAGGGTTCGGCCTCGATCTCGGCTGCGGCTGGCTGCATTCGGCGGACGCAAACCTGCTGGCGGGAAAAGGCCGGGCCGCCGGATTCACGATCGACGAGACCCCTCCGCCCTGGCGCCAGCAGGCCTTCAACCTCGGTCTGACTGCAGATGAGCAAAAGCAGTTCGGCGAGGCCTATGCCGCCTTCGACGAGCGGGTGGCCAAGGCGGCCGAGGGCGGTCAGGACCGGCCGGCGTCGGATCTGTTTATTCCGGGCGAGCGGTGGAACGCGCGGATGGACGCCATCTCGGGCGCACTGAACGGAGCCAAGTTCGCCGAGGTCTCGACCCTGGACTACGACGCCTATGTCGACACCGGCGTGAACTGTCGGGTGGTCGAGGGCTACGGGACGCTGGTCTCGGCCTTGGGCGCGGACGTGCCGGTGGTGCTGAACTGCCCCGTCGAGCGAATCGACCGGTCGGGACCGATCCTGAAGATCGACACCGCACGCGGGCGGATCGAGGCCAGGGCCGTGATCCTGACCCTGCCGACGTCGGTGTTGGCGTCAGAGGCCGTGCGGTTCGACCCGCCCCTGCCCGACCTGATCGAGGCGGCGGCGGGCGCGCCGTTGGGGCTGGCGTCGAAACTGCATATGGCGGTGGACGGCGCCGAGGACTTTCCGCCCGACAGCCAGCTGTGGGGCCGGACTGACACGGCCCAGACCGGCGGCTACCACCTGCGTCCCTTCGGGCGACCGATGATCGAGGGCTATTTCGGCGGCGACCTGGCCTGGGGGCTCGAGGCCGAGGGCGAGGCGGCGTTCTTCGACTTCGCCGTCACGGAGATTTGCGACCTGCTCGGGTCCGGCTTCAAGCGCCGGCTCCAGCCGCTGGCGACCTCGATGTGGGGGGCGGAGCCGTTTTCGATGGGGGCCTATTCCCACGTCCTGCCGGGGATGGGCGATCCCGAGACCGGTGCGCGGGCGCGACTCTCTCGCCCGATCGAGGACCGCATCTTCATCGCCGGGGAGGCGACCTCGCGCGGGTTCTACGGTACGGCGCATGGGGCGTGGGAGGAAGGCGAGGGGGCGGCCCTCGAGGCGATCACGGCCATGGGCATCGATCCGCGATCGTCCGAGCCTTCGGCCGCCTGACAAGCACACATCACCGTCACCCTCGGGCTTGTCCCGAGGGTCCATCGTGGGACAAGACGTGCGGCGAGGCGCCGTGCGACTTCGGCTACCACGCAGCGGATGAATGGATCCTCGGGACAAGCCCGAGGATGACGGGAGTTTGGGTTGGCCAAGACGATCAAGCCCAGGCCAAACGTGAAGGCCAAATCCAAGCCTCCCGCGCGCAAGCCGGGCATCATGACCGGCGCCCCCATCCCCATCTTCGCCTGGCCCCCGGACGAGGATCGCGTCGACGCCATCTTCGACCGCCTGTCGAAGATCATGCCGGACCCCAAGACAGAGCTGCGGTTCCAGGATCCCTTCACCCTGGTCGTCGCCGTCGCCCTGTCGGCTCAGGCGACCGATGTGTCCGTGAACAAGGCGACCGAGAAATTGTTCGCTGTCGCCGACACCCCGGCGAAGATGCTGGCGCTGGGAGAAGAGGGCCTCGTTCCCTATATCGCCTCGATAGGCCTCTATCGTGGCAAGGCGCGCAACGTCATCGCGCTGAGCCGGATCATTCTGGAGCAACACAGCGGGGTGACGCCGTTGAACCGCGCCGACCTGCAGGCCCTGCCCGGCGTGGGCCGAAAGACCGCCAGCGTCGTCCTCAACGAGCTGGGCATCGAACCCGCCATCGCCGTGGACACCCATGTCTTCCGCGTCTCGCACCGGCTGGGCCTCGCCAACGCCGCGACGGCCGACAAGGTCGAGGACCAGCTGCACCAGATCGTCCCCGACGATTACCTGTCGAAGGCTCATCACTGGCTGATCCTGCACGGTCGCTACACCTGCACGGCGAGGAAGCCGAACTGCCCGGGGTGCGTGGTCAGTGATCTGTGCCCGGCGCGGGGCCTGATGACGGCCTAGACGTTCAGCCGTGCCCGAACGGCTTGGGCGAACATCAAGCCACGATCCGGCGCCTCGGACAGATAGAAGTCCGGCTCGATCAGTTCAGCCTCCATCAGCAGCCAACAGCCCTCATGCTCGACCATGTCGATGCGGGCGTAGAGCAGCGGCTCCTCGATCGCCGCCAGCACTCGGTCGGCGAGCGCGAGAGCGTCCGCCGGCGGCTGGGCCACGACCTCATAGCGGCCGCCGAACTGGGACTGGATGCGGAAATCGCCGGGCGCGGCGCGCTTCAGCACCGCGTGGCTCAATCGACCACCGAAGAACAGCAAAGACAGTTCTCCCGCCGTGGCCAGATCGGGCAGGAAGGGCTGGATCATGGACGCGCCCTCCGGTGCATCGGCCAGGGCCTCGCCGCGCCCGATCTTCAGCGTCTTCCAGGCCCCGCCGGAGACCGTCGGCTTGACGATCAGCGTATCGGTTTCGAACCGGTCGAAGGCGGCGTCGACCTCCACCTGATCGACGCGGTCGCTCCAGGCGGTTGGGGGAATGGCGACGCCCAGCGTCTCCAGGCGGCGCAGATAGGATTTGTCCGAGTTCCAGCCGAGGACGCTCGCCGGATTGGCCAGCCGGACGCCGGCCTCATCCCAGACGCGCGTGGCCTCCAGCCACAGGTCGTGATGCTGGTGATAGCCCCATGCCAGCAGGGGCAGGACCAGCGGGAAATCGATCAGGCCAGAAGCGTCGCGAGCACGATCCGGCCAGGCGACCGGCCGGGTCGTCACCCCTGTCAGGTCCAGGGCGGCGGACAGGCGCTCGAGCACCACGGGCCAGTGCGGGCCATAGGTCCCGTCGCCGGCGGCGGGGGTCAGGATGGCGATCTCGGTCATGCGAGGCCTCGAAACATATAAGGATGTCCTTATATGTTTCTAATGCGGCGGGTAAAGCGGGACTGGCGCCTATCCGCATCGCCCGCTAAGGGGCGGCCATGACCCAGAATGCCCCCACCTACGACGTCTGCGCCGTCGGCAACGCCATCGTCGACGTGCTGTCGCCGTGCGACGATGCCTTCCTGAGCGCCCAGTCCCTGACCCCAGGCTCGATGCAACTGGTTGACGAGACCCAGAGCGCGGCCCTGTACGACGCCATGGCGGCGGGCGTGGAGGCCTCGGGCGGGTCGGCCGGGAACACCG
>JAZKHL010000078.1:0-8622 GCA_040385365.1 Pseudomonadota bacterium | reverse complement strand
TGCCGTCATAGACCGACAACTCCAGCATCTTGGGGTCGATCATGATGAAGCGGCATTCGGCCGGGCTGAGCCGGTACAGGATCGACAGGATCATCGCGTTGACCCCGACCGACTTGCCCGAGCCGGTGGTGCCGGCGATCAGCAGGTGCGGCATTCGCGCCAGGTCGGCGACATAGGGATCGCCGCCGATCGTCTCGCCGAGCGCCAGAGGCAGGATGTGCGCCGGCTTGCCGTATTCGGCGGAGGCCAGCAGGTCCCTCAGATAGACGGTCTCACGCTTCAGGTTGGGCAGTTCGATGCCGATGGCATTGCGGTTCGGGACCACGCTGATGCGGCAGGCGCGGGCGGACATCGACCGGGCGATGTCGTCGGACAGGGCGACGACGCGGCCGTGCTTCACGCCGGGGGCGGGCACCAGTTCGTACAGGGTCACCACCGGGCCGGGACGGATCTGGTCGATGACGCCCTTGACCCCGAATTCGGCCAGCACGCCCTCCAGCATCTTGGCGTTCTGTTTCAGGGCCGTTTCGTCAACGGTTGCGACCCGCGCCTGGGGCTTGGCCAGCATGCCCAGCGGCGGCAGGGAGAAGTCGCCCTCGGGCCGGACGAAGTCGAACACGGCCTGATCGTCGTCGGCGATCTTCTTGGACGCCTTGGTCGGCTTGGGCGCGGCGACGCGCGGTTCGTCGGCGGCGGACGCGCGAGGCGCAGGGACCACCGGGGCGGGCGCATCCCAGGGCAGGGGCGCGCCGACGTCTTCGTCCTCGGGCAGTTCCAGCCGGGCCGGGCGGCGGGAGGCCTTGGGCGTCGCGACCTCGGGTTCGGGGCGAACGGCGCGGCGGCGGGTCGGCGCGGGCGCTGACGGCGGTGTTGGACGACGCAGGCCCGACGCCCAGGCCACGGCCTCGCCGAAGTCCGACGCGCGCAGGCCGACCGCATAGCCGCAGACCCACAGCCCGAAGGCGAGGAAGACGATCCCGCCGACAATGTCGCCGGCGGGGACGCCCAGCGCCCGGAAGGCGCTCTCGACCAGTCCGATGACGGCGTCGCCCCACAGCCCGCCGAGACCCGCCGCGAGCGGCCAGGCGGTCGGCGCCGCCAGCGCCGACAGGGCGGCGGAGAGGCTCAGCACGCCGCCGGACGCCGCCAAGGCCTTCAGCGGCGTCGGCTTGAGCCGCTGCTGGATCGCATCGCCGATGGCGGCGGCGAGCCCGAACGCCACCGTCAGGGCGGCGGCGGGCCAGGCGGCGAGACCCAGCGACTGCATGAACAGATCGGCGAACAGGGCGCCGTTGGCTCCCAGCCAGTTGGTCGCCGGGGCCGACGAAGCGGCGTTGATGCTGGGATCGGCCGGGTTCCACGACACCAGCGCCACGACCAGCAGGGTCGCCAGCAAGGCCTGCAACACGCCCCTGAACCGCACCACGAAGGGCGCATCCCAGATGACGAGGGCGCTGAGAAAGGCGCGCTGGCCGATGGCGAGGGCTGCGGACATACAAACGGCTCCGGACGGTCTTGGAGTCAGTCTCGCAGGATCAGGGTTAAGGGGCTGTTTACCTCGACAGATCGTCTCCTCCCTGTCGCGCAGCGACGGGGAGGCGGCTCGTAGCGAAGCGGAGAGACGGAGGGGCTCTTGCCACCGTCCAGAACCCCTCCGTCTGCTCGCGAAGAGCTCGCATCCACCTCCCCATTCGCCAAGCGACGAACGGGGAGGAGACATTACGACCACTGGACGCGCGCTTGCTCCGGCGCGACAAGGCCCAATGCCCTCTCCCCACACCCACGACGTCATCATCGCCGGCGCCGGCATGGCGGGGGCGACGTTTGCGCTAGCGGCGGCGCAAGGGGGCCTGCGCGTCGCATTGATCGATCCGCAGGCGTTTCCGGCCCAGCTCGCCCCCACGTTCGACGGGCGGTCGACCGCAATCGCCTATTCAACCTTCCGGATGCTGGACGCGTTGGGGCTGGGCGAGAGCTTGCGGCCCCACGCCTGTCGGATGGACCGCATCCTGGTCACCGATGGGCGGCGGCCGGGCGCGGCGTCCAAGGCGGCCTCACCCGCCTTCCTCCGCTTCGACGCCGACGAGATCGGCGACGCCAATGGCGGTGAGCCGCTCGGATACATGGTCGAGAACCGGCGCATTCGGGCGGCGCTGGCGCAGGCCGTAACCGCCTCCGACATCGATCTGCGCGCGCCGGGATCGGTCGTGACGGTGGAGCAGACACCGGCGGCGGCTCGGGTCACGCTGGCGGATGGATCGGTCCTCAGCGCCCCGGTGGTGATCGGCGCCGAGGGACGCGGCTCGCTGGTCCGCAAGTCGGCCGGGATCGAGACGGTCGGTTGGGGCTATGGCCAGTCTGGCGTCGTCGCCACGGTTCGGCTGGGGCGCGGCCACGGCAACGTCGCCCACGAATATTTCCTTCCGCGCGGTCCCTTCGCCATCCTGCCGCTGACCGACCAGCGCGCCAGCCTGGTCTGGACCGAGACCACAAAGGCCGCCGAGGCGCTGCGCGTCTGCTCCGACGAGGCCTTCCAGTCGCATCTTTCACGGCGGTTCGGCGAGTTTCTGGACGGCGCAACGCCGGAAGGACCACGCTTCGTCTATCCGCTGGCGCTGGAGCTGGCGACGAAACTGACCGCGCCCCGCACAGCCCTGATCGGCGACGCCGCCCACGGGGTCCACCCCGTGGCGGGCCAGGGCCTGAACATGGGTCTGAAGGACGCCGCCGCCCTCGCCGAGGTGCTGATCGAGGCGATGCGTCTGGGCGAGGACATCGGCTCGGAGATCGTGCTGGACCGCTACGCTCGCTGGCGCCGCTTCGACACGATGGCTCTGGCGGCAGGCTTCGACGCCTTCGTGCGACTGTTCTCGAACGATGTGGCCCCGGTGCGGCTGGCGCGGGATATGGGCATGGCGGCGGTCAATCGCATCGGGCCCCTGCGCCGCGCCTTCATGCGCGAGGCCGGCGGCGCGACAGGGGATTTGCCGAAGTTGCTGCGGGGGGAATTGGTTTAGCACCGAGATCCGTCACCCTCGGGCTTGTCCCGAGGGTCCATGTTTATCGCGCGGCCCGATGTTGAGCGTGCAGCACCGGAGAGCAAGCGGGATTCTTCGCGGGGAAAGGACAAATGGATCCTCGGGACAAGCCCGAGGATGACGAGCAGCTATCAATCCAGCTGGCGCGCCTCTTCCGGCAGCATGATCGGGACACCGTCGCGGATCGGATAGGCGAGTTTGGCGCCCTTGGAGATCAACTCCCCGGCGGCGCGATCGTAATCCAGCCGCCCCCGCGTCACGGGACAGACCAGCACTTCCAGCAGGCGTGGGTCGACGGATGACGGGGTGTTGAAAGCGTCGCTCATGACCCAGACCTACTGCATCGGCGTGGCTGAGTCGCCATCGCCTATCTCTGCCGCGTCGATGCGCATCAGGGCGGTGAGGACGTCGATCCGATCGTCCAGATCGGGCGATTCCAGAAGGGCCTGTTTCTCCGCCGGTTCGAACGGCAGGGCCATCGACAGGCTGTTGACCAGGGCTTCCTGCGGCGCGCCCTCGGCGGTCTCCCAGTCGATCTCCAGCTGGCGCCGCTCCAGATAGGCCTTCAGCGCGCCCAGGAACGCCTCGCGGTCAAACGCTTCTCCGCCGGTCGGCGATACCAGGTCGGCCTCGAACGGCGCGAAGGCGGCGCGGACCTGACGATAGGGCGTCTGGGTCGGCAGTTCGGACGTGACGCGGAACCGGGCGACGCCGGTCAGGGTCACCAGATACCGCCCGTCCGAGGTCTCGGCGAAACTGGTGATCCGTCCCGCGCACCCGACCGCCGACAGGCCGGGCAGCTGCGCCGAACCGGCCCGGGGCTGGATCATGCCCAGCACCCGGTCGCCGGCCATCGCATCGTCGATCATGTTCAGATAGCGCGGCTCGAAGATGTTCAGCGGCAATTGCCCGCGCGGCAGCAGGATGGCGCCCGGCAAAGGGAACACCGGGATCACCTGCGGCAGGTCGACGGCCTTCACATAGCCCTGGGCCATCGGTCGGATTTCCTTAAGCGAACAGGATCGAGGAGAGACGGCGACGTCCCTCCTTGGCGATGTCGGACGACAGGCCTGCGGCCTCGAAGACGACCAGCAGCTGTTTCCTCGCCGCCTGGTCGTTCCATTCCAGATCGGCCTGAACGATGTCCAGCAAACTGGTCGCCGCGCTCTTCAGGTCGCCCGCCGCCGCCTGGGCCAGCGACAGGTCGTAGCGGGCCTGATGGTCGGACGGATTGGCGCGGACCTGGGCCTCCAGCGCGGCGGTCTCGCTGACGGGCGCGGCCGAAGCGAGGGCCAGTTGCGCCCGCAGGCTGATGACGGCGGCGTTCTTGGAGTCCACGGGAGCCATGGCGATGGTCTGGCGGGCCTGGTCGGCGTCGCCGCCGGCCAGATAGACCCGCGCCATGCCGGCGACGGCGGTTTCGTTCTCCGGCTCGATGGTCAGGACGTGGGCGAAGGCCTGCGCCGCGCCGCCGAAGTCGCCGAGCCCGAGCGATTCCTCGCCCAGCGACAGCAGCTGCTCGACGTCGGTGTTGACGCCCGCGCCCCCCGACAGCTTCTCGATGAAGGCCTTGATCTGGCTCTCCGGCACCGCGCCCTGGAACCCGTCGATCGGCTGACCATCGACGAAAGCGTAGACGGTCGGGATGGATTGGACCTTTAGCTGCCCGGCATAGGCAGGGTTCTTGTCCACATCGATCTTGACCAGCTTGACCGCACCACCGGCGGCCCGGACCTGTTTCTCGAGCGCGGGCGTCAGGGTCCGGCACGGGCCGCACCAGGTGGCCCAGAAATCGACGATGACCGGCTGGATGCGTGACTGGGCGATCACCTGCTCCATGAAGCCGGCGTCGGTGCCCTCCACGATCAGGTCATCGGCGCCGCTTGCGGGGGAGGTGGGGTCGACAAGGCTCATGGACGATCTCTGCTGCAGTCGAAGGTAACGCGGAAGGTCTCAGATGGTCGCGGATCAGGGCTGCGGCAAGTCGGCGGAAGCATCGCCCGAGAAATCCACCACCAGAGGATCGCGCCCGATCTCGCTCAGAAACCGCCGGAACGCCGCCTGGCTCAGCGCCGTGGTCGCGGTGTTGGTCAGGGGGTGGAAGTTGACGACGTCCGCCTCCCAAAGCCGACGGTCGATGACGAAGCTCACTCGCCGCTCGACATCGTTGATCAGCCCCAGCGCCGTGACCGAGCCGGGCCGCACGCCCAGCGTCTCCCACATCAATGTCTCGTTGCCGAACGACACCCGGTCCGATCCGATGGTGCAGGGCGCCGCCTTCAGGTCGATGACGGTGTCCTGACGCGCCGAGATCAGCCAGAGCCGGCCCTTCTTGTCCTTGAGGAACAGGTTCTTGGTATGGGCGCCGGGCATGGAGGCCTTGAGCTCCAGCCCCTCTTCGACGCGGAAGACGGCCGGGTGGTCGCGGGTCGCTTGTTCGATGCCGTGGTCGACCATCCAGGCGATCAGACTGTCGCGATCGTGAAGCGGTTGAGCGGTCATGCGTCGCCGGGCTAGGAGTGGTTCCGTTCGATACCGAAGGAAGCGCCCGCGTGGAACTGGAATGCTATCCGATGTCGTCGCGGCCGCCGGACATGGTGCCGGGTCGCCAGTCGCGGAACTGGATGGACGCCTTCGTCAGCCGCCACCCCTATCGTTGCCTGCCGCTGACCATGGCCAACACGACGGGCTGGGAGATCCTGTGCCCGTTCACCTTCACCGCGACCTGGAACGGCGGCCCGTCCCAGTCCGACATCGAGATCACGCCGGAGCGACCGCAGCCGGAGCTGGACCACTTCGTGACCTCGCATTTCTCGCGCGGCGTCCTGACCATGCACCCCCAGTATCTGTTCCGAACCCCGCCGGGCTGGGGGATGATCTGCTCCGGCAGCCCCAACCATGTTAAGGACGGAATCCAGCCCCTGGTCGGCCTGATCGAGACCGACTGGCTGCCCTTCCCCTTCACGATGAACTGGATCTTCACCCGGCCCGGCAAGGTCAAGTTCGAACGCGGCGAGCCCTTCTGCTTCATCAACCTGGTCGAGCACAGGAAGATGGAGGCGGTGCAGCCGGTCATCCGCACGCTGGAATCCAATCCGGTGATGAAGGGTCAGTTCGAGGCCTGGAACCGTCAGCGCACCGATTTCAACACCCGGCTGGCGAGCGGCGATCCCGATGCGGCGAAAGAGGCGTGGCAGCGGTTCTACTTCAAGGGCGAGATTCCCGAGGCGTTGGGAACGGCCCCCGAGACCCACGCCAACAAGCGCCGGCTGAAGACGCCCCGGGTGGGGTGAGGCATGTATCCTCCCTGTTCGCCCCTTGGCGAATGGGGAGGGGGACCACGAAGTGGTGGAGGGGCTCTTAGCCACGCACTCGCTCTTCGGCGTTAGTCCGGATCCAGGTGAGGATACCATCGAGATTTATCCGCACATCCTCAGCCGCGATCCTAAGGACAAACACGCTTTGAGTGGTCAGCCATTCCGTCCGGCGAGCGTCATGGGCTGATTGATCCGCATCTCCGTGCTGCTGCCCATCCACCTCCACGGCCATTCGAGCCTCTGGGCAGTAGAAGTCGATGACATATGGGCCAATCGGATGCTGACGGCGAAACTTCAGCCCGCCGAGCTGTTTGGCGCGCAAGCAGAGCCATAGCCTGGCCTCCGGTGGCGTCATCGTTCGCCTCAGCACCCTTGCCCTGCTGACCGTGCCCTGAGTCGGCAAGAACCCCTCCGTCTCTCCGCTGCGCTACGAGCCACCTCCCCATCCGCTGCGCGGACGGGGAGGAGACGTTACGCTTTAAGCACCGCCTCCAGCCCCTCGCGCCAGCTCGGATAGGCCGGTAGCCAACCCAGTTCAGCCTTGGCCCGGGCATTCGAAATCCGTTTGGAGTCCAGATAGAACCGCCGCATCGCCTCTGACACCGACGGATCGGTCCAATCGACCTCGCGCGGCGACTCCAGCCCCATCCGTTCGGCGGCCCAGGCCATGACCAGGTCGGCCGGCGCCGGCTCGTCATCGGTCAGGTTGTAGACGCCGCCTGGCCTGGGCCGATCCATCGAAGCGAACAGCCCCGAGACGACATCGTCCCGGTGGACGCGGTTGAAGATCTGACCCGGCTTTCTGACCATGGTCGCCGTGCCGTCGCGCAGGCGATCCACCACCGAACGCCCCGGCCCATAGATCCCCGGCAACCGGAAGATCTGCACCGTCAGGCCCATGCCCCGGCCGGCGTCCAGCCAGTCCGCCTCGGCCCGAACCCGGCGCGCGCCCTCCAGGCTGGCGGCGTTTAGCGCGTCGTCCTCGAACACCCAGCCGCCGTCGCGGTCGCCATAGACGCCGGTGGACGAGATATAGCCGATCCAGTCGGGATACGCTCCGGACGCCGCCAGCGCGGGCAGGATTGAACGGGCGCCGGGACAACCCTCCGCCGTCGGGGCGGCCGTGACCAGGATGGCCGAGGCCCCTGCGACGCCATCTCGCATGGCGCCCGCATCGGCCGGATCGATGGCTGTGATCCCGTCCGCCGCCATCCTCTTGCGTCGTTCGACATCGCGCGAGGTGGCCGATACGCGCCAGCCTCGCCGTCTGGCCTCGGCGGCCGCCGCCAGACCGATATAGCCGGCGCCGAAAACAAGCAGCGAGCCTTGCGCCACCGTCGCCTCAGCCCGCCGTCACGGACAGGCGCGGCCGGGTCCGCACAACCGCGGCCTCAGGCTCCGGCGCCTTCAGCGCTTCGGCCCGCGCGCCGTTCCAGGCGGAGACGCACGGGATCTTGGCCCGGTCGGCCCGGTCGGCGTAGCGCCGGGCGATGTCGGTCACGTCGGCCATCAGCCCCTCGGCCAAGGTGATCGGCTTCAGTCCCAGGTCGCGGAACTGGTCGTTGGCGACGACGAGTTCGTTCTCGTCCGCCTCCTGCCGCGGATTGGCGACGTTGTGCACCTCGGCCCCGGTCATCTCCGCGACCATGGCGGCGAGATCGCGGACCCTGCGGCTCTCGGTCATCTGGTTGAGGATCTTGACCCGTTCGCCCTTCTTCGGAGGGTTTTTCAACGCCAGTTCGACGCAACGCACCGTGTCCTGGATGTGGATGAAGGCCCGCGTCTGCCCGCCCGTGCCGTGCACCGTCAGCGGATAGCCCAACGCCCCCTGCATCAGGAACCGGTTCAGCACCGTGCCGTAATCGCCGTCATAGTCGAATCGATTGATCAGCCGCTCATCGAGGATGGTTTGATCGGTCTGGGCGCCCCAGACGATGCCCTGATGCAGGTCGGTGATCCGGACCCCGTCGTTCTTGGCGTAGAACTGAAACAGCAGGGCGTCCTGGGTCTTGGTCATGTGGTAGATCGAGCCGGGGTTCGGCGGGAACAGGATTTCCTGCTCGGTCGGGCCGAAATCGGTCTGGACCGTCACGGTCAGATATCCTTCCGGAATCCGCAGCCCGGCGGTGGTGTAGCCATAGACCCCCATGGTCCCCAGGTGGGCCAGGTGCACATCGAGCCCGCTCTCGACGATGGCGGCCAGCAGGTGGTTGGTGGCGTTGATGTTGTTGTCGACGGTGTAGAGCTTGTGCCGCGCCGACTTCATC
>JAZKHL010000077.1:0-11362 GCA_040385365.1 Pseudomonadota bacterium | reverse complement strand
AACCCGCCGGCACGGGCTTCAGCACCACCGACCCCGACGCGACCTTGGCGTAGTCGCCGACCACGATATTTCCCAGCACCTTAGCCCCGGCGCCCAGCAGCACGCCCCGGCCGATCTTCGGATGCCGATCGCCACGCTCGGCCCCCGTGCCGCCCAGGGTCACCCCATGCAGCATCGACACCTCGTCGCCCACGATCGCCGTCTCGCCGATGACGATGCCGGTGCCGTGATCCAGGAACAGACCGGACCCGAGCTTCGCGCCGGGATGGATGTCGATCTGGAACAGCTCGGAAATCCGGCTCTGGAAGTGAAACGCCAGCGTCTCGCGCCCTTGAGTCCACAGCCAGTGCGCCACCCGCGAGGCCTGCAACGCCTGAAAGCCTTTGAAATACAGGAATGGCTGCAACAACGTCTTGATCGCCGGATCGCGCTCCGCCACCGCCTGCAGATCGGCCTCCGCCGCCGCCACGATGCTCGGATCCGACCAGAAGGCGAAGTTGCACACCTCGCGCACGCTCATCGGCGCCAGTTCCGCGTCGCCGATCTTCCTCGCGATCTGGAAGCTCAGCGCATTGGCCAGATCGAGGTGCGACAGGATCGTCGCGTTCATCAACGACCCCAGATGCGGCTCGCTGCGCGCCGCGTCCTCCGCCGAGGCCCGCAGTTGGCTCCACACGCCGTCCTGCGACGCGACGACTTCGAGTTTGGTCATCACCGGCTCCATCGGCCCATCATACCCGCGTCAGCCCGTCCTTGTAAGCATGGCATGCGCCAGCCAACCGGGCAGCAGCCCTTCCCGCGCCATATGGTAGGCCCGATAGGCCGTCGCCACCGTGAACGAGTCCAGGATCGCGCCGCGCTCGATCTCATGCAGCAGCGCGGTGAACGGCACGCGAACCACCGTGATCACCTCCGTCGGATCGGGATTGAATGGAACCGGCGTCAAATCCCAGGCGATCCACGTCAACCCGATCTCGTCGGTGATCGAGTTCGACACCTCGATCTGCAGAGCAAGCTTCCACGCTCCGGCCTTCAGGCCGGCCTCCTCGGCCAGTTCCCGCATCGCCCCTTCCAGCGGGTTTTCGCCGAACGGCGCGCCGCCCTCGGGCATTTCCCAGGAATAGTTCGCCCGCGCGAACCGTGACTGACCGACCAGGGTCACCGTCCCGTCCGAATGGATCGGCAGCACCCCGGTCGCCACGTTCTTGAACCGCAGCACGCCGTATTTCGCCGCGCGTCCGGTCGGCGCGACGGCGTCGTGCTCCGTCACCTTCATCCAGGCGGTCTCGTGGACGACCTGGTGCCCCAGATCCTGCCACGGCACGGGCTGCGACAGACCCTCGGCCCAGGCCGGAACCGGCCGGTTGTCGTCGGTGGGATCGCCCTTGCTCATCCCCCTGCTATGGCGCGAAAGCCCCGCGACGACTAGCTAGACCGCATGACCCTGCCTCACGCCGACCTCGGCGCGCCCCTCCCCGCCCCGACGCCGTCGTCCGAGATGCTGCACCGGCTGGCGACCCGCCGCTCGGCCCCGGCCCAGGCCCTGACCGCGCCCGGCCCCGACGCCGCCCAGATCGCCGACATCCTGACCCTCGCCGCCCGCACGCCCGACCACGGCAAGCTCTTTCCCTGGCGCTTCGTCGTCATGGGCCCGAACAGCCGCGCCGAGATCGCCGAACGCCTCACCGTCATGGCCGTCGCCAAGAGCCTCCCCGGCAAGGCCGTCGCCGTCCTCGCCAAACTGACCGCCGCCCCGACGACCATCCTCGTCATCTCCACCGCCGCCCCCGGCCCCAAGCCGGTGTGGGAACAGGAACTCAGCGCCGGCGCCGTCTGCATGAACGTCGAACACGCGGCATCCGCGCTGGGCTTCTCGTCCTCGTGGATCACCGACTGGTACAGTTACGACGCCGACGCCCTGCCCCTGTTCGGCGTCAAGGACGGCGAGAAGGTCGCCGGCTTCGTCCACATAGGAACGGCGACCGAGGCTCCGCTGGAGCGCGTCCGGCCTGATGTCTCGGCGCTGACGACGATGCTTCCGTAAGGCCTCGCGGGCCCGCTCGGACGCGAAAGCCAGGGCTTTTCTCCGAACCGCTTCCAAGACCGCGCGTTGAAACCGGATGTCGAATACGACGGCTGAATCGATCGCGGTCTCGCGCCGCCAGGCTCTCGCAGCAGGCCTTGCTTTCAGTCTGCTGCCGACCGGCGCCTTCGCGCAGACCCCCCTGTCAGGCCGTCTCATCCCGGTGCGCGACACCCACCTGTGGATCGAGGACTACGGTCCGCGCGAGGCTCCGGCGCTGCTCTACGTCCACGGCGGACCGGGCCTGGGCGTGTTCGAGTTCTCGCACTACATGCGCGACCTACTCACGGGCGATGTTCGGCTGATCCTGGTCGATCAGCGGGGCGTGCTTCGTTCCGACGCCTGGACTGGCCAGCCTGAGATGACGCTCGACCTTCTGGCCGACGACTACGAGGCCGTTCGTGAGGCGCTGGGTATTCGGCGCTGGTCGATTCTCGGCCACTCCTGGGGCGGCCCGATCGCCCTGAATTATGCCAACAGGCACGAGGCCGTGGATCGGGTCATCTTCGAAAACGCGGTGCTCGACCCCGCGGCGACGGGACGCAACATGCTGGCCCACGCTGCGACCATGCTCGATGAGGCCGGCCTGCCCGACAAGGCGGCCGCGACCCGCGCCGTCGCCGCCCGACCGACCACCGCCGCTGTCTGGGCCGGCATGGACGAGGCTCTGAACAGTCTGCCGAGCCGCCAGTCCCTCTATGTCTACGATCCGGCTTTCCTCGGCTTCTACGGCCGGATCAGCGCGGACTCCGGGATCTCGGATGAGCGTTGGACCCAGGGCATGGCCATGGCCCTCGCCTTGCTCGACGATCCTGACAGCCTGGCTCCGGCCTGGAACCGCATTTCCGCCCTGGCCCAGCCCACCCTCATCGTGCGGGGAGAAACCGATCCTTCGACCTCGCCGGAAGAGATGGCCGTCATGACCGCCAAGCCAAACGTCCGTGCCGTTCTCGTTCCTCGCAGCGGCCATTTCGTCCACGTCGAACAGCCTCGGGCCTTCGCCGATCTTGTCCGATCCTTCGTGCTGGAGAGCGGCTAGAGCGGCTTCTCCCACTCCATCACCATGAACCACGGCGCCCGGTCATAGTGAGCGGCGCGAACGGGATCGCCCTCCGGGTTCGCACGCGGCTCATCGAAGTGGGTCAGCACCAGTCCCTCATCCAGCAACAGCGTCATGTAGGTGCTCAGCGGCCGGTGCCAGTTCTGGATTCGAATGCCCTTCCAGGCGATCCAGCCGGCCTTCTCCTCCAGATACCGATCCATCGCATGGGCCCGCCGCCCGTCCGGAAGCGTCACCCATCCCAGATCGTTGGCGTCGGCGGCCGAGTTATATCCCGCCAGATTGGCGATCAGCAGGCTCCCGCCCGGCGCCAGCACCCGCGCCATCTCCGCGATCGCAGCCTTCACGTCGGGAATATCGATCAGCGACAGATAGGCGACCACCAGGTCGAACGCCCCGTCCTCGAACCCCAGCGTCTCGGCCGCCTCGACGCGGTAGTCGCCGTCCGGATCGAACCGCCGCGCGTACTCGATCAGCCCCGCCGCCGGATCGATGCCGACGGACGCGACGCCCTCTGCCTTCAGCATCCGGCAGAACCGCCCCTCGCCGCAGCCGACGTCGAGCGCCCGCGCATACGGCCTGCGCCGCACCCGCTCCAGCATCGGCGCATCCATGACCCAGCGACGCCCGAAGTCGCCCTCGTCTCCCTGCGACGCGACCCAGGCGTCGGCCGACTCTTCCCATCCGTCGCTCATCGCGGTTCCTCCTCCGGTCGATGCACCAGCGACACCATCACGACCGAGATGATCATCAGCAGGAACCAGCTCCCCAGCTTGGCGAACGACACCATCTCCCACCCCGCCTCCTGCCCCGGATAGGCCCAGGCCCGCCCCAGCGTCCCCAGGTTCTCCGCGAACCAGATGAACAGCGCCACCAGACCGAACCCCAGCAGCAACGGCATCCTCAATCGCGTCCGGTTCGCCGTGAAATAGAACCACCCCCGACCGAACAGCAGCACCGTCGCCACGAACAGCGCCAGCCGCACGTCCGGCAGCCAGTGATGGGCGAAGAAGTTGACGTAGATCGCCCCCGCCAGCACCCAGGTCGTCCACACCGGCGGATACCCCCGCGTCCGGATATGGAAGATCCGCTGCACCCGCGCGATGTAGCTGCCCACCGCCGCATACATGAACCCCGAGAACAGCGGCACCGCCCCGATCCTGAGCACGCTGTCCTCCGGATAGACCCACGACCCGTGCGCCGTCTTGAACAGCTCCATGATCGTCCCGGCGACATGGAACAACAGGATCACCCGCGCCTCGGCCCAGCTCTCCAGCCTCAGCCCCAGCATCGCCGCCTGGATCAGCACCGCCCCCACGACCAGGAAGTCGTAGCGCGACACCGGACTGCCGTCCGGCCACAGCAGGAAGGTGACGAGGATCATCGCCAGCATCGCCCCGCCGAACAGACAGGCATACGCCTGCTTGATCCCGAACATCAGGAAGGCGAAGGCGAACCGGCTCCACCTTGCCCGGTCGGCCCAGGCCTGCAGGCCGTCGAGCTGGCGACGGCCCCAGGATTCCCAAGGAAGGCGACGTGTTTGGGTCATCGCTCTCCGATCGCGTGTCGCGGCAGACTGTCACCGTGGCGTTCGCGGATGACCGTGTTATGGCGACCATGATGCTTCGATTCGCGGACAGGATGATCAGGCGGCTGGGACTGGCGTGCGCCCTTCTCCTCGCCCTCGCCTTCGCCACGCCGGCCTTCGCCACCCACGTCTGTGCCGAGAGCGAGACCTGCGCCCCTTCGGCCCCGGCGATGGCCGATGCTTCCTCCGACAATGATCCCGCCTGCCCCGACTGCGGCCCGGCCTGCGCCAACGGCTGCTGTCACGCACCGCATGCGGCCACGGCGCCCGAGCCCATCGGGGCGCCCACACCGGGCGTCGTCGCTCGCACCCAGGCCTGGCGTCACGCCATGGCCCCGCCGCCGGTTGCGCCGGCCGGACCCGACCGCCCACCACGCGCCTGATCCTCGCCGGGCCTCTCGCCCGGCTCCACCGCACCACGCGCAGCCGCCGGCTGTTCGTCACGACGTTTGGACCGGCCGCGCGCCGGCAGAGGACATTCCCATGATCACCCCCACTCGCCGGCTGCTCGCCGGCTGCGCTTTCGCCCTGCTGACGCCGGGCTTCACCTTCGCCCAAGAGGCTGAACAGCACCCCGACGAGCAGGCCGAACAGCTTGACGACATCATCGTCCAGTCCACCCGCTCGCGCCGCCGTGTCCAGGACGAGCCCGTCCGTGTCGAAGTCATCGGCCAGGAGGAGATCGAGGAGAAGCTCCTCATGCGCCCCGGCAACATCTCCATGATCCTGGCCGAGACCGGCGGCTTGCGCGTCCAGGTCACCTCGCCCAGCCTGGGCGCCGCCAACATCCGAGTTCACGGCATGCGGGGTCGCTATACCCAACTGCTCGCCGACGGCCTGCCGCTTTACGGCGGTCAGGGATCGTCCCTAGGCCTGCTGCAGATTCCGCCCAGCGACCTCGGCCGGGTCGAGATCATCAAGGGCGCGGCCTCCGCCCTCTATGGCGGTCAGGCGCTGGGCGGCGTCATCAACCTGATGTCGCGCCGTCCCGGTGACGCCGCTTCCGGCGAGTTGATCCTGAACGCCACGACCCGCGACGGTCAGGACGTCTCCGCCTACGCTTCGACGCCCCTCTTCGGCGACTGGAGCGGCTCTTTGATCGCCACGGCCAATCGCCAGACCGAGCACGATCTGGACGACGACGGCTGGATCGACATCCCCGGCTACGATCGCTGGACCGCCCGGCCGCGCCTGTTCTGGACGGGCGACGACGGATCGACCGCCTTCATCACGGTCGGAGCCATGGCCGAGGAACGGCGCGGCGGAACGCTGGACGGCCGTCTGGCCCCCGACAGCCTTCCCTTCCAGCAGAACCAGAGCACTCGACGCCTGGACGGCGGTTTCACCTTCGAGCGCCCGCTCGGCGGTTGGGGTTACGCCCAGTTCCGCGCCTCGGGCGTCGATCTCGACCATCGCCATCGCTTCGGAGCCCTGTTGGAGAAGGACCGCCATCACACATGGTCGGCGGAAGCGTCTTTCTCGGCCGATGCGATGGGCTCAACCTGGCTGGGCGGGGTCGCCTATCAGGTCGACGACTATGGCTCCGAACCTTTTCCAGGCTTCGACTACAGCTATTCGGTCCCCGCCGTCTTCGCCCAGGTTGAGCGCGACCTGACCCCCTACCTGACGCTGGCGGCCAGCGCCCGCTATGACGACCACGATCGCTATGGCGACCAGTTCAGTCCGCGCGTGTCGCTGCTCTACAAGACCGGGCCTTGGTCCGTGCGCGGCTCCTGGGGGCGCGGCTTCTACGCCCCCACTCCATTCGTGGAGGAGACCGAGGCCGCCGGCCTGTCTCGCCTAGCCCCTCTGCCTGACCTGGAAGCCGAGACCGCCCAGACCGCATCGGTCGATTTCGCTTACAGTTCCGGCCCCTGGGAGGCGAACCTCACCCTGTTCGGCTCAGACATCGAAGACGCGGTCGGCCTGACCACGCTGTCCCCGACCCTCGTCCGACTGGACAATATCGTCGGGATCACCCGAACGCGCGGTGTCGAGGCCCTGACCCGCTGGCGCAACGGTTCGTTCGTCGTGACGGGCAGCTATCTCTACGTCGACGCCGCCGAGCCAGACGGCGCCGGCCGTCGCGCCGTCCCCCTGACGCCCCGGCATTCCGCCGGCCTCGTCGCCATGTGGGAGGAACACGATCGCGGACGCATCGGCTTCGAGGCCTACTACACCGGCCCCCAGCCGCTCGAGGACGACCCCTATCGCACCGAGGGCGAACCCTATTGGGAGCTGGGTCTGCTGGGCGAGATCGTGGTCGCGGAACACTACCGCGTGTTCCTGAACCTGGAGAACCTGCTCGACGTCCGCCAGACCAGGGAAAGTCCCCTGATCCGCCCAACCCGCGCGCCCGACGGTCGCTGGACCGTCGACGCCTGGCAGCCCCTGGAAGGCTTCATCGCCAACGCCGGCATCCGCATCAAGTTCGGGGGTTAGACCTCACCCCCGCCCGCGATAGGTCGGCACGCCCTGGTCGGGCAGCCACAGACCCTCGGGCGGGGCGCCCGTCTGCCAGAAGACGTCGATCGGGATGCCGCCTCGGGGATACCAGTATCCGCCGATCCTCAGCCAGCGGGGGCTCAGCAGGTCGGCGATCCGCTTGCCGATGGCCACGGTGCAGTCCTCGTGGAAGGCGCCGTGGTTGCGGAAGGCGGTCAGGTACATCTTCAGCGACTTCGACTCGACCAGCCAGTCGCCCGGCGCATAGTCGATGACGATATGGGCGAAGTCCGGCTGGCCCGTCACCGGGCACAGGCTGGTGAACTCCGGCGCCGTGAACCGGGCCAGATACAGGGTCTCCGCATGCGGGTTCGGCACCCGCTCCAGCACCGCCGTCTCGGGCGAGGTGGGCTGCACGATGTGCTGGCCGAGTTGGCTCAGGCCGGAGGTATCGGTGGTCATGGCGGCGGTCTAAACCCTTTTGCACCTGCAGAGAAAGGCGATGCAAAGCGCGGACGGACTTTCAATGAGTTAGCACAAATTCCTCACGGATTTGGACTCGCTGGACTCGGTGCTTCCGAGTCCAATCCGCCTTGAGCGCGCACCGGACACATCAGCGATTTGCCTTCCCCCGCGACACCCGGTTAAGCGTAGCGAAACAAGACGCACAGAGGACACGCCATGGCCATCCCCGCCTCGCTCACCAAGGGCCTGAAACTGCCGGTCATCGAGGCTCCGATGTTCCTGTTGTCCGGCCCCGACCTCGTCGTCGAATGCTGCAACGCCGGCGTCATCGGCACCTTCCCGTCCCTGAACGCCCGCACCACCGACGGCTACCGGGAGTGGCTGGTCGAGATCAAATCGCGGCTGAACCCTGACGCGGCGGCCTTCGGCGTCAACCACATCGTCCACCCGACCAACCCCCGTCTGACGGCCGACATGATGGTGTCGGTGGAGCACAAGGTTCCGCTGATCATCACCTCGCTGGGCGCCGTGCGCGACGTGGTCGATGCGGTCCACGGTTACGGCGGCGTGGTCTTTCACGACATCGCCAACGTCCGCCACGCGAGGAAGGCGGCTGAGAGCGGCGTCGACGGCCTGATCCTGGTCGCCAACGGCGCCGGCGGCCACGCGGGCATCATCAACCCCTTCGCCCTGGTCAACGAGGTCCGCGAGTTCTTCAAGGGCACGATCATCCTGTCCGGCTGCCTGTCAAACGGCCAGGACGTCGCCGCCGCCCTGATGCTGGGCGCCGACTTCGCCTATATGGGAACCCGCTTCATCAACACGACCGAGGCCATGGCCCCCGACGCCTACAAGGACATGATCATCGAGTCGGGCGCGACCGACATCGTCCACACCCCGGCCGTCTCCGGCATCCCCGCCAACTTCATGATCAAGTCGCTGCTGGACAACGGCATCGACCCCAAACAGCTGCCGGAGCACAAGCTCGACATGGGCGACGAGGCCAAGGCCTGGAAGACGGTCTGGTCCGCAGGGCAAGGCGCGGGCGCGGTCCACGACGTCATCCCCGCCGCAGCGCTGGTGGCCCGCCTGCGCGACGAATATGCGCAGGCCACGGATCAATTCGCCAACAAGGTCGGCGTCGCCTAAACCCTCGGCGGATGATCCGTTCGTTCGCCCTCGCCTCCGCCCTCGTCCTCGCCGTCCCGGCCGCCGTCTCGGCCCAGTCCGCCGGCGACTGGTCTTTCGCCCTCGGCGCCGGCAGCGACAACCGCTCCAAGGACGCCTCCAAATCCCGCGGCGACCCCTTCCTGTTCGGTCTGGCGGAATGGTCCAGCGCCGATGGCGTCTTCTACGCCGGCCCGTCGTTCGAGACGATCCGCTCCTCGACAGGATCGGACCTGGAACTGGACCTCAACGGCGGCATTCGGCGTGAGCTCGCAGGCTTCGAGGTCGATCTGAACGTCGCCCACAAGTGGCAGGTCGGTGCCGACGACGGCGAGGACGCCGATGCCTGGGAGTTCACAGCCGACATCACCCGGGCCATCGGGCCGGCCGAGGCGGGCCTGCAGCTCCAGCACTCCCCCGACGGCACGGGCGACACCGGGGCCTGGACCTGGGTCGCCGCCAACATCGGCTGGGCTTTCACCGACACCCTCTCCGCCGACGCCTCGCTGGGCCGCCGGGAGCAGGACGCCAGTGTCGACTACACCGGCTGGAATGTCGGCATGACCTACGCCGCCACGCCGAACCTGGACCTCGACCTGCGCTACCACGACACCGACGCCGACGCCTCGAACCCCCAGTACGCCTCCGCCCTCGTCGCCGTCGTCAGCGTCTATTTCTGAGCCCGGCACCGACGACCGAGGGATGCGCGACCTTGTGACCCCGCATCCGCGACCCGCCAATCCACGTTCCTTGGGGCAAGGTCGCGAACGGCGACCGGCACAGGATTGTACCCCATGACCCTCACCCATCTTCGCGGCGTCGCCGCCGCCGCCCTGATCTCGACCGGCCTGCTCGCCTCCGGCTGCATGTCGATGGACTCCATGGCCATGCACGACGGCATGGGCATGAATGCCTCGGCCCAGGGCGACGTCACCGTCGGCGGCGCGCCGATGTATGCCAGCAAGACCATCGTGGAGAACGCGGTGAACTCACCGATCCACACGACCCTCGTCGCCGCCGTGACCGCCGCCGGTCTGGTCGATACCCTCTCGGGCCCCGGCCCATTCACCGTTTTCGCTCCGACCGACGACGCCTTCGCCAAACTGCCTGCCGGAACGGTCGACACCCTGGTCATGCCGGCCAACCGCGCGACCCTGACCAAGATCCTGACCTACCATGTGGTCGCTGGCCGACTGTCCGCCGCCGACATCATGGCCCGGATCCGAGCCGGCAACGGTCGCGCCGCACTGACCACCGTCGAGGGTGGCACGCTCACCGCTTCGATGCGCGGTAGCTCGGTCATCCTGACCGACGAAAAAGGCGGCGTCGCCACGGTCACCCAGGCCGACGTGGTCCAGTCGAACGGCGTGATCCACGTCACCGACACGGTCTCCATGCCCAACTAGGCCCTGTGGACGGAGGAGGTGCGCCTCCTCCGTCTTGGCCTACCCCAGCGCCTGATCCAGGTCGCCGATAAGGTCGTCCAGATCCTCGACCCCGACCGACAGCCGGATCAGATTGTCCGTCACTCCGCCCGCCTCGCGAACCTCTTTGGGGACGCTGGCGTGGGTCATGATCGCCGGGTGGTTGACCAGGCTTTCGACCCCGCCCAGCGACTCGGCCAGGGTAAAGACCTGGACCCGCTCCAGCACCTGCTTCGTCCGCGCCAGGTCGCCGTCGATGATCACCGTGACCATGCCGCCGTAGCGACCCTTCATCTGGCGCGTCGCCAGCTCGTGCTGCGGATGCGTGATCAGCCCCGGATAGATGACCTTGGCCACCCCGCCCCCCGGCTTGTCGATACGGGTCTCAAGCCAGCGCGCCACCGCCAGCGCATTCTCGTTGTGCGCCTTCATCCTCAGGCCCAGCGTCTTCAGCCCCCGGTTGGCCAAAAAGGCGTCGAACGGCCCCATCACCCCGCCGACCGAGTTCTGGAGGAACTTGATTTCCTTCGCGATCTCGACGTTGCCGGCCACCAGTACCCCGCCGATAATGTCGGAGTGCCCGTTCAGGTATTTCGTCGCCGAATGCATGACGATGTCGGCGCCCAGGCTCAGCGGTCGCTGGCTCCACGGCGTGGCGAAGGTGTTGTCCACCACCAGCAGCAGCCCATGCGCCCTGGCGACCTTCGACAGCGCCGCGATGTCGGCCAGCTTCATCAGCGGATTGGTCGGCGTCTCGACCCACAGCATCTTCGTCGTGGGCGTGATCGCCGCCTCGACCGCCGCGAGGTCGCTCAGATCGACATAGGCGAAGTCCAGCCCCATCGAGCGCCGCCGCACCCGCTCGAACAGCCGCCACGATCCGCCGTAAAGGTCGTCGCCCGTGACGATGTGGGACCCGGCGTCCAGCAGCTCCAGCGCCGTCGAGGTCGCCGCCATTCCGCTGGCGAAGCCGAACCCCTGAACACCCCCTTCCAGGTCTGCGATACAGGCCTCGAACGCCTCGCGCGTCGGGTTCTTGCCCCGCGCATACTCATAGCCCTTGTTCACCCCCGGGCTTTCCTGGGCATAGGTCGAGGTCGCATAGATCGGCGTCATCACCGCGCCCGTCG
>JAZKHL010000076.1:0-2572 GCA_040385365.1 Pseudomonadota bacterium | reverse complement strand
GGATGGGGGACGATTTCGAGGCCGGGCCTCATCCCACGTGCGCCGGGATGTCCATTGAGTCGTGAAGAACCCTCACAATGAAGATGCTAGCGCCTGTCACGGTGAAAACGATGAGGTGTCGGGGCTTGCCGATCCGTTCGCTCGGCGGGGCCAGAGTTCGGGCTGAACGGAGGTGGAACCAGTAGAGCCCCACCAGCGTGTCCGGCGTTTGCCTGACCCCGGATCGTTCAGGATCCGCCGCCAGCGCATCGATCGCCTGATCGATCAGGCGTTCGTAGCGGGATGCCGTGCGTGGTCCGAATTCAGCTTCGGAGTTGGCGAGGATATCGTCGATGTCGAATGCCGCCGGAGCGGCGAACTCGACCCTTCTCACTTGGCCTGACGCGCCTTGCGTCGCTCGGCCAGGAAGGCCTTGACGTCGTCGACCTGCATGATTTCACCGCGGGCGAGGGCCTCGATGCCGATCTGGGCTTCGCGGTTGAAGGCTTCGACGCGCTGCTTGTAAGCGAGAATGGCTACCGCAATGACCGCATCCGCGTCACGGAACTCGCCGCTGCTCACCTTGGCGTGGATGAACTCCGCCGATTGGTCTGACAGTTCGATCTGGACGTTGGCCATGCCCGAAACATATCCCCTCACGCCCCAAACGACAACGGCCGCCCCCGTTGGCGGGGGGCGGCCGTTGCAGTCGTCGCGGGGAGAAATCCTTACGAGCGGTAGTTCTGGATGCGGGTCGTGCGCAGGCCCTGCATGCCCCATTTGTCGATCGCCTTTTGCCAGGCCAGGAACTCTTCGGCCGTGATGCGATAGCGCGTCAGGGCGTCGTCCAGGCTGATCAGGCCGCCGCGAACGGCCGCGACGACCTCGGCCTTGCGGCGGATGACCCAACGGTCGGTATTCTCGGGCGGCAGGTCGCGAATCGTCAGGGGAGTGCCCGTCGGACCGACGACATACTGCTCGCCCTGCTTGTTCACGCGTCGCTCTTGCAACATGGGCTTTTGCCTCACTGACCACCACCAATTGATCGTGAAGGTAGCGTGCCGCCGCTAAGGCCGGGTTTAGCGTCGTGGTGAAGGAATGGATAAAATCCAGACTCGCCCCCGAGCGCCGTTACGGCCGATTTTGAGTAATGATTCATTCAGTCTAACGACACGTTACCTGGCGATCAGCGTTTGATGCTGATCAGTTCGGCCAGCATCTCGTCGGCCGTCGTGATGATCTTGGAAGAGGCCGAATAGGCGCGCTGGGTTGTGATCAGGCCGGTGAACTCAGCCGACAGATCGACGGTCGAGGCCTCCAGCTGGGATGCGCCGATGAGGCCTGCGCCCCCGGTTCCGGCTGCCTTGAGGTTGAAGGTGCCGGAGCCCTGGCTGACCTTGAACGCGTTCCCAGACGCCTGGGTCAGGCTGTCGGGGCTGGTGAAGGTGGCGAGGGCGACCTGGCCGATACGTCGCGTGACGCTGTTGTCGAAAATGGCGGTGACGAAACCCTTTTCGTCGATCTCGATGCTCGAGAGGTTTCCGAAGGCCGTCCCGTTGGTGACCACGGACTGGACGATCGAGTCGGAGTCGTACTGGGTGAGACCGCCGGCGGAGACCGCCAGGTCGAAGTTGATGGACTGGTCGTCGATGCCCGCCGCCGTTGTCCACTTGGGCGTCGTGGCGCTGGGGGCCACGGCTGAATCCGAAGCGTTCAGGGTGATGGACGCGGCGCTGGGGTCTGCGAACAGCATGGAGCCCGGGGTGGCCGTCTCGCGGGCCCTCATGCCGTCGACGTCCAGACGTCCGTCCTGGGTGAACAGGACGAGGCCGGACTTCAGGATGCCGTTGGCGGGCGTCGAGCCGTTCTCGATATCGGTCGCCGGGATGACGTGGACCTCGGCGCGCCATTCGTTGGGATTGGCCGTCTTCAGGAAGGAATAGGCCACGGTGCGCTGGCCGCCCTTGGAGTCGGAGGCCGGGATCGTGATCTGGAAGTCCGGCTTGAAGCCCGTGCCGAGCTCCGCGTCGTAGGTCGACATATTCTTGGTCGCCAGGCTGTAGGTCGCGATGTCGGCCGAGACCGGCTGGCTGGATTTCAGGTTGGCGTTGATCTGGGCTCGGCTGGTGGCCTCGGCGGTGCCGCCGACCGAGCCGACATTGATGGACTTCAGCTTGTTCAGATCCGACGGGTCGGTCGCGATATTGCCGTCGCCATCCACCGGCCAACCCTGCAGATACAGGCCAGCCGTGTTCTTGAGATAGCCAAGGCTATCGACCTTGAAAGCGCCCGCGCGAGTGAACAGGCGGGCGTCGCCGGATGTCAGATCCTCCGGCTTGGTGGTCACGACAAAGAAGCCTTGACCGCCGATGCCCAGGTCGGTCGAAGACGAGGTGCGCTGCAACTGTCCGCCCTGGCTGACATAGTTGCGGGTGTTGGCGGCGACGCCGCCAGCGGAATAGCCCGTGCCCTGGCTCTGCGAGTTGACGACAGTGGAGAACTCGGCGGCGGTGCGCTTGTAGCCGACCGTGTTCACGTTCGCGATGTTCTGCGAGATGGCGGCGAGGGCGGCGGAGTTGGCGGTCAGACCGGA
>JAZKHL010000075.1:0-12898 GCA_040385365.1 Pseudomonadota bacterium | reverse complement strand
CGACGCTCGGAGAATCCGTCTCCGAGGCGACCATCGCCAAATGGTCCAAGAAGGCCGGCGAGGCGGTCAAGAAGGACGAAGTTCTGGTCGAGCTGGAAACCGACAAGGTTTCGCTGGAGGTCGTCTCGCCGTCCGACGGCGTATTGGCCGAGATCAAGTTCGACGAGGGCGACACCGTCACGCCCGGCGCGATCCTCGGTTCCGTGACCGAAGGCGCCGCCGCGCCGAAGTCGGCCGACGCGCCGGCCGCGGCTCCGGCCCAGGCCGCAGAGAAACCCGCCGCCCCCTCTGCGAACGCAGGATCGGCCGCCTACAAGGCGTCGGGCGCAGACGCGACCTTGTCGCCCTCGGTCCAGCGGATCGTCACGGAGAACAAGCTGGACGCCGGGTCGATTTCCCCGACCGGGCCAAAGGGCAACATCACCAAGGGCGACGCCCTCGCAGCCGCCGCTGCCCCTGCCGCTCCCATCCCTGCGGCGCCGGCGCCCGCATCGATCGCTCCGCGCGCTGACCAGCCGCGTGAGGAGCGGGTCAAGATGACTCGGCTGCGCCAGACGATCGCGCGCCGCCTCAAGGAATCGCAGAACACGGCCGCCCAGCTGACCACCTTCAACGAGGTGGATATGACCAACGTCATGGCGCTGCGGACCCAGTACAAGGACGCGTTCGAGAAGGCGCACGGCGTCAAGCTCGGTTTCATGAGCTTCTTCACCCGCGCCGTGGTCGCGGCTCTGAAGGAGATCCCGGCCGTCAACGCCGAGATCGACGGCTCTGACATCATCTACAAGAACCACTATGACATCGGCGTCGCCGTCGGGACCGAAAAGGGACTGGTCGTTCCGGTCCTGCGCGATGCGGACACGCTGTCGCTGGCGGGCATCGAAAAGGGCATCGCGGCGCTCGGCAAAGCCGCGCGCGACGGCGACCTGACGCTGGACCAGCTCCAGGGCGGCACCTTCACCATCACCAACGGCGGCACCTATGGCTCGCTGATGTCGACGCCGATCCTGAACGCGCCCCAGTCGGGCATCCTGGGCATGCACAACATCGTCCAGCGCCCGATGGCGGTAAACGGCCAGGTCGTGATCCGGCCGATGATGTACTTGGCGCTCAGCTACGATCACCGGATCGTCGACGGCAAGGAAGCCGTGACCTTCCTCGTGCGCGTCAAGGACCTGCTGGAAGACCCGGCGCGGGCGCTCCTGGACCTTTAAGGCCGTCAGCCCACCTAAACTGCGTCACCCTCGGGCTTGTCCCGAGGGTCCATCGTTCCGCGCGCACGGCCCAAGCCGATTTGTTCGGGCATCGGAGGTGAAGCGGTGAAACTCGCGTGTGCATCAGCCGTGGATCCTCGGGACAAGCCCGAGGATGACGGAATGTGAAGTCAGTCCTTCGTTGGGCTGGCCGCGTTGGCGTCGCCATAGGTCAGGGCCAGGAAGACGTCTTCCAGGTCCGGATCCTCGGTGGTGATGTCGGCGATGGTCACGCCGGCGGCGCGCACGGCGGCCAGCACCTGTTCGACCGACGACTTGCCCTTGCGATAGGTGATGGCGAAAGCGCCGTTCGGCCGTCCCACGACGTCGAACCCCGGCACGACCGGCAGGCCGCTCAGCTCGCCCTCGGGCGTCACCACGACGTTCCTCGTATCCAGTCGGCGCAGCAGTTGCGGCGTCGGCTCGCAAGCCACGACCTCGCCCCGGTTCATGATGGCGATGGTGTCGCAGAGCTCCTGCGCCTCCTCCAGATAGTGGGTGGTCAACAGGATGGTCACGCCCTCGGCGTTGATGCGCCGCACGTACTCCCACAGCTGGCGACGTAGCTCGACGTCCACGCCCGCCGTCGGCTCGTCCAGGATCAGGATCGGCGGATTGTGCACCAGGGCCTTGGCCACCATCAGCCGCCGCTTCATGCCACCCGACAGCGCCCGCACATAGGCGTTGGCCTTGTCCGACAGGCCCAGCGCCGCCAGCAACTCATCCGACCGGCGCTCCTTCGGCGGCACGCCATAGAATCCGGCCTGGGTCTCCAGCGATTCGCGCGGGGTGAAGAAGACGTCGGCCACGATCTCCTGCGCCACCACGCCCAGGGCCGCGCGGGCGTCACGCGGGTGTTTGTCTATGTCGCGGCCCCAGATGGCGGCGGTCCCGCCGGTCTTGTTGACCACCCCCGCCAGGATGTTGATCAGGGTCGACTTGCCCGCGCCGTTGGGGCCCAGCAGGCCGAACATCGACCCCCTCGGAATGACCAGATCGACGCCCCTCAAGGCCACCTTGGGCGGGGCCTTCTTGGAGCCGGCGTAGGTCTTCTCCAGCCCGCGCACCTCGATGGCGTTGACGGGCAGGCTTTGCGTATCGGTCATTCGGGACTTTCGGCGGGAGGCTCGTCCGTCTAACTAGGCGTCAGGCCCCCTCCCGCCAAGACCACGGACCCGATCAATGCCGCCCCGCCACCCCTACGTGCTCGTTTCTCCGCCCGAGGCGATCACCGTCTCCACCAAGCGCGTGGCCTGCGACGGCGGCGGCGTGCTGGGCCATCCGCTGGTGTATCTCGACATGGGCGGCGAGAGTTTCGTCGAATGCGGCTACTGTGACCGCCGCTTCGTCCTGTCGGCGCACCATAATTCCGAAAGTGAATACCTCGACCCGGCGGCGCGGCCGCCTGAAGCACACTAGCAGCTCTGGCCCGCGACCCAGCCGGAGCTCCACGCCCACTGGAAATTATACCCTCCTAGCCAGCCCGTGATGTCGACGACCTCGCCGATGAAAAACAGGCCGGGGCCGGCCGTCGCCGCCATGGTTTTCTGGTCCAGATGGTCGGTGGCGACGCCGCCCAGGGTGACCTCGGCGGTGCGGTAGCCCTCTGATCCCACCGGCTTGACGGTCCAGGCGTTCACCGCCGCGTCCAGCCGCGCCAGGACCTTGTCGCCGACCTCGGCCAGCTTGCCCTTGGCCCCTTCGCGGTCGGTCAGGACTTCGGCCAGGCGTTTGGGGATGATGTGGCCGAGTGCCGTGTGCACGGCCTGTTTGCCGCCGTTCTCGACCTTGGCCGCCTTCAGCCGTTCCAGCACGGGAACGCCGGGGGCCATCGATACGGTGATCGCCTCACCCTCGCGCCAGTAGGAGCTGATCTGCAGGATCGCGGGGCCTGACAGGCCGCGATGGGTAAAGAGCATCGCCTCTTCGAACCGGGTCTTGCCGGCGGAGACGACGGCGTCGACGGCCACCCCCGCGAGGGGCGCGGTCTGGTCCAGCAGGCCGGGCTCGAAGGTCAGCGGAACCAGCGCCGGTCGCGTCTCAGTGACCCGTAGGCCAAACTGGCGGGCGATATCATAGCCCCAACCTGTCGCGCCCATCTTGGGGATCGACTTGCCGCCCGTTGCGACGACCAGAGACGCACACCGAGCGGCGCCGGCCGACAGGATGACGGCGAACCCATCGCCGTCCCGCTCGACCGACTGCACGCCCGTGTTTAGCCGAAGCGTCACCCCCGCATCGCGCATCGCGTCGGTCAGCATCCGCACGATCTGTTTGGCGCTGTCGTCGCAGAACAGCTGGCCCAGGGTCTTTTCGTGCCAGGCTATGCCGGCTCGATCGACGGCAGCGACGAAGTCCTTGGCCGTGTAGCGACCCAGCGCCGACGACGCGAATCGGGGGTTCTCACCCAGGAAGTTGGCGACCGTCGTGCCGGTATTCGTGAAGTTGCAGCGCCCGCCGCCCGAGATGCGGATCTTCTCGCCCGGCGCCCGGGCATGATCGACGACCAGCACCCGCCGCCCGCGTCGTCCCGCTTCGATGGCGCACATCATCCCCGCCGCGCCGGCCCCGACGACGACGACGTCCCAGCTTTCGACCTGGGTCAGGCGGCCGCCTCGACCGCCATCGGTTCCATGGGGCGCAGGTCGAGCAGGGCGAACAACCGCGCGTCCTCGTCCTGTTCCGGATTCGGCGTGGTTAGAAGCTTGCCGCCGACGAAGATGGAGTTGGCGCCGGCCAGGAAACACAGCGCCTGCATCTCCGGGCTCATCGTCTCGCGCCCGGCGGACAGTCGAACCATGGCCTGCGGGCAGACCAGACGGGCGACGGCGACGGTGCGGACGAACTCGATCGGATGGATCTCGCCCTCTTTCAGCACCCGTTCGCCCAGCGGCGTGCCGGTCACTGGCACCAAAGCGTTGACCGGCAGACTGTCGGGATGGACCGGCAGGGTCGCCAGCGCATGCAGCAGGCCCGCCCGGTCGCGACGGCTCTCGCCCATGCCGACGATGCCGCCGCAGCAAGTGCTCATGCCCGCATCACGGACATGCTCCAGCGTGTCCAATCGGTCCTGATAGGTCCGGGTCGTGACCACCTCGGCGTAATATTCGGGCCCCGTGTCCAGGTTATGATTGTAATAGTCGAGCCCCGCCGCCTTCAGCTGCCTGGCCTGATCGGCGGTCAGCATGCCCAGGGTCGCGCAGGTCTCCAGCCCCAACGCCTTCACGCCCGAGATCATCGCCGCAAGCTTGGGCGTGTCGCGATCCTTAAGCTCCCGCCACGCGGCCCCCATGCAGAACCGCGACGCCCCGCCCGCCTTCGCCGCCATCGCCTCAGCGAGCACAGTGGTCGTGTCCATCAGCTTCTCGGCCTTCAGCCCCGTGTCGAAGCTGGCGGATTGCGAGCAGTAGCCGCAGTTCTCGGCACAGCCGCCGGTCTTGATCGACAAGAGCTGAGACTTCTGCACCTCCGAGGCATCGAACCAGCGGCGGTGAACCGTCGCGGCTTCGAACACCAGCTCCATGAAGGGTCGGGCGAACAGCACCTCGACCTCGGGCAGGGTCCAGTCGTGGCGGGGCGTGGCGAGGTCGTGGCTCAAGAGCGGTAGTCTCCGTTGATCTCGATGTAGCCCTTGGTCAGGTCGCAGGTCCAAACAGTCGCCGACGCCCGGCCGGAGCCGACATCGACGGCGATGTCGATCTCCGACCGCTTCATGTAGGCGCTCATCTTGGCCTCATCGTAGGTGGGCGAGACGGCGCCCTCGATCGCCGCGACGTTCGGGCCGAAGCGGATGGCCAGGCGGTCGCGATCGACGGGTTCCTCGGTCTTGCCGACGGCCATGACGACCCGGCCCCAGTTGGCGTCCTCGCCGGCGATGGCGGTCTTGACCAGGGGGCTGTCGGCGATCGACTTGGCCAGTTTGCGGGCGGATGCCGGGGAGGCGGCGCCGTCCACGGTGATGCGCACGAACTTGGACGCACCCTCCCCGTCGCGGACTAGCTGGTGGGCGAGATCCAGCATCACCTTGTCCAGGGCAGCGGAGAATTCCTTCAGGCGGCGGTCGCCGACCCGGCCGATCCGGGGTGCGCCGGAGGCCGCCGTCGCGAACAGCAGGCAGGTGTCATTGGTGGAGGTGTCGCCGTCCACGGTCACGCTGTTGAAGGTGGTGCGGACATGCAGGCCCAGCAGCGCTCGCAGGACGGCCGGGTGGATGTTGGCGTCGGTGACGATGAAGCCCAGCATCGTCGCCATGTCCGGCGCGATCATGCCCGATCCCTTGGCGATGCCGGCGATGCGGACTTTGAACCCGTCGATCATCGCTTCGGCGTAGGAGCCCTTGGGGAAGGTGTCGGTGGTCATGATCCCGCGGCCGGCGGCGGCCCACTGATCGGTCGGCGGGATGTCTGCGTCGAGCCTGGTTTCGACCTCGTGCAGTTTCGCGGCGATCTTCTTGTCGTCCAGCAGGACGCCGATCACGCCGGTGGAGGCCAGCATCACGTCGCGCTGGCGACAGCCGAACCGCTTGGCGACCTCGGAGGCCGTGCGGCGGGCGGCGTCGGCCCCGGCCTTCCCGGTGAAGGCGTTCGCGCAGCCGGCGTTCACGACCAAGGCTCGCACATCCAGCCCACCGCCGGGCGCGTCCAGATGGCGCTTGCACCAGTCCACGGGGGCGGAGCCGACCTTGTGGCGGGTGAAGACGCCGGCGCAGGTCGTGCCCCGGGCGAAGCGGAACACCACCAAGTCGTCGCGCTCGTGCTTGTAGAAGCCAGCGCGGGCGGTGGTCATCTCGACGCCGCCGACGCCCGGGATTGTCGGGAAGGGAACGGCGAGTGGCGAGATTTTCAGCCCCGGTTTGCCGGGCGCGGCGGGCGAAGCCGGCGCCGGATGCGGCTGGGTCGCGCGCTTGATCGCCGTGGCCAGGGGATCGAAGGCCTTTTCGAACGCGTGTTCGATCGCCTTGCCGGTCGAGCCGGGCTTCTTGGGGGCGCCGCTCACGGGACAGCCTTGGCCGCGGGCGCGGGTGTGACGACCTGGGGGGCCGACGCAGCCGGAGCCACCGTGGTCGGCGCGGTCGGTGTCGGGCTAGGCGTCACCCGGGCGGCGGAGGCCGGCTCCTGCGGGGCGCCGCTCTCGGCGGCCAACAAGACATCGACCTTGGCCTTGCCGCGCAGCTCCTCGAGCAGCTGGCGGACGCCCTCGTAGGTCAGATAGCGGACGATCTGCGGGCGCGCCTGATCCAGCGTCGGAGGGCTTTCGCGACGACGATCCTCGACACGAAGCACGGCCCAGCCGCCTTCGGTCTGGAACGGACCGACCGTGGACCCGGCCGCGGCGTCGCGCAGGGCGTTGGCATAGGCCTGGGGCATGACGTCGGCGGTGGAATAGCCGAGGTCGCCCCCGGAGAAGCGCGTCGCCTCGTCGATCGAGCGTTCCTGAGCCACGGCCTCGAAGGCGGCGCCCTGGCCCAGAATACCCATGACGGCGTCGGCCTCGGGCTTGGTTCGAGACAGGATCAGGCGGACTCGGATCTCCTCGGACGTCCGGGCCAGCCGCAATTGCTCCTGGTAGAGGGTCTGCACGGCCTGGTCGGAGATCGCGCCGTTGACGACGTTCTCGACCAGCATGTCACCGAGAATGCGCTCGCGCGTCGCCTCAAGCCGGCGCTGGGCCAGGGCGGAGTTGTCCAGACCCCGCCGTTCAGCCTCGCGGGCCAGAAGTTTCTGATCGATGACCTCGTCCAGTACGCGCCGGAACAGGTCAGACGTGACGTCCAGCGGCTCGCCTTCGCCCACCAGGCCTTGCGCCACCGCCTCGCGCTTGACGTCGGAGGCCCAGATCGTCTGATCCTGCACCTTGGCCACCGCACGGTCGCCGGGTTCGGGCGCACGATCATCGCCCCCGCCACGCCCACAGGCGGCCAATGAAAGAACCAGCGCGAAGCCGAGGAAAATGAGGGGGTTGCGCGAATGTCGCATCGGACGCTCCGTCCCGCTTGAAGGGGTCCAAACGCCGGGCTGCAAAGCCCCTCGCGTTGACAGGGGTATGGCCGGTGCTTAAGTCCCGCCTGCGCCCAAGTCGAGGGGTTTTCGATCGTTTGCGCGGCGTGTTTCGCCGCCTTGCCCGGCAGCCTCTCTCGCGGCGTCTCATCGCCGCCCCGCAAGGGCTTTTCCAGAGCCATAGACCGCTCGACCGCTTCCGGATCGCCCATGTTTGGCTTCGCCAAGAAACTCTTCGGCTCTTCCAACGACCGCAAGGTCAAGGATTTCCTCAGCCGCGCTCAGAAGATCACCGCCCTGGAGGACAAGTACGCGGCCCTGTCCGACGACGAGCTGCGGATGATGACCCAGACCTTCAAGGACCGGGTGGCGGGCGGCGAGACCCTGGACAAGGTCATGAACGAGGCCTTCGCGGTGGCCCGCGAAGCCTCCAAGCGCGTGCTTGGCCAGCGTCAGTACGACGTTCAGCTGACGGGCGGCATGATCTTGCATGAGGGGGGCATCGCCGAAATGCGGACCGGCGAGGGCAAGACCCTGGTCGCCGTGGCCCCGGTGTATCTGAACGCGTTGTCGGGCAAGGGCGTCCACGTCATCACGGTCAACGACTATCTGGCCCGGCGCGACGCCGAGTGGATGGGCCGCGTCTACCGGTTCCTGGGCCTGGAAGTGGGCGTCATCGTCAACGGACTGTCCGATGGTCAGCGCCAGGCGTCCTACAACGCCGACATCACCTACGGCACGAACAACGAGTTCGGCTTCGACTATCTGCGCGATAATCTGAAGTATGACCGCAAGGAAATGGTGCAGCGTCCGCACCATTTCGCCATCGTCGACGAGGTCGACTCCATCCTGATCGACGAGGCGCGCACGCCGCTGATCATCTCGGGCCCGACCGAGGATCGCTCCGACCTCTACAAGATCCTCGACGCCATCGTGAAAGAGCTGATCAAGGACCCTTCGACGTTCGATCTGGACGAGAAGCAGCGTCAGGCCCTGCTGACGGAAGAAGGCTCCGAGCGGATCGAGCAGTTGCTGGAAGACGGCGGACATTTCGCCGAGGACACGACGGGCCTCTACGACGCCGCCAACATCAGCCTGGTGCACCACACCAATCAGGCCCTGCGCGCCAACACCCTGTATCAAAAAGACAAAGACTATATCATCAAGAACGAGGAAGTCGTTCTGATCGATGAGTTCACCGGCCGGATGATGACCGGACGCCGGCTGTCCGAAGGCCTGCACCAGGCCATCGAGGCCAAGGAAGGCGTCAAGATCCAGCCCGAGAACCAGACCCTGGCCTCGGTGACGATCCAGAACTATTTCCGCCTCTACGAAAAGCTGTCCGGCATGACCGGCACGGCCGCGACCGAGGCCCAGGAATTCCTCGACATCTACAAGATGGACGTCCTGGAGGTGCCGACCAACCGCCCGGTCAAGCGCATCGATTATGACGACGAGGTCTACCGGACCTATGCCGAGAAGAATCTGGCCATCGCCAAACAGATCGCCGACTGCCGCGAGCGCGGCCAGCCGATCCTGGTCGGCACCGTGTCGATCGAGAAGTCGGAAATGCTGTCCGAGTTGCTGGATACCTATGAGCACAAGGTCGAGGTCTCCCGGACCCTGAAGCCGCAATATGTCGGCAAGGACAAGGAGGCGGCCAAGATCGGCGACGCCGCCTATGACATCGTCTGGGAAACCAAGTTCAAGGGCATCGCACACAACGTCCTGAACGCACGCCAGCACGAGCAGGAAGCCTTCATCGTCGCCGACGCCGGCCTTCCGGGTGCGGTGACCATCGCCACCAACATGGCGGGCCGCGGCACCGACATTCAACTGGGCGGCAACCTCGAGATGCGTCTTGAGAAATACCGGCTGGACCAGCGCAACATGGCCGTCGAGGTCACGCCCGAGATGCTGAAGGCTGAAGAGGCCCGGCTGAAGGCCGACATCGCGGTTCAGAAGAAGATCGCCCTGGACGCCGGCGGCCTGTTCGTCCTGGGCACAGAGCGACACGAGAGCCGCCGCATCGACAACCAACTGCGCGGCCGTACCGGTCGTCAGGGCGACCCGGGTACGTCGAAATTCTACCTGTCCTGCGAGGACGACCTGCTGCGCATCTTCGCCGGCGACCGTCTGGACGCGATCATGCGAAACTTCGGCGTAGCCGAGGGTGAGGCCATCTCGCACCCGTGGCTGAACCGCGCCGTCGAGACCGCCCAGAAGCGCGTCGAGACCCGCAACTACGACATCCGCAAGAACCTGCTGAAATACGACGACGTCGTGAACGATCAGCGAAAGGCCGTGTTCGAGCAGCGCCAGGAGTTCATGGATTCCGACGATCTGTCCGAACTTGTCGGCGAGTTCCGCAAGGACGTCGTCACCGACCTGGTCGATCGCTTCATGCCGCCCAAGGCCTATGCGGAACAGTGGGACATCGACGGCCTGGACGAGAAGGTGAAGTCCACCCTGGGGCTCGAGCTGCCTCTGCACGCCTGGGCCGCCGAGGAAGGCGTGTCCAACGAAGAGGTCGAGGAACGTATTCAGGCCGCCGCGGAGGCGCGCACCGCCGAACGTCTTGAGCAACTGGGCGAAGGTCAGATGCGGGGGCTGGAGAAGCAGTTCCTGATGCAGATGATCGACATGCAGTGGCGCGAGCACCTGATGCACCTGGACCATCTGCGCGGCGTCATCGGCCTTCGCGGCTATGGCCAGCGCGATCCGTTGAATGAGTACAAGACCGAAGCCTTCTCCCTGTTCGAAACGCTGTTGCACGAGCTGCGCCACAATGTGACGCGCTGGCTGATGACGGTCGAGTTCCGCTTCGAGACCCCGCCGCCGATGGAACTTCCCGAGTTCCAGGAAATCCACCTGAACCCCGGCACCGGCGTCAACGAGATGGCCGATCCGATGTCACAGAACCCCGAAGGCCAGGTGACCGGCGACGACCGCTCGCGCCTGCCCGTTGAGCTGCTGGCGGCCGGATGGGAACGCACGCCGCGTAACGCCGACTGTCCCTGCGGGTCCGGTCGGAAGTTCAAGCACTGCCACGGGGCGCTGGTTTAAGCCGCTACCACTCGACGCACGGCGTCTCGCTGCTTGAGCGCGGCTCGGGTCTGGGGGAAGAGGGGGGATGACCCACAAACACCTCTTCTCCCGCGCCCTCGCCCTCGATCCCGAGCGGCTGCATTTCGCGGCGCACAGCCATCACCTCTGGCCGGACGCCTCGTTCGACGGGCAGGTGCGGGCCTGGGTTGAGGCGAACCATTTCGCCGACCGGAAATGGGATCTGGTGTTCGCCGACGTTGTGCCCGAGGCGCAGAAGCACATCTCCAAGGAGCTGGGCCTGCCGGACCCGGAGACGGTGGTCTTTGCGCCCAACACCCACGACTTCCTGATCCGCATCTTCTCGGGCTGGGAGACCAAGCCCGTCCGCATCCTGACCACCGACGGCGAGTTTCACGCCTTCCGTCGCCAGGCCGAACGCTGGGAAGAAAGCGGCGAGGCCGTGGTCACCCGCGTTTCCCTGGAGCCGTTCGAGACGTTCGACGAACGCTTCACGGCGGCGGCGCAAGGCGGGGGTCACGATGTGATCGTGGTCAGCCAGGTCTTCTTCAAGACGGGCCAGGCCATCGGCTGCATCGACGATCTGGCGGCCCTGGCCAAGCCTGAGGGGCCATGGGTGATCGTCGATGGCTATCACGGCTTCATGGCGACCCCGACGGACCTTTCGGCGGTGGCGGACCGGATCTTCTATGTCTCGGGCGGCTATAAATACGCCATGACGGGCGAGGGGGCCGGCTTCCTGCACGCGCCGCATGGTTTTTGCGAACGTCCTGTCGTCACCGGCTGGTTCGCCGAGTTCGGCAACCTGATGGGGCCCCCGGAGGGGGTTCAATACCGCGCCGACGCCGGCCGGTTCTGGGGCGCGACGTTCGAGTCCACGCCCTTGTATCGCTTCAACGGCGTGCGCCGGATGCTGGACGAGCAGGGACTGACGACGGCCGACATTTCCGCCCACGCCGACCGGCTGTCGGCCCGGTTCGCGCAAGCCCTGGCGGCGGGCGAGTGCGGCGATCTGGGAGAGGCCGTGGTGCTCAATCCGATCGGCGGCGACAACGCGCCCCGCGCACGGTTCCTCGCGCTGAAGCATCCGAACGCCCAGGCGTGGCGCGCTCGCTTGCTGGACGCCAATGTCGTCACGGATGTGCGCGACGACGTCATTCGTTTTGGTTTCGGCCTGTACCAGACCGAAGAGGACGTCGAGCGTCTGATCGCCGTCTGCAAACGCCTGTTCTGACACCTCAGACCTAGAAGAAGGTCGTGTCTTCCTGCTGGGTCGGCTGCGGCGGGGTCGTCGGCTGGACGGGCGCGGGCGTTTGTCTCGGCGCGGTCGATCGTCCGGACGAAGGTCCAGGCTGACCGGGGATGGTCTGACCGGCTGGCGGCAAGGGTTGCAGGCTGGGATAGGGCAGGCTCTGCGGACTGCCGTCCCCAGGAACGGGCTGGCCCGGAGGCACGGCGGGACCGGGCTCACCCACGCTGGACGGAGCGACCACGTCGGGCGCGTCGAAGTCGTCGCGGATAAAGGCCCAGGACCGCGCGTCTGCGCAGGCGCAGGCCTTCATGAAGCCGTCGCGATCGCGCCAGATCACCAGCGGATAGCCAGTCGGCGCGCCTGCATCGCGCATCAGCTCGGTCAGCTTGACGACGAACTGACGGCTGGCGTCGACCACCGCCGAACGCGCCAGATTGCCGTCCGCCGCCGGGATGCCCGCCGCCGTCCAGTTCCGTGACGGCGTCGCGGTCCAGCGTTGATAAAGGCTCCAGTCCCGGCTGAGCCACAACTCGGCGACCGTGGCGCGTTCTGCCGGTGTTGATTGGGGTTGGCCCTCGCGGTCGGGCCGAGCGAAGACGATGACCCGCGCCTCGACCCCGCCGGCGCGCAGCTTTTCGCCCTCCTCGCGCTCGTAGCGTTGAGCCGAGGCGCTGTCGCGATAGCCGATGATGTAGAGCGGCTCGCCCCCGCCGCCGGCGGAAACCCACGACGCTTCGTCCAGCAGCCGCTGAATCTCGGCCTGGTTTCTCGTGATCGTGACCGGCTGGAACCGGGCGTAGAAATTCCAGTAGGCCCAGTAGCCGCAGCCCGCGATGGCCAGGCCGATGACGACCGCAAGGGCGGACCAGATCAGAAAGCGACGCATGCGGGGAGGCGCTCCAGCTTCAGCATATGGGCGAGTGTAACGCTTAACACCGAATTGCGTCGCCTCGCACACCTGTGAGGGGAGACGTCCCTAGGCCATCGTCGGGATGACGAAGCTGGAATCCGCGTGTTCCAGTTCCGAGTCCGGCCAGCGGGCGGTGATGGTCTTGACCTTGGTCCAGAACTTCACGCCCTCCATGCCGTGCTGGTTGGTGTCGCCGAAGGCCGAGCGCTTCCAGCCGCCGAAGGTGTGATAGGCGACCGGCACCGGGATCGGGACGTTGATCCCGACCATGCCGACATTGACCCGGGCGGCGAAGTCGCGGGCCGCGCGGCCGTTCTGGGTGAAGATGGCGACGCCGTTGCCGTACTGGTGCTTGCTGGGGAGGCTCAGCGCCTCCTCGAAGCTGGCGGCGCGGACGATCTGCAGCACGGGGCCGAAGATC
>JAZKHL010000074.1:0-15815 GCA_040385365.1 Pseudomonadota bacterium | reverse complement strand
TCCTCAAAGAGCTGTCGAAGAAGATGCGCAGCATCGACTTCACCATGCTGACGACCCGCACTGAAGGCGGCGTGCTGGCCTCACGGCCCATGAGCAACAACGGCGAGGTCGATTACGACGGCGACAGCTGGTTCTTCACCAATGACGACACGCGGATGGTCTCGGACATCTCCGCAGATCCGATCGTCGGCCTGACCCTGTCAGGCGACAAGGGGCTGCTCGGAAAGCCGGGCATCTTCATCGCCATCGAGGCGCGCGCCGAGTTGATCCGTGACAAGGCCGAGTTCGCCGCCCACTGGACCAAGGGATTGGACCGCTGGTTCCCGCAGGGTGTCGAAACGCCTGGCCTGGTCCTGATCAAGGCCCACGCCTCGCGCATCTCCTACTGGGACGGCGAGGACGAAGGCGACCTGACGCTTTAGGCTTCCTCGTCGCCCGCCAACCCCATCATGTGGAAGCCGGCGTCGACGTGGATGACCTCGCCGGTGGTCGAGAGGCCGAGGTCCGAACACAGCCACAGGGCGGCGCCGGCGACGCCCTCCATCGAGGTGTCCTCCTTCATCGCCGACATGGCGCGGCCCTGGCTGATCATGCCGCGGCCGCCCGAGATGCCGGCCAGCGACAGGGTGCGCATGGCCCCGGCCGAGATGGCGTTGACGCGGATGCCCCGCGGGCCCAGGTCGCGGGCGATGTAGCGGGTCGCCGCCTCCAGCGCCGCCTTGGCCACGCCCATGGTGTTGTAGTTCGGGATGGCCCGCTCCGACCCCAGATAGGTCATGGTGATCATCGACCCGCCGTTCGGCATGATCTTCGACGCCCGGCGCGCCACGTCGACGAAGCTGAAGCAGCTGATGTTCATGGCCAGCAGGAAGCTGTCGCGGCTGGTGTTGTCGATGAACGAGCCCTTCAGCTCGTCCTTGTTGGCGAAGGCGACGGAATGGACCACGAAGTCGATCGTGCCGAACTCGGCCTCCAGCGCTGCGAAGGCCGCGTCCATCGAGGCGTCGTCGGTGACGTCGGCCTGGATCAGCAGCTTGGCGCCGACGCTCTCAGCCAGAGGCCGCACCCGCCGCTCCAGCCCCTCGCCCATATAGGTGAAGGCCAGCTCCGCCCCCTGCGCCGCCAGTTGCGAGGCGATCCCCCAGGCGATCGAGTTGGCGTTCGCCACCCCCATGACCAAGCCCTTCTTGCCCTTCATGAGTTCGCCCGTGGGCATGTTCCAGCTAGATTCGGCGGCCATAAATCGTCTCCTTCTTTCCCGGAGGGTTAGCAGCGAGGATCGACATCGTGAACCCTCTCCCATCGGGAGAGAGCTTGAGCGCCCGGGAGCGCCAGTGATCGGATTGCGCGAAAGGGTGAGGGGTTACGGTGCGAACCGGCAAGGGTTTTACCCCTCACCCTTTCGGCTGAAGACGCATCGCTCCGCTCTGCGAGCCTCAAGCCCTCTCCCTCTAGGAGAGGGAAGACATCATACCTTCGAGAAAATCACGGTCCCGTTGGTGCCGCCGAACCCGAACGAGTTCGACATGACCGTCGTCAGTTCAATGTCCTTGCGTTCGCGCAGGATCAGCATGCCCTCGAACTCGGGGTCGAGATTTTCGATGTGGGCGCTTTCGGCGGCGAAGCCGTTCTGGAGCATCAGCAGCGAATAGATCGCCTCCTGCGCGCCAGCCGCGCCCAGGCTGTGACCCGTCAGCGACTTGGTCGAGGAGATCAGCGGCATGTCGGTGCCGAACACGTTCCTGACCGCCCCCATCTCCTTGGAATCGCCGACCGGCGTCGAGGTGCCGTGCGGGTTCAGGTAGTCGATCCGGCGATTGCCCGCCTGGCTCATGGCGATCTTCATGCACCGCTCGGCGCCTTCGCCCGAAGGCGCGACCATGTCGTAACCGTCCGAGTTGGCGCCGTAACCGACGACTTCGGCGTAGATCTTGGCGCCGCGCGCCACGGCTCGCTCATACTCTTCCAGCACCACGATTCCGGCGCCGCCGGCGATGACGAAGCCGTCGCGGGCGACGTCATAGGCGCGTGACGCCACCGACGGCGTCGCGTTGAAGTCCGACGACATGGCGCCCATGGCGTCGAACATGTTGGACATGGACCAATCGATGTCCTCGACCCCGCCGGCGAAGACCACGTCCTGCTTGCCCCACTGGATCTGCTCGGCGCCCGCGCCGATGCAGTGGGCCGAGGTCGCGCAGGCGGAACTGATCGAATAGTTGACGCCGCGCATCTGGAACCATGTGGCCAGCACTGCGGACGGGCCCGACGCCATCGCCTTGGGCACCGCGAACGGCCCGATCCGCTTGGGCGCGCCCTTCTCGATCGTGGTCTGGGCCGCCTGCAGGATGACCTGGGTCGAGGGACCGCCCTCGCCCACGATCAAGCCGATGCGGTCGTCGCGAATTTCCTCCGGCGTCATGCCGGAATCCTTCAGCGCCTCCTCGAAGGCGATGTGACCCCAGGCGGTGCCGTTGGCCAGGAAGCGCGCGGCGCGGCGGTCCACCAGCGGGGCCCAGTCCTCGGCCGTCGCGCCCAGCGACGGAGGGGCCCAGACCTGGGACCGGAAGCCGTGCTTGATGTGATCGGGGGCCGCGACGACGCCCGATTTCGCCGAACGCAGAGACGCAGTGACCTCTTCGGCGCCCGTGCCGATGGAGGAGACGATACCCAGACCCGTGACGACGACACGCCGCATGTAGTTTCCTTCTCTGACGTCTTTGTCCGCGTTGACCGCGGTATTTGTGTGGTTTCAGGCTTCGACGGGTTTCTCGCCCGTCTGGAACAGGCCGACGCGCATGTCGGTGGCCGTATAGATAGGGACGCCGTCGGCTTCCATCACCCCATCGGCGATCCCCATGACCAGCCGGCGGTTGATCACCCGTTTCAAAGTGATCTTGTAGGTGACCTTCTTGATGTCCGGCGTGACCTGGCCGGTGAACTTGACCTCGCCGACGCCCAGGGCGCGGCCTCGACCGGGGCCGCCGATCCAGCCCAGGTAGAAGCCGACCAGCTGCCACATGGCGTCCAGGCCCAGGCAGCCGGGCATCACCGGGTCGCCGATGAAGTGGCACTGGAAAAACCAGAGGTCAGGGTGGATATCCAGCTCGGCCTCGACATAGCCCTTGCCGTGCTCGCCGCCGTCGCCGTTGATCTGGGTGATCCGGTCGAACATCAGCATCGGCGGGGCCGGAAGCTGGGCGTTGCCCGGGCCGAACAGTTCGCCCCGGCCCGAGGCCAGCAGGGCGGCGTGGTCGAACGACGACGGATATTGCGAGGCGGTCAAGACGGGTGCGACTCCGGTGGTGTTGCGCCGGGGTTACACGACGGGAGGGGGCGGCTCAACTGTAGCCCGTTTTCTCCCTCCCCTTTATGGGAAGGGACCGCGAGGCGTCAGCCGAGAGCGGGTGGGGCAGTGTCGTGAGTGCCAACTCACATTTCGGGCCCCACCCGGATCGCTACGCGATCGTCACTCCCCATGAAGGGGAGGGAGAGATCACTCCGCCGCCCCTGCCGCTCGACTCGCGTCACACAATGCCTGCGTCTGCGTCCCGAACACCGAGCCCTGGGTGACCCAGCCACGCACCTTCCTGGCCCGGACCTCGCACCAGCCGTCCTTGCAGTCTTCAAGCGACAGGATCGAGCGGGGGGAGAAGCGCGCCCTCAGAGCCGCGTCCCCGGCGCGATGCGTGCGGACGGGAACCTCGTCAGCGCCGGCGTTAAAGGCCCCGCGCCGGCCCGAGACGACGCTGCGATGGATCCAGGCGACGGAGCCTTCCGGATCGCAGATCTTTCGCCATTCGCGGGTCTCGGCGATCACCTGCACCGGCAGGCCGGCGGCGCGGTACTCCCACAGGATGCTGTAGTCCAACCCCGGACCGACGCGGGCGCGGACCTCGGACGACTTCAGCGACACCCAGCGGGGAACTTCCAGCCCGGTCGGGGTGGGCCGGCCGTCCGGCATGGTGGCTCCCGCGCCTGAGACCACGCCCAGCCCTAGGAGGAGCACGATCGCGCCGATGCGACGCGAGAGGCTTTGGAGGCGTGACAGAGACTTGCTAGACACAGACTTCCACGTCACTGGCGTCGACCGTCCCACGCGGACGCTCACGAGCGTCCAGGATTAACCCAAGGCTCCTATGTCCAACCCCAGGCTTAAGGTCGTCTTAACCAGAAGACTGCCCGACGCGGTCGAGACGCGCATGCGCGAGCTGTTCGACGCCGAGTTGAACCTGAAGGACGCGCCCATGGACCGGGCGGCGCTGGAAGCGGCCGTGCAACGCGCCGACGTCCTGGTGCCCACTATCACCGACGAGATCGACACCTCGTTGATCGCCGGGGCCGGACCGCAGTTGAAGATGATCGCCAACTTCGGCGCGGGCGTGGACCATATCGACATCGACGCGGCCGTCGCCCGCCAGATCATCGTCACCAATACGCCCGGCGTCCTGACCGAGGACACCGCCGACCTGGCCATGAGCCTGATCCTGGCCGTCAGCCGCCGCATCGTCGAGGGCGCCCAGGTGGTCGCCGAGGGCCGGTTCGAGGGCTGGACCCCCACCTGGATGTGCGGCCGCAAACTGTGGGGCAAGCGGCTGGGCATCGTCGGCATGGGCCGGATCGGCCAGGCCCTGGCCCGCCGCGCAAAGGCGTTCGGCATGCAGGTCCACTATCATAACAGGAAGCCTGTCAGCCCCCGGATCGAGGAGGAGCTGGGCGCCACCTATTGGGACGATCTGGACCAGATGCTGGCGCGGATGGACGTGATCTCGCTGAACTGTCCGGCGACGAAGGACACGCATCATCTGTTGTCCGCGGACCGGCTGGGTCGGTTGCAACCGCACGCCATTCTCATCAATACCGCCCGCGGCGAACTGATCGACGAGGCGGCGCTGGCCGAGGCGGTGGCGAAGCGCGCGCTGTCGGGCGTGGGGCTGGACGTGTACGAGAACGAGCCGGCGATCCATCCCGGCCTGATCGGCCTGCCCAATGTCGTGCTGCTGCCGCATCTGGGCTCGGCGACGCTGGAGGCGCGCCAGGATATGGGGGATCGGGTGATCCTGAACGTCATGACGTTCCAGAATCAGCACCGCCCGCCGGATCGCGTCATCCCGGCGATGCTGTAGGCACGAAAAAGGGCGGCCCGTGAGGACCGCCCTTCGTCGATTAAGTCAGGCGTGAGCGCTTAGGCGCGACGCTTGACCAGACCCAGCAGGAACAGCAGCAGGATGGCGCCGCCGAACGCGACCAGCAGGGTCACGAGGTTGAAGCCGCCGACGGGGATGCCAAGCAGGTTCTGAGCGATGAAGCCGCCGATCAGGGCGCCGACGACGCCGACGATCAGATTGGTGACCAGGCCGTGATTACGACCCATGACTTTTTCAGCGAGCCAGCCGGCGACGATGCCGATGACGATCCAGCCGATGATTCCGAGACCCATAGTTCCATTCCTTCCAAAGCGGATGTGGCCAATAAATGCGCGCCAACGGTGGAGGTTGCGTCGCAGCAAGCAGAAGTTCCGCGATCCGCGTTCACCGGTAATCCCCCATCGCGAGAAGTCGGCACGGGCATTGCGACGGTTCAGGCGAGCCGTGCCGCTTTGGCACAGCCCGCTAGACCAAGGGGACTGGGCAATGGCCACCGATATCGATCTACACCTGGGGCGTCGTCTGCGCCGTCGTCGCCGCCTACTGGGCCTGACGCAGCAGCAGCTGGCCATCCAGGTCGGCATCCGCTTCCAGCAGATCCAGAAATACGAATGCGGCGCGAACCGCATCTCCGCCGCCCGCCTGTGGCAGCTGTCGGAAGCTCTGGAGACGCCGATCAGCTATTTCTACGACGGTCTGGCCGAGGCCATGGAACGCAAGGAGGCTGTCGGCGCGAACGGCGGCGAGATGTTTTCCAGAAAAGAAACCCTCGACCTGATCCAAGCCTACTACCAGCTCGGCGAGCGCCCGCGCCGGCGCCTGCTGGACCTGGCCAAGTCGCTGCACAGCGAGGAAGCGGTCGCTTCTTGAGTAAGGGCGCTATCGCTCGGCTCGCGGAGCCTCGCTGCTTGAGCGCGGTCAGGTCACGCTGGGTCGGTGCGGGTTGGTGATGACGCGACGGGGCGGCGTCTGTATGCCCCTCGCTCATGACCGAGTTTGAATCCTTCGCCGTCGAACTGGCCGCCGAGGCCGCCAAGGTGACCCTGCCGTTCTTCCGGGGCGACTACGCCGAGGAGAACAAGGCCGGACCCGGCGCCTTCGACCCGGTCACTCAGGCGGACAAGGAGGCGGAAGCCGCGATCCGGAAGATGATCGCGGCCCGATATCCCGATCACGGGGTCATCGGCGAGGAGTATGGAGAAGACCGACCGGACGCAGAACACGTCTGGATCCTGGACCCCATCGACGGGACGCGCGCCTTCATCGCCGGCCTGCCGTTGTGGACGACCCTGATTGCACTCTCGGTCGGTGGACGATCCACCGTCGGCGCCATCTCCCAACCGTACATCGGCGAACTGTTCCTGGGCGGGCCTTCGGGCGCCGTCCTGATGAGCCGGGGCCAGACCCGACCGATCCAGGTCCGGGAATGCGAGAAACTGACCGACGCGGTGATCGCCACGACCGCGCCGGAGATTTTCACCGGCCCCGAACTGGGCGCATGGACCCAGGTGATGGCGGCGGCGCGTCTCGCTCGCTACGGCTGCGACGCCTATGCCTACGCCATGCTAGCCATGGGCCGGATCGACATGGTCGCCGAGACCAGTCTGAAGGTCTGGGACTGGTCGGCCCTGATCCCGGTCGTCGAGGCGGCCGGCGGCGAGGTCACCAACTGGCGCGGTGAGGCCGTGTCCAGCGACGGCCGCATCATCGCCGTCGGTGACGCCAGGGTCCGCGAACAGGCCCTGGTCGCCTTCCGACGTGGGTGTAACTGAGACTTCAGCTCCACCCTCGTCATCCTCGGGCTTGTCCCGAGGATCCATTTGTGAGCTGCGGGCCACGTCGGCGGTTGGCATGCCGGTTAGGCATGACGGGCAGTCTTCCAGACTTGCCCAACGATGGATCCTCGGGACAAGCCCGAGGATGACGAAGTCTGGGTCAGAACGGCAGGGCGTTCCGCTGGCGGCTATAGGCCATCGTCCCGACATTGGCGCCGAGACGCAGGCCGACACCCGTCCGCACGGGCGCCAGAACAATGCCGTCGGCGCGCTGGTAGTTCACCCCCAGCCCGCCGATCAGATAGGCGGTGCCCTCGATCCCGGGGTAGCGGCGATAGATCGCGTCGGGCGCATACAGACCGTAGACCAGGGTGAAGACCCGGCTGGCATTGCCCCCGACGTCCCAGCCAATCGAGGTGCCCTGCCAGAACACCTCCTGCGAGGCCGAGTGATCCTTCATGTGCAAGGCGCCGCGGCCATACCGCAGGCCGATGACGGCCGCGCCGGAGCCCTCCACTCCAGCGATATAGGCTGTGGGCGCATCGCCCTGGTCGGCGAAAATGCGCTCGATCACGCCGCCCATGGCCTCGGCCGCGATGCCCAGTTCGCGCGACCCGGCGGCGACCAGTTCATCGGCCGTGTAGGCCTGGGCATTGGCGTCCGAAGCGAGCGGATAGTTCGGCTCGGTCGGCTCTCGCGGGGCGGTGGCGCAGGCGCCCAGCGCAGTGGTCGCGGCGGCGGCGAAACCGGTCTGGATCAGGTGGCGGCGGTGCATGGCGGTAGTCCCCGAAATCTGGTCGCCGGCGACGCAGGCGTGGACGCAGGGTCACCGGGTTTTGCGGCAGACTTGGGGCTGCAAGGTTAACGAGAGGTTGCCGCCAGACAGGTTATAGGAGTGCCATGGAGCTTCCCCTGATCCCCGGCCGCGTCTGTGGCGCTTGCGTCGAATGCTGTCGGTTCATTCCGCTGGAACTGCCGGAGTTGGCCAAGCCGACCGGAAGCCTGTGCGCCTATTGCGTGGATGGAGCCGGATGCTCGGTGCATGCCGTGCGCCCGCAAACCTGTCGGTCGTGGTTCTGCGTCTGGCGCGTGGTAGAGCTGTCGGACGACTGGCGACCGGATCTCAGCGGGATCATCGTGCGGCCGGATGGCCTGCTGAGCGGCGAGATCACGCTCTACGTCATCGCCCGCACTGACTTTCTGCGTTCCGCCGCCCTGTTCGACACCGTGGCCCAGTGGCTGTCAGAGGGGCTGCGGTTGGCGATCAGCGTGCCGGGGCCGGTCGGAACCCTGCCGGTGCGCGCCGAGGTCACCGACTATCTGCTCCCGGCCGTCGCATCGGGCGACACCCCGCAGTTCCAGCGACTCTTCGAGACCTGCCTGGCCTCGCTGCACGGACACACCTTCGAGCCGGACGGGATCGCGGAGCGGTTTGCGGTCATTTAGGCCCGCAGTCGCGCGCCCAGCTTTTCCGCCGCCGCGATGATCTTCGCCGACAGCGCCTCGATCTCGGCCTCGGTCAGGGTCGCTTCGCGCGGCTGAACGACGACTTCCAGCGCCACGGACTTGAAGCCTTCCGGTACGCCGGGTCCGCGATAGACGTCGAACACACGGACCTCGGCGATCAGAGCCTTGTCGGCGCCCTGGACAGCGCGAACCAGATCGCCCGCCGCCTTGCCGTCTTCGACGACGAACGCGAAGTCGCGGGTCAGGGGCATCAGATTGGGCAGGTCTGCGAGCCCCTTGGCCTTGGTCGCGCCGGGTTTGGATTTCGGCTCCGGCACGGCGTCCAGCACGATTTCGAAGGCCAGGATCGGTCCGTCGGCGTCGAGCGCCTTGAGTACGCGGGGGTGGATGGCGCCGAACTCAGCCACGACCGTCTTGGGGCCCAGCTGAAGCCGAGCCGAACGACCGGGATGCCACCAGTCGCGGTTCTGACCTTGCGCCAGTTGCAGCGAGGCGACCGGCGCGCCGATGCTGTCCAGAACGCTGATCAAATCGGCCTTGAGCGCAAACAGGGCGTCTTCGCCCGACCCCGCCCAATGACGGGCGGCGCGTGCGGATACCAGTCCGGCGATGACGGTGCGCTGGTCGCCGGGCTGGTCCCCCAGATAGATGGGGCCGATTTCGAACAGGGCGACGTCGGCATGGCCTCGCGCGGCGTTCCGGGCAGCCGCCTGGATCAGGTTGGGCAGGGCCGAGGGACGCATGCAGTCGAGGTCGGACGCGATGGGGTTGTCGACGATCAACCGGTCGTCGCCACCACCGAACAGGGTGGCGGTCTCGCTTTTGTTAAACGACCAGGTGACGGCCTCGGCATAGCCCAGGGCGGTCAAGGCCCGGCGCGCGATGCGAACGCGGGTCTGACTCGGGCTCAGCACCCCCTTGGACGGCGAGCCCTGATCCGGCAGGGGCGCGTGGGGCAGGTGCTGGAAGCCGTGGATACGGGCGACCTCCTCGACCAGATCGGCCTTGCCGCCGACGTCGCGCCGCCATGACGGCGGCGTCACGGTCCAGGGATCGATTTGGCCTGCCGTGACCAGGAACCCGAGTTGGCCCAGAATGGCGCCGATCCGGTCGTCGTCCAGATCCATGCCCGACAACTGCTTCACATAGGCGGGGTCGAAGGACACGGGCAGCGGATTGGCCGGATGCTCGCCCGCCAGGACGATGTCCGACGGCTCGCCGCCGCACAGGTCCAGGATCAAGCGCGTGGCCAGCTCCAGCCCTGGCAAGACCGAGGCGGGGTCCACGCCACGTGCGAACCGGTACTGGGCGTCGGAGCTGATAGTCAGGGTCCGGCCGGTCTGCGCGGTGACCAGCGGATCGAACCAGGCGCTTTCCAGGAAGACGTCGGTGGTGTCGTCGGAGCAGCCGGTGCTCTCACCGCCCATGACGCCCCCGAGGCCGATAGGGCGTTCGCCCATGGCGTCCGCGATCACGCACATGGTTGGATCGACTGAATAGGTCTTGCCGTCCAGGGCGATCAGGTGTTCGGGTTTTCCCTCTGGTCCCCCGAAGACACAGAAGCCTGGATCGTCCGAATAGTTCGGATTTGTTGACTGACTAAGCTGGCCGGCGCGGACGATGATCTCGGACCCGACCAGCTTGGCGACGTCGTAGACATGCAGCGGCCGAGCGCGGTCGTAGGCGATCAGGTTGGTCACATCGACCAGCCGATTGATCGAGCGCAGGCCGATGGCCTGGAGCCGGGTCTGGAGCCAGGCGGGCGACGGCCCGTTCTTCACCCCCCGAATGACGCGGCCGGCGAAGACCGGGCACATCTCGGGAGCATCCAGCCGCACCGAGATCGGAGAGGGGAAGGCCCCCCGCACCATGGCGATGTCGAAATGCTTCAGCGTACCGACGCCAGCAGCCGCCAGATCACGCGCGATGCCGGCGACGCCCAGCCAGTCCGGGCGGTTCGGCGTGACCTCGAAATCGATGATGGGTTCTGCGCCGAACAGTTTGGCGACCGGCGTGCCGACCGGGATCTCGGGCGGCAGTTCCTGAATGCCGTCGCTTTCGTCGGACAACTGAAGCTCGGACGCGGAACACAGCATGCCGCTCGACACCACGCCCCGCACCGGCTTCTCGATCAGGGTGACCCCCAGGCCCGGCACATAGGCCCCGATCGGCGCATAGATGGTCGTCAGGCCGGCCCGCGCGTTGGGCGCGCCGCAGACGATCTCCTTCATCCCGTCGACGGTCTCGACCTGGCAGACCTGCAGGCGGTCGGCGTTGGGATGGCGTTCGGCCGACACGATCCGGGCCACCGTGAACGGAGCCAGGGCGACGGTGGGATCGGCGACATGCTCGACCTCCAGCCCGGCCATGGTCATGGCGTCGGCGATCTCCGAAACCGTCTCCGTCGTGTCCAGGTGGTCCTTCAGCCAGGAGAGGGTGAATTTCACGAGATCAGGCCTTCTTGGTCAGGCTGGCGACGAAGGCGTCGACGAACGCGTCGTCGCCGGCGAATCCCACGCCGACGAACAGACACCCTTCGAACTGGCTATCGGGCATAAAGACGCCGCCCACGATCAAGGGGCCGGCCGCGCGCAGAAACAGGTTTCTCGTGTCGCCGAACGTGTCGCCCATGTTGCAGTTGAGAAACCGGGTCGAAGGACTCGCCACCAGAATGGCCGGGCCATGGATCACGCAGTCGGTGAAGCGGCGTCCACCGAGCGGGGTTCGAGCCGCTTCCGCGGCCTCCACCAGCCGCGAGAGCGACAACCGCACGCCCGTTAAGTCCCGACGCGTTCCGATATCCTCGGGAGGGTTCGCCGTACTTGCGAGGTCATACATCGGTCAGTTTCCCTCGCCGGACGTCGGCACATCTACAGTGGCGACCAGGGCGGCGATGACGGCCTCGCCGCCGACCAGGCCGACCCCATGGAACAGGCATCGCTCAAAGACGCATCCGGCCACCGGCAGGGGGCCGATGACGCGCGTGCCGGCGGCAGTCAGCAACACATTGCGGACATCGCCCTCTACATCGCCGAAATTGCAATTTCCGAACCGCGTCTCCGCCGTCGAGATCACCAGGGCTGACCCCATGAGGATGCAGTCCACGAAGCTGCGCCCCTCGATGGGGATGGAGCCCACCACGCCCTCGTCCGTGGTGCGGACGCCCCGATTTTTGGGGCTGGCGGCGGCTCTCTCGATATTGGTCATGGGATCTCAGCTCAGGCCAGAGGCCGGGTTGGGGGCGGCGAAGGCCGAAAAGCCGTAGTGGGCCAGCCAACGCACGTCGGCCTCGAACATCGGCCGCAGGTCCGGCACGCCGTATTTCAGCATGGCCATCCGATCGACGCCCATGCCGAAGGCGAAGCCCTGCCATTCGTCCGGGTCGATGCCGCAGGATCTCAGCACATTGGGGTGCACCATCCCGCAGCCCAGGATCTCAAGCCAGTCGCTCCCCTCGTTCAACACCAGCTTGCCGCCCGAGCGGTCGCAGCGGATGTCCATCTCGGCCGAAGGCTCGGTGAAGGGAAAGTGATGCGGGCGGAACCGCGCATCGACGCCGTCCAGTTCGAAGAACCGCGCGACGAAAGTCTCCAGCGTCGTCTTCAGATGCCCCATGTGGATGTCCTTACCGATCACCAGACCTTCGATCTGATGGAACATCGGGGTGTGGGTCGCGTCGGAATCCTTGCGGAAGGTGCGGCCGGGCGCGACGATCCGGATCGGCGGCTCCTGGCTCATCATCGTGCGGACCTGCACCGGGCTGGTGTGTGTCCGCAGCACCTTGCGCTCACCCGTCTCCGGGTCGGGGCGCAGGAAGAAGGTGTCGTGGGTCTCTCGCGCCGGGTGCTTGGGCGGAAAGTTCAGGGCCGTGAAGTTGTGGAAGTCGTCCTCGATGTCGGGGCCCTCGGCGACTGCGAAGCCCATCTCGGCGAACAGGGCGATCATCTCGTCCATCACCTGCATGGTCGGATGGACCCCACCCTTGCGACACGGACGGGGCGGCAGGGTTAGGTCGATCTTTTCCGACAGCAGGCGGGCGTCCAGTTCGGCGGCTTCCAGCTCGATCTTCTTAGCCATCAGTACCGACGACACGCGATCGCGCAGCCCGTTGATCATCGGCCCCTGTTCGCGCCGCTCGTCGGGGCTCATCGCCCCCATGCCCTTCAGAAGGCCCGAGATCGAGCCGGTCTTGCCAAGCGCCGCCACGCGCACGGCCTCGACCTCGGCGACGGTTGCGGCCGAGCCAATGGCGTTGATCAGGTCGAGTTCGAGCGAGGGCAGGTCGGTCATGGTGGCTTCGTCTAGCGGGTGGGGGGCAAAGCAAAAAGCCCCCCGGCGCGAACCGAGGGGCTTTTGGTCATCCAGCGGACTGGATCAGCCTTACTTCAGCGCGTCGCGCACCTTGGCGGCGATGTCGGCAAAGCCGGTGCCTTCCATGGCGATCGCGGCCAGAACCTTGCGGTCCAGCTCGATCCCGGCCTTGGACAGCCCGTGCATGAACTGCGAGTAGGTGAAGCCTTCCTGACGGGCGGCGGCGTTGATGCGCTGGATCCACAGGGCGCGGAAGTTGCGCTTGTTGATGCGGCGGTCGCGGTAGGCGTATTGCCCAGCGCGATCAACGGCGGCCTTGGCCGTGCGGATGGTGTTCTTGCGGCGACCGGAAAAGCCCTTGGCCTGTTCCAGAACCTTCTTGTGACGGGCGTGCGAGACGACGCCCCTTTTGACGCGAGCCATTATGTTTCTTCCTTCGGAAGGGCCCTATCGCGCGCGACGCGGTCGCTTGCTGCTTGAGGGCCGTTGTTCAAATTCGTTTGATGCGGTGAGGCGGGAAGTGTGGGTCTGGATGCCGACGCTTACGCGTAGGGCATGTAGGACTTGATCTTCTTGGCGTCGGCGTCGGCCATGACCGAGGTGCCGCGGTTCTGGCGGATGTATTTGGAGTTGTGGCTGATCAAGCGGTGACGCTTGCCCGCAACCCCGGCCTTCACCTTGCCGGTCGCAGTGAAAGAGAAGCGCTTCTTGGCGCCCGACTTCGTCTTCAGTTTCGGCATTTTCACTCTCTTTATAGGCTGCCGTCCTTCGGGCTGTTAGGCCCTCGGGGTTGATCGGCGGCGTGTGGTTCTAAAACCGCCCAGGCATGCCATTAGCCCGGCGGTTCGTTACGCGAAGGCGCGGCTAGTAGGGGAAGCGCGCCTGAAAGGCAAGCGGAATGGCTATTGGGCGGGGTTGTATCTGGCCAGGAAGGCTGTCGTTTCGGTCAGCATACGCGTCCGCGCCTGCTGACTCGATAGTCCATGGTCCTCGCCATCGAATGCGATCAGCTGGGCGTTGGCGCTTTCGCCTCCCAGCGCACGCAGCATGATCTCGCTTTGTTCGAACGGCACAACCACGTCCGACCGACCGTGGATCAACAGGATCGGCCCCGTCACGGCTAGAGCGCTCCGGGCGGGAGACCGCGCCGCCAGCACCGGATCGGAGGAGGTCTCCGCGCCCATGAATCGGGTCCAGTAGCGGATCGTGGGATTTTCGCTCCCACGCCCCCGTTCCCGCTCGATTCGGCGGAGCATCTGGGACAGGTCCGACACGCCGGCGACTGAGACTGCGCATCGGTAAGTTCCAGGCTCCAGGGCCATCCCGGCCAAGGCGACGTAGCCGCCATAGCTCCACCCGACCACGCACGCACGAGCCGGGTCGACTATTCCCTGGCTCGCCAGATGGCGCAGGCCGTCGGAGACGTCGCTCTGCATCTTTGCGCCCCATTCCCCATAGCCGGCTTCCATGAGGTCGGCGCCCAGGCCATCCGATCCGCGAAACTGCGGCTGGAATACAGCGTAGCCGCGCGAGGCGATGCCTTGGGACAACCAGTCGTAACCCGCGACGTCGCGTGCTTGGGGGCCGCCGTGGGGCAGGATGACGACCGGCAGGTCACGGGGTTGGCGACCCGTGGGAAGCGTCAGATAGCCAAACAGCTGCAAGCCATCGGATGCGGCGTATCTCACGATCCTAACTTCCGACTGGGCAGCCGCCGGCACGCCGGGATAGGCCCGCCCCACCAGCGAGATCGCATTGGCGGCTGCGTTGTAGAGATAATAGCCGCCGGTTTCGCCGGTGCCTTCGACGTAGACGCACACCACACTGTAGTCGTCGCTGAACGAGGCGATGGTCAGTTGGCGTCCCGGCAAAGCCTGGCGGAAGACGTCCAGCGCCGCCTGCAGGCGCGGTTCGAACAGCCGGTATTCCTGATAGACGTCCGTATAACCGATGCCGATCGTCAGGCCCCGATTATCGTGAAACACCGCGTCGATGTCGCGGTCCAGATTGAAGGTTTCGCGCACTGATCCGTCGGCGAGGGCGATCTCCGAAAGGCTCCGTCCGCCGCCTTCCAAAGCTCGTGATAGGATCAGAGTGTCCGGTGTTCGGCCGATGCCCCACACCGAGGGAGTGTCGAGCAGCGCCCGCTCCGTATAGATTTCCCGCCATCCCGATCCCGTGCGCGCCGACAGTCGCCACAGCCCGTTGTCGCTGAGATAGGCCTCGCGCGCGGTCGGCTCGCCCTCGGCGTTCAACACATAGCCGCGCGTATCGGTCTCGCCGCGCGTTTGGCGGGTGCCGCGTCCACTGTCCAGATCGACTCGATAAACATCGATCGTCAGATCGCCGAGCTCATATGTCGGGGCCACCGCATAGAGAACCGGCCGTCCCCGATAGGTCCCCCCGCGCCATTGCAGGATGGCGTTGTAGACGTTGTGGTCGGCCTGACGGAGAACGCGGACATAGCTGCGGGTCCGCACATTCAGAATGTCCACGATCTGAAAATCTTGCCGGCCGATGCTGAGCGGGAAGCGCTCGGTGGTGATCCAGGACACGGCGACATGGTCCGGCGACACCCAGTCGATGGCGTTGAGTCTGAGCTGACCCGTTTCGACGGCGGCCAGAACGTCTCCGCCAGCGCGAACCTGGGCGATGACCTGGGTTGAGGCGCCATCCCTGCGGATATAGGCCAACGTCGATCCGTCGGGCGACACCGAAACGTTCTGTATCCGAGGCAGGGCGGCGTATGCCTCGACCGTCGGCGTCTGGGCATTGGCCATCCCGACACCCAAACTTAAGAGCAGCCCCAAAGCGATGAACACGCTGGTCACTGAACTGGGCAGGCGCATCACGATCACTCCACACGCTTCGCGAGAACCCTAGAGGATCGCGGCGAGTGTATCGAGAGCAGCCGCGAAAGGTTTTCAATCCGCCAAAGCAAAACGCCCCAGCGCTCGCCGGGGCGTCCTTGATCCGAAGTTCCGTCCGGCCTACTTCGGCGCCAGGATCATGATCATCTGGCGGCCTTCCATGCGAGGCGCATATTCGACCTTGGCGATTTCGTCGAAGTCGGCCTGGACCTTGTTCAACAGCTTCATGCCCAGTTCGGGGTGGG
>JAZKHL010000073.1:0-8965 GCA_040385365.1 Pseudomonadota bacterium | reverse complement strand
ACAGCCGGCCCAGGATCATGGCGTCGGCGATGTCGGTGACCTGAAGCTCGTCGAAACACAGCAGCCGGGCCTCCGACGCGATCAGGGCGGCGACGGGCTCGATCGGGTCGTCGCCCTTATGGGTATGGAACACCCGCTGGCGGGTCGCCTTGTCGCCGGTGCGCCACTGGCGGATCAGGTCGTGGACGCGCGCCATGAAGGCGTGGAAGTGGACGCGGCGTTTCCTGGGCTCGGGCGCGCAGGCGAAGAACAGGTCCATCAGGATGGACTTGCCCCGTCCAGGCGGACCCCACAGGTAGACGCCGGTGACCTCCGGCGGGCCGCCGAACAGCTTTCGCTTACCGAGATCGATCTCCAGCCGCGACAGGGCCTCGACCGCCGCGCCTTGGGCCGGATCGCGAGTCAGCAGCCCCTGCGACAGGCGGCTCTCATAAGCACGGGCGATGCGGGACGGCATGGAACTGGGGCATAGCCTTGCCCGCGAAGGCTGAAAAGCATTGCTTCGCGGGCGCGAAAGACTAAATGCGACGCTCGAGGTTTCCACCTCGAAGCTCCCCCATACCGCGCTCAAGCAGCAAGCGACCGCGTCGCGAGCGTTAGCGCGTCCGAAGGACTAAAAAGAATGGGCTATTCCGTTGCGATCGTGGGCGCCACCGGCAATGTCGGGCGCGAGATGCTGACCATCCTGGAGGAACTGGAGTTCCCCGTTTCGGAGATGCACGCGGTCGCCTCGCGAAAATCCAAGGGGATGGACGTCGCCTGGGGCGACAAGACCATCAAATGCCAGGACATCGACAGCTTCGACTTCACCCAGGTCGACATCGTCCTGATGTCGGCGGGCGGCGCCGTGTCGAAGGAATGGTCCGAGAAGATCGGCAAGATGGGCCCGATGGTCATCGACAACTCGTCGGCCTTCAGGAAGGACCCCGACGTGCCCCTGATCGTGCCCGAGGTGAACCCGGACGCGATCAAGCTGGCGTCCAAGAAGAACATCATCGCCAACCCCAACTGCTCGACGGCCCAGCTGGTCGTCGCGCTGAAGCCCCTGCATGACGCGGCCAAGGCCAAGCGGGTGGTGGTCTCGACCTATCAATCCGTGTCGGGCGCCGGCAAGGAGGGCATGGACGAGCTGTGGAACCAGACCAAGGCCATCTATGGCCTGGGCGACGCCAAGCCGAAGAAATTCCCAAAGCAGATCGCCTTCAACGTCATCCCCTACATCGGGTCGTTCAACGAGGACGGTTACACCGACGAAGAGACCAAGATGTGGGACGAGACCCACAAGATGCTGGATCCCGCGATCAAGCTGACGGTCACCTGCGTTCGCGTGCCCGTCTTCGTGGGTCACTCCGAAGCCGTGACGGTCGAGTTCGAACGTCCCATCAGCCCCGACGAGGCGCGCGCCATCCTGCGCGAGGCGCCGGGCATACAGGTGATCGATAAGCAGGAGCACGACGGCTACATCACGCCGGTCGACGCGGCCGGCGAGCACGCCGTCTATGTGTCGCGGATCAGGAAGGACCACACGGTCGAGAACGGCCTGGTGTTCTGGGTGGTGTCGGACAACCTGAGAAAAGGGGCCGCGCTGAACGCAGTCCAGATCGCCCAGCTGCTGGACGAGACCGGCACGATCAAACCCAAGAGCGGGTATCGATCGCTGGCGGTCTGACCCAAGACACCGTCACCCTCGGCCTTGTGCTGAGGGCCCATTTTCCGACGCACGGTCCGCGCCGAAATCGCAACCCCGAGGGTCCAGCGGCCGACGCATGGATCCTCGGGACAAGCCCGAGGATGACGGCGCGTGAGTGAGCCAGTCGCGACCCCCCCCACCCGCGCCGCCTTCCTGTCGGCGGTGGCCTGCTACGTCATGTGGGGGTTCATGCCCCTCCTGTTCATCGGCCAGGCCGCGATCGGGTTCTCCGCGGCGGAGATCCTGTCGCATCGCGCCCTGTGGTCGGTGCTGTTCGCGGGCGTCCTGGTCCTGCTGGCCGGGCAGTCGGGACAGGTGCGTGCGGTGCTGGGGCAACCGAAGACGATGGCGTGGCTGGCGCTGGCGACAGCGCTGATCGCGATCAACTGGAGCCTCTACGTCTGGGCGACCACCCACCATTCCACGCTGGAAGCCAGCCTCGGCTACTACATCAATCCTCTGCTCAACATGATGCTGGGGATGTGGTTGTTCCGCGAGCGGATCGACAAATGGGGCTGGGTCGCGATCGGGCTGGCCGCGATAGGCGTGCTGTTCCAGGCGCTGGCGCTGGGCCGGCCGCCGTGGATCTCGATCGCCCTGGCGCTGAGCTTCGGGACCTACGGCGTCATCAAGAAGCGGATCGCGGTGGACGCCCAGGCAGGGCTGTTCGTCGAATGTCTGCTGTTGCTGCCGTTCGGGGTGGTGTTCGTGGCCTGGCTGCAGATGCACGGGCTGGGGCATGGGTTCGCGTCGCTGGAAGGGTTCGGCTGGGCGCTGCTGAACGGGCCGGCGACGGTGTTTCCGCTGGTCCTGTTCGGATGGGCGGCGCGGCGGATGCCGCTGTCGACCATGGGCTTCATCCAATTCCTGGCGCCCACGCTGCAGTTCTGCATCGGCGTCGCGCTGGGTGAGGCGTTCACGCCGCTGCGGGCCGTGTCGTTCGCCTTCATCTGGCTGGGCGCATGCGTGTTCGCCGCCGCCGCCCTGTTGCGCTCGCGGGCGGCGCGGCGGGCGACGGAACTGGCCGAACCGGTCTAGAGCGCCGAATACAGGGCCTGGATCAACCGTTGCGCGCGGGGATCACCGATCAGGTGGGGCGACTGGCGGGTCATGACATAGGCGGCCGACAGCTTCGTCGCCGGGTCGGCCAACGCGCAGGAGCCGCCCCAACCGCAGTGGCCCAGCGCGTCTGGGTTGGGGCCGAAGATGTCGAGGCCCTGGTTACGCATCAGGCCGGCGGCCCAGCTGATGACGTAGGGCAGGACCAGGTCCTGACCGTGGATGCGCTCGCGTGTCGCCTGATCCAGCACGTCGGGCGACAGGACGGCCACACCGTCGAGGATGCCGTCGTTGGCGACGAGGCCCAGGATACGGGCGAGGTCCAGCGCGGTGCCGTGCAGGTTGGCGGACGGGATTTCGATCGCGCGCCACTCGGCCGAGCCGCGCCCGCCGGGAGCCGACCCCTTGTCGAGGAAGGCGGCGGTCTTGATGGCGTCGGCTGGGCCCAGGCCGGCGGCGGCCGAGGGCTTGCGAACGGCGGCGACGCGGTGGTGCTCCGCTTCCGGCAGGCCGATCCAGAGGTCGAGACCGAACGGCTCGGCGAAGTCCTGACGCAGGGCCTGGCCCAGGCTGCGGCCATCGGCCAGGCGGTGGACCTCGTTGGCCAGGTAGCCGACGGTGACGGGGTGGTAGCCAGACGCGGTTCCGGACGGCCACATCGGCGCCTGGGCCGCGAGGCGCTCGAGAACCGCCCGCTGATCGAACCAGATCGTGGGGTCGGCGGGGCCGTCGAACCCGGGCAGGCCATCCTGATGCGACAGCATCTGGGCGACGGTGACCTCCGCCTTTCCGTTGACGCCGAAGGCGGGCCAGAGGTCGGCGACGAGCTGGTCATAGGTCAGTTTCCCACGCTCTACGGCCGAGGCCATCAGCAGCGCCATCACCGCCTTGCCGGTCGAGAAGACCGGGGCCAGCGTCGTGTCGGTGAAGGGCGTCTGTGCCCGCGGGTCGGCGAAACCGGCCCACAGGTCGATGACCGTCTCGCCCGCGATGACGACCGAGAAGCGGGCGGCCTGTTCGTTCAGGCCCTCGGGCGCATCGGTGAAGTTGGATGCGAACGCGTCCTTCACCGCGGCGAAGCGCGGCGGGCACAGGCCGGAAAGTTCGAAGGCGTTGGTCATGCGGGGGTCTTATCGGGCGATCGAGACGCTTGCCAGTCGAGCACGCCGTTCGCCGCAACGACGCCCGACGCCAGACTGGCTTGCAGCAGATAGCCGCCGGTGGGCGCCTCCCAGTCGATCATCTCGCCCGCGACGAAGACACCGGGGCGCGCGGTCAGCATCAATGATGGATTCAAAGCGCCGAATTCGACGCCGCCTGCGGTGGAGATGGCGCGGTCCAGGCCCTGGATCCCGGTCAGTTTCAGCCGGACGGCCTTGATGCGTTTGGCCAGTTTGTCGAAGCCCGGCGGGATGTCGCCGATCTCGCGCAGGACAGCGATGGCGGCAGGGGACAGGCCGCCGGCCTTCCTCAGATGGTTTGTCATGCTGTCCTTGCCGCGTGGCCGGGCGAGACGTTCGGACAGGGCGGCCTCGGTCAGGTCGGGACGCAGGTCGACGATCAGGGTGGCCGAGCCCTCCGCGGCAATGGCGGCGCGAAGGGGTGCGGACAGGGTGTAGATTGCCCCTCCCTCAACGCCATAGCGGGTGACGACGATCTCGCCGCGTACGGTCTGGTCGCGGAAGGTGAGCGTGACGGGCTTCAACACCTGACCGGCGGTGCGCTCGATCAGGATGTCCGACCAGGCGACGTCGAACCCGGCATTGGCGGGAAGCAGCGGAGAGACGGCGACGCCTTGCGCCTCCAGCGTCGGGACCCAGGCGCCGTCCGAGCCGAGCCGCGGCCAGCTGGCGCCGCCCATGGCCAAGACGACGGCGGCGGGCTGTTCGAGGCGTTCGCCGTCGGGTGTGTCAAAGCTAAGGGCGTCGCCCGACCAGCCGGTCCAGCGCGAGCGGGTCCGGAACTGGACGCCCAGGTCGTCCAGCCGGCCCAGCCAGGCGCGCAGCAGGGGCGAGGCCTTCATCGCGCGAGGGAAGACGCGGCCGCTGGAGCCGACGAAGGTGGGCTGGCCCAAGCCCTCGGCCCAGGCGGTCAGGTCGTCGGGCGAGAAGGCGTCGAGCCAGGTCTCGACCAGGGCGCGGGCGGGACCGTAGCGGGCGAGGAAGGCCTCCTGATCCTCGGAATGGGTCAGGTTCAGACCGCCCCGCCCGGCCATCAGAAATTTTCGGCCGACCGAGGGCATCCTTTCGTGGACGACGACCCGGGCCCCCGCCCTGGCCAGGGTCTCCGCCGCCATCAGCCCGGCGGGGCCCGCCCCGATGATGTGGACGGCAGGTTGGGCGGGATCGGTCATGCGGCTCCTCTAGCCTGCCCGACCTTGCGGAGGAACGTCCGATCCCCGCATACGCTTCAACGATCATGAGCGTCGCCTTTACGCGGGAAGAGGATCTGGAGGCCACGGCCGCCGATCTGCCCGACCGCCCCATCTCCTCCCATCCCAATCTGGTGACGCCCGCCGGCCTCACCGCAATCGAATCTGCCTTGGCCGACGCGCGATCGGCCTATGCCTCGGCGCAAGCGTCCGGCTCGATCGAGGCGGATCGCACGGCCATGGCCCGGGCGACGCGGGACCTGCGCTACTGGTCCGCGCGACGGGCGACGGCGCAACTGGTGGAGACGGAAGGCCACGGTCGGGTGCGCTTCGGCGGGTCGGTTACGATCGAGCGCGACGACGGCCGGACCCAGACCTGGCGCATCGTCGGCGAAGACGAGGCGGATCCAGCCAACGGCTCCGTCAGCCACGTCTCGCCCCTGACCCGCGCCCTGATCGGCAAGGGCGTCGGCGACGCGGCGGTGGTCGCGGGACAGTTCGTGGAAATCATCGCGGTGGACTGAACGCCCGGTCCACCCCACATTACCCCCAACGGCGCCTATTCGGCGCTCAAGCAGCGAGCGACCGTGTCGCGAGCGTTAGCGCCACTTAACTAGGGATGCAGATGGCCAGAAAACCCAACTACGGTTTCGAACGGATGGAACGTGACAAGGCCGACGCCGAGAAGGCCGCGCGCAAGGCCGCCGCCAAGCTGGCGAAGAAAGAAGCCAAGGCCCGGGGCGAGGATGTCGATCACCCCGACTGGCAACCGCCCGAGGAATAGTCCGTTCGGACTCCCGCCCCAACCGGGCGGGAGGAAGGCATGGCGGCGAAGGGCGAGCTCGACACCTATCAGGCCAAGCGGCGCTTCGGTGAGACGCCGGAGCCGAAAGGCGTCAAGCGCGCCGCAAAGGGCAAGGCCCTACGCTATCTGATCCAGCGGCACGCGGCGACGCGGCTGCACTATGACTTCCGCATCGAGATCGACGGGGTCCTGAAGTCGTGGGCGGTCACCAAGGCGCCGTCGCGCGACGTCGCGGTCAAGCGGTTGGCAGTCGAGGTCGAGGACCATCCGCTGGATTATGGGTCGTTCGAGGGGGCGATTCCGGCCGGCAACTACGGCGCTGGCACGGTGCAGATGTGGGACACGGGGACGTGGGAGCCGCAGGAGCCGGACCTCGATGAGGCGTTCCGCAAGGGCCAGATCAAGATGGTGCTGCACGGCGAACGGCTGGTCGGGAAATGGGCGCTGATCCGGCTGAAGTCCGACTGGGGAAAACCGCAGAAGCCCGGCAAGGCGCGGTCGAACTGGCTGCTGATCAAGGAAAAGGACGAGCATGCGGTTCCGGGCGAAGGCGACGCCTTGGCCGAGATCGACGCCTCGGTGACGACCGGCCGGTCGCTGGCGGAGATCGCCGGAGGCAAGACGGAGTGGGTCTCGTCGAAGAAGACAGGCCATAAGGCGCCGCCGAAACCTAAGCCGTCCAAGGCGTTGGCCAGCCAGGCGACCAGGCCGCCGGCCTTCACCCCGATCCAGCTCTGCAAGGTCGTCGACAACCCGCCCGGCGGTTCGGGCTGGGCGCACGAGATCAAGTTCGACGGCTATCGGATGCAGGTCGCCGTCGGGGGCGGGAAGGCGAGGCTCTATACGCGGTCGGGGCTGGACTGGTCGAAGAAGTTCCCTGAGCACGCGGCCGACGCGGCGAAATGGCCGGACGCGGTGGTGGACGGCGAGCTGTGCGCGCTCGCCGAGGATCACATGCCGGACTTCTCGGCGCTGCAGGCGGCGATCTCGGACGGGGAGACGGGCGGGCTGATCTATTTCGCCTTCGACCTGCTGTTCGAAGGGGGCGAGGACCTGAGGAAGCTGCCGCTGTCGCACCGAAAGGCCCGGCTGCAGGCCTATATCGACCGCATCCCCAAGGCGGCGCGCAAGCGGGTCCGCTATGTCGAACATTTCGCCTCCACCGGTCAGGCCGTGCTGGAAAGCGCCTGTCGGATGGACCTGGAGGGGGTGATCTCCAAGTCGCTGGATGCGCCGTATACGGCGGGGCGATCGACGACCTGGGTCAAGTCGAAATGCCGGGGTCGCGACGAGGTGGTCATCGGCGGCTGGACCTCTGAAGGGGACCGGTTCCGCTCGCTGATCGTCGGGGTCAACGACGTGGATGCGAAGGCGGGCCAGGGCTTGCGCCATCTCGGTCGGGTCGGGACGGGTTATGGCCAGCCGCTGCTGAAGACGCTGTTGCCGGCGCTGAAGGCGGCGGCGGCGGACAAGAGCCCCTTCGTCGGCAAGGGCGCTCCAAGAGGCGGGCCCGGCATCCACTGGCTCAAGCCGGTGCTGGTCGCCGAGATCGAGCACGGCGGCTACACCGACTCGGGCTCGCTCCGGCAGGCGGCGTTCAAGGGACTGCGCGAGGACAAGGCAGCCTCCGAAGTAGACGCCGCGCCGCAGGAAGCGTCGACGCCCGCGAAGGACGGCAAGGTCGCGGCGCCGCCCCAGCTGAAGATCGCGCTGACCGGCAAGGCGCGTGCGGTGGTGTCGGGCGTGACGATCTCCAACCCCGACAAGGTCCTGTGGCCAGCTGCCGACGGGCATCCGGCGATCACCAAGCTGGAGCTGGTCCAGTTCTACGAGGCGGCGGCGGAGCGGATCCTGCCCCATGTCGCCGACCGGCCGACCTCGATCATCCGCGCGCCCGAGGGCGTGGCCGGAGAGGTGTTCTTCCAGCGCCACGCCATGCCGGGGTCGAATCCCCGGCTGAAATTGATCGATGTGCATGAGCGCAAGCCCTATGTCGGCGTGGTGGACGTCGGCGGGCTTGTCGCGATCGGACAATCGGGCGGGCTGGAGCTGCATCCCTGGGGCTGCAAGCCGGGCGATCCGGAGACGCCGGACCAGATCACCTTCGATCTCGATCCCGACGAGGGACTTGATTTCGCCGATGTGATCGCAGCGGCCAAGGCGATGAAGGCGCGGTTGGAGGGGCTGGGACTCCATCCCTTCTGCAAGACCACCGGCGGCAAGGGGCTGCATGTCGTCGTGCCCATCAAGGCCGACGCGAAAAGCCGGATCGAGTGGGATCAGTGCAAGGCTTTTGCCAAGGCGGTGTCGGAACAGGTGCGGGCGGATGCGCCCGACAGGTTCACCACGACCTTGGCCAAGAAGGCGCGGGGCGGAAAGATCTTCCTCGACTATCTGCGCAACGGCCGGATGGCGACGGCGGTCGCACCCTGGTCGCCACGCGCCCGACCCGGCGCGGGGATAGCGTTCCCGCTCAGCTGGGGGCAGGTGAAGTCAGGGCTGGACCCGAAGGCGTTCACCTTGCGGACCTATCCGGCGCTGCTGAAGAAGGCGAATCCGTGGGCCGAGTTCAGGGCGGGGGCGGTGAGTTTGAGACCGGTGTTGAAGAAGGTGGGGGTCGGCTAGGCGAACTCCGCCTCCAAATCCGACAGCCGCGCCGCCTGATCCTCGGCGATCAGGGCATTCAGCAAGGCATCGATGTCGCCTTCCAGGATTTGCGGCAGGCTATGCAGGGTCAGGCCGATCCGATGGTCGGTCACACGGCCTTGCGGGAAATTATACGTGCGGATGCGTTCGGACCGGTCGCCGGAGCCGACCTGGGATTTGCGCGCATCCGAGCGGGCGTTGTCCTTCATCTGGCGCTGCTGGTCGTACAGGCGGACGCGCAGATTCTTCATCGCCTTGTCGCGATTGACGTGCTGGGACTTCTCCGACGAGGTCACCACGATCCCGGACGGGAAGTGGGTGATGCGCACGGCCGAATCCGTCTTGTTGACGTGCTGGCCGCCCGAGCCGGAGGCGCGGAAGGTGTCGATGCGGA
>JAZKHL010000072.1:0-38555 GCA_040385365.1 Pseudomonadota bacterium | reverse complement strand
CCCCCCCCCCCCCCCCCCCCCCCCCCCCCCCCCCCCCCCCCCCCCCCCCCCCCGACCCCGCGCACCCGTTTTGCGGCGAGCCCCCTCCGTCACGGCGCAAAGGCGCGCCGCGCCACCTCCCCCAGCGGGGGAGGATTTCAGACCCGAACTTCGATCAGAGGCACGGCGGCCATCCGCCCGGCGCCAAAGCTCTCCAGCGTCACCTCCAGCCGATCCGCATCGAACCGCACCGGCGTGTCGAACAGGAAGCCCGCCGTCACCGCAACGCCCTCGCCCGGCGCATCGTCCAGCGTCACTTCGCCCGTCGCGGCGTCGATCGCGAACGCCTCGTTCGACAACTCGACCCCGCCGACCGCTACGCGCACCGACCCTTCGACTGGCTTGGTGATCGATCGGTTCATATCGCCATATGCCTTTTGCAAGACGAAGCCCGTCCGCGTCCCGTCGCCGACCTCAAGCGCCTGATCCCCGGCAGTCGGCGTCCCGCCCGGCCCACACGACGCGAAGTCGGCGAAGTCCCGAAACCGGAACCCGTACAGCCGACCCCGACGCGCCTCGAAGAAGGCCGTCAGCTCCGCCATGTCCGCTAGCGATCTCAGGTTCGCCCCGATCAGGTACCGCCTGCGCCCCATAGCCCAGGGGCTGGATCGTCGCTCGAAGCCGGACCCCAGCGTCACGATCTCGGTCCGGCGCTCGACGCCGCCCGTCGATCCGAACGCCAGCCGGGCGGGCAGGGCAACCTCGTGAAAGGCCATGGTTTATGACTCCTGTTTCACTTGTGGGGGGACCGCCGGTCGTTCAGGTTGCATGCGAACGCGGCCCTCTCCGGCCGCAGGCAGGGGAGCCAACATTCAATGCGCGGACAGATTCTCAGCTTCGACGACGGCTCGGGCGCCGGCCTCATCAGCGGCGACGACGGCATTCGCTATAGCTTCGGCCGTGAGGCGGTGACCCCGCCGTCCGCAATCGTCAGCGGCCTGCGGGTCGATTTCATCCCGGTCGCCGGCGAGGCCACCAACGTGATGCTTCTGGCCGCCGCCCCTGCGGCCGGCGCCCCTTCAGCGACGCCCGGCGTGCCCATCGACGGCTTCGACTTTCAAAAGGTGTTCCTGTCCTTCAACGGCCGCACCCGTCGGTCGCATTTCTGGATCGCCTGGATCAGCCTGCTGGTCGGCGGCTTCATCATTGGCCTGATCCCCATCCTCGGCTTCTTCATCGGCCTGGCGCTCATCTGGCCCGGTCTGGCCATCCAGGTCACGCGCCTGCACGACATGGGCAAGTCTGGATGGCTCGTCCTGATCCCGGTGCTGACCAACATTGTCGGTTTCTGCTTCATCGTCGCCACCGTCGGCGTGTCGATGATGGCCAATATGGAAGGGCTGGAGAATGAGGACCCCGCCGTGATCATGGCGACCTTCGGACCCGCTTTCGGCATCGGCGTGGTGATCTTCTTGATCCAGCTCGCCTTCCTGCTCTGGATCGGCGTCACCGACAGCCAGCGCGGCGAAAACCGCTTCGGCCCCAATCCCAAGGGCGAATACTAGACCCGACTCTGGGCTCAAGCAGCGCGACAGCGCGGTAGCCCGCCAAATATGGGCTCAAGCAGCGCGACAGCGCGATAGCCCGTGAGGCAATCCCTAAAGCCGCCGCGCCCCCAGCGCGGCGGCCCTGGCCAGCATCTGGGCGATCTGCGCCTCGGACCTCAGCAACGCAGGCGCGCCGCCATCCACGGTGACGTTCACCGTCACCCCGCCGCCGCCCGCGCCCTCGATCGTGCCCGCGCCCGCCGGCCGAAACACCTCGGGCCCGCGCTCCCCGACCAGATAGGCTCCGCCGCCCGTCACCGCACCGCCGTCCGCTCGCGCCCCGCCAAAGCCAGCGACGCCAGCCACGGCCTGAGCAATCGCCGCGCCCAATCCGCCGCCCGACTGACCCAGCCCGGCGCCGACAGCGCCAAGCACCGCCCGCGCCAGTTCAGCCAGCGAAATCTCCCCGTCCGCCGCCGCCCGCGCCAGAGACCGCGTCAGACTGGCTCCGGCCCGCCCGAACGCATCCTCGATCGCCGAGGCCGCCCGCTCGGCGGGTTCCTTCAGCGCCTCCAACGCCGCCGCCGCTTCGGCCGCCTTGGCGGGAACGGCACCCAGTTCATCGGGCCGATCGTCATCAGTCATCGCCCATCTCCGTCAGGCCAGGCCGTCATCAGCCGCTCGAACTCGCCTCGCCCCATCGGCGCCACGCCAGGCGCCAACTCGGTCAGCATCCGCCACTCCTTCAACGACAGCCGCCAGAACGCCTCCACCGGAACCTCGATCGCTACCGCTGTCCTCAGCATTGCGCCCCATGGCGTCGCCTCAGTCACCGGCCGCCACGAACGCTTTCGCCACGGCCTCCGCCGCATCACGCGGATCCACCGACGCCCGATCCAGCTCGCCCGCCAGCACCTGCTCGCCCCCGCCGCGCAATAGCGCCGCAAGCACCGCCATCAGATCGTTCGCCGATAGCGTCCGCATCCGCTCCGCCAACCCGGCCACGCCCGAAACCCCCAGCGCCGTCTCGATTTCCGCCAGCGCTCCGAGCGTCAGGCACAATCGCCGCTCGACGCCCGCCAGCATTGCGACCGCCTCGCCGCGCGCGCCGCTACAACCCTTCCTGATCTCAGGCATTCTTCTCTCCATGACCCGCACAGCGCTCTTCGCCGCCCTGACCCTCGCCCTTAGCGCCTGCGCCACCGCGCCTACGGGCGGACCAGGCGGCTCTGACCCGGCCGCCTACGTCCTTGCCGACAAACAGCCATCCGACGCCCCGGCCCTGGCCCGCGCCTCCGCCGCACGCGGAGACACTCGCCTGATCGGCTTCATCGGCTTCGCGTTGGTCTTTCCCGGCTCCGACCGCCAGACCGCCGACCGCCTCGGCTATCGGGTCATCGACGCCGGGGGCGACGCCTTCCGCAACGAGGCGGAGCGCCTCCGCGCCGATCGCGCCTATCGCTTCGCCGAGGCCTGGAATCAGACCATCGTGTCCATCGTCGATTAGGTCGCGCTGAACGCCACTGCTCCCGCGCTGGCCAGGCTGATGGCGAACGTCGCCTCCCCCTCGTGATCGCCGGCATACTCCAGCGCCGAGACCAGGAACGGCCCCTCCAGCGTGCCGAAGTCCGGCACGATAAGTCTCCAGGTCTTCAGCCCTTGGTCGAAAAACGCCTCACGGATCAGCGCGTCCGACGCGGCGTCGCGAAAGATCCCCTGCCCCGACACCGCCGCCGACTTCACCCCCGCGCCGCCCAGCAGTTCGCGCCAACGGCCAGCCGAATCCGCATCCGTGGCATCGATCGTCTTGGCGTTCAGCGAGATCGTCCGCGCCCTCAGTCCCGCCACCGTCGTGAACACGCCCGGCGCGCTCTCGATCTTCAGCAGGATGTCTTTTCCGCGTTGAGCGGCCATGGTCGTTCTCCGTTCAGATGTCTTCGGTCACGGCCCGGATGCGCACCACGCCCCAGACCCGTTTCAGATCGCCGGAGCGGAACACGTCGGCATAGGTCGCCCGGATCGACACGGCGCGAACCCCATCCGCCGCCAGCGCCGCCTCGTGCACCGCCGCCCGAACGGCCGCGCAGATCGCCTTCGCTTCCTCCGTCCCGCCGAACCGCGAGGCGCAACGCAGGCTCAGCTGGTGCTCCACCCCGCACCCGTCCGCCGCCACCAGCCGGCTCTCCGAGCGCCCGATCAGCAGATGCGGATAAGCCGCCCCCCGCGGCGCCTCGTCCCAGATCCTGGCCGGATCCCCAAGCAGCGCCTGCAGCGCGCCGTCTGCCCGCAGATGCGCGATCAACGCCTTCTGCAGCGCGCTCTCATGATCGCTCATCGCGTCCGCTCCAGTGTCAGGGTCACGCGCCCCGGCCGATCCGGATCGCCGTCCACCGCGCCGATCGCCCAGTCCGCCCCGCCGAAGCGGATCACCCGCCCCTCGTTCAGCCTGGGATCGGCCCGCGTCTCCGCCGTCGCCACCTCCACAGCCGACGCCACGCCGGCCTCCGTCCGCTCCCGCCGCCTGCGCCCGTCGATGCGCAGCCACACCGACCCCAGCGACTGATAGCTGACGGCCTGCCCGCCATACGGCGTCTCCGCCTCCACCGGCTCCAGCAGTTGCCCGAGCACCCTCACAACCGCACCACGCGATACGGCGCGATCCACGCCTCCACCGGCCGGATCGACATCTCGACCTCGCCTCGCTCATAGGCGCGCAGGGCCAGCATCAGGATCGCCAGCCTCAGCGGCGCCGCCGAGGTCGAGGTCAGGCTCAGCCCCACCTCTCCCTCGACCCGGGCCTCGGCCGCATCGATCAACGTCTGGATCAGCGTATCCTCGGCCTCGTGCTCGACGCGCAGGAACAGCTTCGCCTCCGCCAGGCTGACGGGTGCGGTCATGGGAAATCTCCGATGTCAGAAGGACCCTCTCCCCTTGCGGGAGAGGGAGGCCGCGCACGGCGGCGATAGCCGGCGTCCTGGCGCGGGCGGGTGAGGGGTGACACCGGCTTTCACCCGCAGGCAGCGAAACCCCTCACCCTTTCGCGCAAGACCACTCGCGATGCTCGCGAGCGCTCAAGCCCTCTCCCGCAAGGGGAGAGGGAGCGTTCACATCAGCTCGCGCTGAACTTCATCACCTTGATCGCATCAAAGTTCTGCACCCCGCCGCCGACCCGCTTGGTCGTGTAGAACAGCACATAGGGCTTGGCCGAATACGGGTCCCTCAGCACCCGCACCCCGGCCCGATCGACGATCAGATACCCGCGCTGGAAGTCCCCGAACGCGATCGCATAGCTGTTCGCCGCGATGTCCGGCATCGTCTCGATCTCGGTCACCGGATACCCCAGCAGCGAAGCCGTCTCGCCCGGCCGCGTCGCCGGCGACCAGATGTAGTTGCCGTCCGCATCCTTGAACTTGCGCACGGCCGAGACCGTCTTCCTGTTCATCACGAACCGGCCGTTCGGTCGGTACTGAGCCTTGGGCGCATAGATCAGGTCGATCAGTTTGTCCGATGGACTGGAAGAGGCGAACGCCCCCGCAGCCCCCGACGCGACATAGCCCAGATCGCCCCAGGCATGGCCCGCATCGGCCACGATTGAATAGTCCAGGAAGCCCTTGGGCTTGTTGACCCCGTCGCCGGTGACGAAGGCCGTCGTCTCTTGCGCGGCGAAGGCGTCCTCCACCTCGCTGGCCAGCCACTCGTCCAGATCGACCAGCGCATCATCCAGCAGGCTCTGCGTCGCCGCCGGATTGGCGTACAGATCCGCCGCCGGGAACTCCAGCAGGGCCAGCGTCGCCGGATCCGTCTCCGGCCGCGCCGCCGTCTCCGCCACCCAGCCCGAGGCAATCCCCGCCGTCGATACCGGCTTCCTGAACACCCCCGACGCCACCGTCCTTACCGTGGCGATCTCGCGCATCGGGCTGGTCGCCATCAGCCGCCGCTCGATCGCCCGCTCCGTCTCCGGCGGCACGACATAGCCCCCAGAGTTCGACGCCGAAGACAACCCCGCCTTCAGCTCCAGCCCCAGCTCGCGCCCGGTCCGCACATAGCCGTCGAACGCCGCCTTGGCCTCCGGCGCCGAGGCCACCGAAACAGGCTCGCCCCCGATCGCCGGCCGCCTGGCTTCCGACAGCGCCCGATCCAGACGCGCCTGGGCCTGACCCACCGCCTGGTCGATCCGCGCCACCTTCTCCTCCAGCAGCGTGTCGGCCGAAGCCTTCTTTTCGATCTCGTTCAGCCGGGCGTCGTTCGCCCCTTTGAACGCCTCGAACGCCGCCATCATCTCGTGCATGGCCACGCGCGCCTCCGGCGAGGCGGAAGCCTGTTTGGTCTCTTTCATGGTGTCTCCTGGTTTGACTTTCTCCCTCCCCTTTATGGGGAGGGACGACCGCGCAGCGGTCAGGGTGGGGCCCGTTCGAGAAAGCGCAGGGACAGTCGGGCCCCACCCGGGCTGCGCTTCGCTCCGCCGTCCCTCCCCATAAAGGGGAGGGAAAGTTCTGCGTTACACCGGCCTGAACCTCGCCCCCGGCAGCATCGGGAACGTCACCAGCGACACCTCCCAAAGCTCCACGCCGCTGAGCACCCTCAGCCGCCCGTCGCGCCGGGCCTTCGCCGCCCGAAATCCGATCGACAGCCCGTCCAGCGCCCCCGCCCGGCTCAGCGCCTGGGCGTAGCGCGCCTCCGCCGACCAGTCGGCGATCCGACCCCGGACCAGCAGCCCGCGCCCGTCCTCGACGATCTCGTCCCAGACCCCGACCACCGACCGGCTCTCATGCTGATGCAGCATCCGCACCCCAGCTGCCCCGGTCCGCCTAAGGCTGTCGGCGAACGCGCCCCGCGCAACCACATCGCCGTTCAGATCCGCCACGCCCCACAGCGAGGCATAGCCCTGAATCGCTAGTCCGGCCTCGATCGCGACCGTCATCGACCGCCCTCCAGCTTGCGCTCGATCCGCTCGACCGCCGCCCGCGTCGCCACGCCCTGTTCCTCCAACCGCGCCAGCCGTTCGGCGACCAGCCGCTGCTCGCCGACCCGGTCCTCCAGCGTCGCGATCCGCGCCGCCGCCCCTCCGGCCCACACCAATCCGCCGATCGTCTGCACCGCCAGCGCGACGCCTAGCGCTGTCGCCGTCTTCTTGAGGTCGTCCATCACTTGCCCACCCCCGCCATCCGCCGGCGTTCCTCGTCGGTCAGGAAGCTCGCCGCGTTCAGCCGCGCCCACAGCGCATCCCGCTCCGGCTGCAAAGCCGGCACCGCGTCCAGATCGGCCTCGATCCTGATCCCTTCGAACCGCCCGCCCACCCATCCGCTCAGGGCCCCCGCCGTCTTGCGCGCCAACGGTACGACCGTCCCCCGCCAGAACGCCGCATTGGCCTCGCGGTAGTTGGCATAGGTCGCGTCCCCCGGAATGCCGAGCAGCTGCGGCGGCACCCCGAACGCCAGGGCGATCTCCCGCGCCGCCGCGTGTTTCCCGGCGATGAAATCCATGTCCGCCGGGCTCATCGACATCGGCTTCCAGTCCAGCCCGCCCTCCAGCACCATCGGCCGCCCGGCGTTCACCGCCCCGGCGTGGGCCTCGCCCAGCTCGGCCTTCAGGCCCGCGAACTGCGCCTCCGTCAGCCGCTCGCCGTCCTTCGACGAGAACACAAGCGCCCCGGACGGCCGCGCCGCATTGTCCAGCAGCGCCTTGTTCCAGGCCCCCGAAGCGTTGTGCGCATCGATCGCGAACGACGCCGCTTCCAGCGGCGAGAACCCGTAATGATCGTCCGTCGGGTGAAACAGCTTCAGATGCATCACCGGCATCCAGCCGTCGGCCTCCCGGCCGATCCTCACCGAGCGCCCGCCGACCGAATATTCATAGGCGTCCGGCCAGCCCACTCGCCCCGGCACGACCTGCACCCGGTCGGGTCTCAGGCTCCACAGCTCGCTAGGGACCTCGTCCCCAACCGCCTCGACATAGGCGTTGCCCGCCGTCTGCAGCGCGCCATAGACGCCCTCCAGCCACTCCGCCCCGGACTGTTCCGGATTGGGCTGGGCCAGCAGCTTCGCCGCCGGATGATCGTCGTCCCGCATCCCGCCGGCGAACACCACCAGCGGCGTCGAGGCCGCCGCCTCCGCGATCATCCGCACGCAGCGATAGGCCACCGCGTTCCGGCTGAACCCCTCGCGCGCCAGGTTGGCGTAGTCGCGCGGCGTCCACCGAGGCCGCCCGGCGCCGGTCAGGGCGATCAGCGGCCCGGCGCGGCTCTGCTTGGCCTCGGGCGCATTTCGTTCGGGCCGCCATGAAAACAGGGGCATGGTTTCTCCTTGACCGGTCTGCCGGTCGAAACTCTGGAGGGATTGCAAGCGGCGCTCGGCCGCTCAGCGCATCGTCAGCCGCTTCAGCCCCACGTTCAGCCAAGGCCGCCCGGCGACCAGATCGAAGCTCGCACCCGGCGTCACCGTCCCCGTCACGACCGTGCCGGCCTCGCCGAACACCGCCGACCAGGCGCTCACACCCGCCGGTACCGTCACCGATGCCACATCGGCCGCGCGGGTCGTAGGCCCTCCGGCCGTCACGATCGGTGAGGTCGCGACCGGCCCGCTCTCGACCTGGGCCAGGGCCACGATCACCTCGCCTGCAACGCCGGATGTGCCGTTCACGATGCTCAGCGCCTCCCCACCCGCACCGGTCCCGGTGAAGACGAAGCTGAACCGGCGCCACGTCGTCGTGGCGGTGAAGTCGCTGGAGGCCAGGGTGCTGGAGCCGTCGTAATAGGCCAGTCGAAACGTCTTGGTCCCGCTGACGGCCCGGGCGAAGACCGAGATCGTGTGCACCGCAGCCGCGATTGATGGAACGCAGTAGCATTGGGCATCCGCCGCCGCCGGAAAGTTCAGCCGCGTCCCGTCCATGCCGCCGGCGGGATCGTCCAGGCCCGCCGTCCGCGACGGGCCCGCCAGGTACCAGGATCCGCCGGACACGCTGCTGTGCCCCAGAAGGTTGGTCCCCAACGCCTCCAGAAACAGGCCTTGGTCGGTGATCCTCTGCACACCCGCCCCGAACGACACCACGCCGCCCGCCAGGGTGGTCGCAGTCCCGGACCCGGAGCGGGCAAAACTCGCGCCCGTTAGTCCGACGAAGCTCGCCGCCGCCACGCCGTTCACCTGGTACGGCCCATCGATGAAGTCGATCAGCAGCGGCAACATCTCCGCATTGCGAACCACGACCCCCGACAGGCCCAGATCGACGCCCAGCATCAGTCGAACAGTCCCACGATATGGCCCGCCGTCGTCCCGGTCGCATGGACCCGGCGGGTCTGCACGGCGACATAGCCGACGGGGTGGTTCTTCAGCGTCACCGCCACCCCGTCCGGCGAGCCCACGGGCACGATCTTCAGATCCCCGGCCACCCCGATGAACAGCGCCTTGGCCACGACGGGCAGGTCGGCGCCGTCATCGGGCGTCAGGGTCTGAATCCGGCGCGCGGGCGCTGAGGGCGACGGCGCATAGCTGGCATAGACGTCCGTGGACGGCATGGGTCTCTCCTGATTGATCTCTTGAAGGTTCAGAGGACGCGGACGCGTGGTCCGGCGACCTGGTTCAGCAGCAGATGCGTCACCGCCCAGACGAGGGCGTCGGCCCGATCCGGACTGTGGCGCGTCTCCTCGGCACCCAGCGCCATCAGTTCTTCGTCCAGCGCCGGCATCGCCGCGCAGTGCACCACCCGCCCCTGTTCATACAGCGCCGCCACCGGCTCGGCCCGCGCCCGCTTGCCGCGCGAGGCATGGACCAGTTTGATCGGCGTCTCGCACCCGGCCTGGACCAGGACGCTTCGCACCATCTCCCCGCCCTGATTGCTTTCCGCGATCAGCTGGGCCGCGCCGAACTCGACGGCTGTCTCCACCGCGCGTCTCGCCCACCCCATGGGCGTCAGACCCCGCGCCGAGCGATCCGCCAGCACGAAGGCCCGCGGTCCCAGCTTGCCGACCACCACGATCCCGCACGCATCGCCATGTGCCGTGATCGGCGGATCGATGGCCACCACGACCTTGTCCATCTCCGCCGGCCGCGCCCCCCTGGCCCGGCTCAGATCCTCGGCCCGGAACAGCGCGCCCTCGGTCTCGACCATCAGCCCCTCGATCTCCTGGGCCTCCAGCCGCGTCCCGCCATAAAGCGCACGCAGATGCTTCAGGAACCCCGGCGATAGGTTGTCCGCATTCGCCGCCGTCCCGCCCCGCGTCGTCTCCACCCCGCTCTCGGCCAGCAGCCGTCGCAGCGCCGGAATCGGCCGGGGCGTGGTCGTCAGCACCAGACGCGGATCCTCTCCCAGCCGCAGCCCAAATCTCAGGTTCGACAGCACCCGCTCCGGCTCGCGCCAGGCGCAGAACTCGTCGGCCCAGGCCGCGTGGAACTGCGGCCCTCTCAAACTGTCCGGATCCTCGGCGGAGAAGGCGTAGGCGACCGCCCCTGTCTTCCACACCAGTCGTTTCCGACCCGCTTCCCAACGGGGCCGTTCCTTGCCGGTTCCCATGGCCTTCAGCCCGGACGGCCCCTCGACCATGACCTCGCGAACGTCGTGCAGCGCCGGCCCCACCAGGGCGAAGGTGCGAGCCCCCTTCTTGGCTTCTTCATGCAGCCAGTAGGCCCCCGCGAAGGTCTTGCCCGCCCCCCGACCGCCCAGCATCACCCAGGTCTGCCAATCGACCGTCGGCCCTCTCTGGTGAGGGGCTTGTTTCGGCAGAGCCTTCAGGAAGTCTTCCAGCTCCGGACCCTCCAACGTCTCGAGCCGCTCTCTTCCGCTCGACAAAATCTCGGTGATCAACGCATCGGCTGAAGAGTTCGTCGCGCATGGCGGCCAGGCGCTCGGGCGTGTATTCACGGCGTTCGCTCATTTCATCCTCTGGGTTTTCGGTCGTGTTCGGCTCATCGGGACCTGGGCCGCTCAAGCCCTCGACCGTCTTGATGGCGCGGCCGATGTTGACGACGGCACGGGCCATACGGTCGGCCCCGGCGACATCGCCCGGTTCGAGCCGCGCCGCGCTGACCGCCAGGATCGCTTCGTCCACGAAGCTGCGCAGCCACTGTGTGTTGGTCCGGGCCCAGCCCACGCCGTCCGGCCCGGTCCGGCCCGTTTCGTCCTGATTTCCCGTCATGCCCAAACTATAGCCGAGCAGCGTCACAAGGCGCGCTGGAGGCGCCCAGAATCAGGACAGGTGTTGGATTCGCAGACCTTTTGGACGTCGGTGTCGATCACAGCCCCTGTGACGAGCGCGCTCAGCCGATCATCAACGCCTTCGAGGGGGGCGACAGGGCGTGTCTGACGCGCGCAACCAGCGCGGCGGGCGAGAAGGGCTTCGCCAGATAGCCGGAGCAGCCCAGGCCGACCGCTTCCCGCACGGTGTCGGGAGCGCTGTTTGCGGTCACCATCAGGACCGGCGGCATCCCGCTCAGCTTCTCCATCACCGCCAGCACATCAAGCCCGCTCATACGGGGCATATGAATGTCGAGCACCACCAGAGCGAACCGCGACCGCTTCAGCAGATCGAGCGCCGCCTCTCCGTTCGACGTCGCCGAGACGCGGAATCCCGCCTGGGTCAGGATCACGTCCATCATCTCGCGGATGCTTGGATCATCATCGACGATCAGGACGGCCTTGCTCATGCCGCGAGCTGGCTGCCCGCCGGCGCCGGGTGTCTCGAAACCCGCGCCAGCGCCTCGACCAGCGCTGCGATGTGGATCGGCTTGCCGACATGACCATCCATCCCCGCTTCGCGACAGGCCTCGACCTGCTCGGGCTGTATGTTGGCGGTCAGGGCCAGGATCGGCGTCATCGCCAGCGATCCGCCCATCGCGCGGATATGCCGCGTGGCGTCCATCCCGTCCATCACCGGCATGTGGACGTCCATCAGAACCACGTCGTAGGCGCCGCTGGCCACGGCCTGCACCGCCTCGGCCCCGTCGTTGACGGTGTCCAGCCGGACCCCCCACGGCTCCAGCATGATGCGCACCAGTTCGCGGTTCGCGGCAGCGTCGTCGGCCATCAAAATCCGCAGCTCAGCGGATAGGGTCGCCGCCGGTTCCGCCTCCAGCGATCCGACCGCCTCGGCCGCAACCAGAGGAACCTCGAACCAGAACACCGAGCCCTGGCCCAACTCGCTTGTGGCGCCGATCTCGCCGCCCATCATCTCGATCAGCCGGCGCGAGATCGCCAGGCCCAGTCCCGTTCCGCCATAGACGCGGGTGGTCGATGCATCCGCCTGGGTGAACCGTTCGAACAGCGCGTCGATCTTGTCGGGCGCGATCCCGATGCCGCTGTCCGCCACCGCGACACGCAGCCGATCTCCGGACATCCCCATCGCCAGCCGAACCTCGCCCGATCCGGTGAATTTGACGGCGTTCGACAGGAAATTCAGTGCGACCTGCCGCAATCGTCCCTCGTCGCCCATGATCGCGTCCGGCAGCTCCGGGTCGATCTCCAGCGTCAGCGTCAGCCCCTTGGCGTCGCACTGGGCCTCCAGCATCGCAGCAGCCCCCCGCGCCATATCGGCCGGATCGAAAGCGACGGGATCCAGCCCCACCGCGCCGGCTTCCAGCTTGGAATAGTCCAGGATGTCGTTGATCACGCTCAGCAGGGCGTCGCTCGCCGTTCCGATTCGATCGGCGAAGCGCCGCTCGGTCTCCGGCAGGGCCTCGCTGGCCTGCAACAGCCCCGAAAAGCCGATGATGCTGGTCAGCGGCGTTCTCAGCTCGTGGGACATGTTGGCCAGGAACTCGGATTTGGCCGTCGCGGCCGCTTGGGCCACATCACGCGCGGCAATCAGGGCTTCCTCCAGCGCCTTTCGGGCGGTCACGTCGCGCACGCAGTCGTGGAACTCAACCAACCGGCCCAGCTCGTCGCGCACGGCCCGGGGCGTCGCCTCCAGCCAGATCTGCGTCCCGTCGGCCTTCAAGGCGCGATATTCGTATCGGGGCGCCGGCGCATCCGGTCCGGCCGCGACATAGGCCACCAGCCTGGCGCGGACCGCCTGCAAATCCTCGTCCACGATAATCCCGGTGCAGTCCTTGCCCAGCATGTCCGCCGGTTCGCGCCCCAGAACCTGGCGTACCGACGGCGACACATACAGGAACCGCCCCTCGGCATCGAAGCGCGCGACCACGTCGGTCGACGTCTCGGCCAGCAGGCGATAGCGGGCCTGGCTTGCAGCAATGGCTTCCTGGCTTCGCACCGTCTCGGTCACGTCCTGGAAGACCCCGAACAGGGCAATCGTTTCGCCGGTCTCGTCGCGTTGCGGATGGCATTGCGAGGCTACGATCCGTTCCTCGCCGTCCGAGCGAATCAGTCGCAGCTGGAAGCTGCTGGCCTCTCCGGTCTCGATCGCCTGCGCACACCAGTCCTGGACGGCCTGCCGGTCGTCGGGATGATAGAATGCGACGGCGTCGCCCAAGCTGGGATCGAACGTCCCGGGCGTCACGCCGTGGATGCGATAGACCTCCGGCGACCACGTCACCCCGCCGGTCGCCAGGTCCAGCCGCCAGCATCCGACCCCTGCCAGTTCCTCGACCATCCCCAGCGTCTCGACCAGTTCGGCCTGCGCCCGCTCGGCGGCCTTTCGCGCCGTGACGTCACGGACGTGGTCATGCAGTTCCAGGACCCTGCGGCCCGCCTCGTCCCAGACCGCGCGAGGCGACGCCTCCAGCCAGATCATCGCCCCGTCGGCCCGGGTGGCCCGGTATTCAAAGCGCGGCGGTGTCGCCCCTGGGCCGGCCCTCAGATAGGCTTCACACACAGCCCGGACACGCACGGTTTCCTCGGCCGGGACGAAGTCTGCGCAGTTTCTCCCCACCATCTGATCAGGCCGATAGCCCAGGATCCCCTCGACCGAGGGCGACAGATACAGGAACGTCCCGTCGGGTTTGTAGCGGGCGATGATGTCCGTCGCCGTCTCGCTCATGACCCGGAACAGGGCCTCGCTCTCGGCGATCCGATCCTGCGCGCGCACGCTGTCGGTGATGTCCTGGAACACCCCGAACAGGGCGACGATCGCACCCGTCTCGTCGCGTTCGGCCTTGGCGAAGGTTCGCGTCACGCGCTCCTCGCCCTCGCGATAAAGTCTCAGCCGGGTGTCATAGCCTTCACCGGTCCTGCCGGCCCGCTCCATCATGGTCCAGATCTGAACCCTGTCCTCGGGATGGTACTGCTCACCCCGGCTGTGCGTCGTGGGATCCAGCGATTGCGGCTCCAGACCGTGAATGCGGAACACCTCGTCCGACCACGTCACCTGTCCGGTCTTGAGGTCGTAGCGCCAGTGCCCGACGCCCGCCATGGCCTCCGACATTTCCAGCATCGCCGTATGCTCGGCCTGACGCCGCAGCAGCTTGGAGTGGTCGATTTCCTGACCTGCCAGCCGGGCCAGCAGCTTCAGGCTTTCCATCTGCGCGTCTGTCGGGGCGCTCCGTGCGACGGTGTCGATCACACAGACGGCCCCGTCCTGGTGACCATCCGCTGTCGTGATGACCGCCCCGGCATAGAACCGCACACCTTCGTCGGTCACCAGACGGTTGTCGAAGAACCGCGCGTCCAACGTGGCGTCCTCGACCACCATCGTCGATCCGGCTTCGGACCCCACCATGTGTCGGCAAAACGATTCCTGCGCCGTCGTCTGGTCGGCGCCGAAGCCCCGGTTTGAGCGGAACCACTGACGCTCGTCGTCCACGGCTGTAATCAGCGCGATTGGAGCTTCAAACAGCGCGGCTGCCAGCTCGGTCATTCGGTCGAACGTGTTATTCTTGGGCACGACCGATCTCCACTCAGAAGATCGGAGTAAATGGTGGTGAAGAACAAAGGATTACCGGGTAACCGGTTTCAGCCTCTTTCCTCCAGCCATTCAATGGCTTCGTAATCGACGGCGTCTTCGGGTTCTTCCAGTTCGAGCTCCGATATCGTTTGCCCCCGGATCGACACGCCTGCCGTGTGGACGCTCTCTGGATCTCCGGAAACGAGGGGATGCCAGCTGGCAAGCCCTCGGCCCTCATGCAATCTGCGATAGGCGCACGACAAGGGCATCCAGCCCAGCGCCTCGATGTTCCACGGCGTCAGCTTGATGCAGTCCGGCACCTGGTCCTTTCGGTTTGCATAGTCGGTGCAGGCGCACAGCTGCCCGTCGAACAGCTTGCAGTGGACTTTGGTTGGGAACACCTCGCCGGTGTCCTCGTCCTCGAACCGGATCAGGCAGCACAGCCCGCACCCGTCGCACAGACTCTCCCACTCCTCGCGGGTCATCTGCTCCAGACGCTTCGTCTGCCAGAAGGGCTTGTCGGCCGAGGCCGTCGGCGAGGTCAGACCGCCACCGCCTTGGCCATGTCAGCATCCGCCGCGCGCCTCAAGGCATCCTCGGCCCAGGCGTTCAGGCTGCGCCCCGAGAGTTCCGCCGCCTTGGTGACGCGGGCATGGACCTCGGGATCGACCCGAAACATCACCTTGCCGGAGTAGAGCTTGTCTGGGGATTTCCCGATCTTGGCGCAGGTCTCGATGTAGTCGTCGACAGCCTCCTTGAATGCCGCCTTCAGTTCCTTCGCCGTATCCGCGTGAAAGCCGACTCCGTCGCGAATTCCGGCCAATCTGCCGAAGAAAATCTCGTCATCAGGATCGAACTCGACCCCTGCCGAATACCCCCTGTATGTCATCGTGCTCATGGCTCTACTCCCAGCCTGATCAAGAAGGCCCGCGCCGCCTTGACCTGATACCGCTTGGCCTCCTTGGCGGGATGAGGCCTGTGAAAAAACTCGGCTTCGCCGCCTCGTGCGAACCGGACCCTCGAACCAGACCCTTCCACGATAAGGCATCCAACCGCGACCAGCAGACTTTCTATCGCGGACCAGTCGATCGTGCCCGACACCGGATCGGAAAACACCGCCGTCAGCGTTCTCGACTGCTTGCTGTTCATGCAGGCGTCAATCTACGTCCAGTACGCCGTGTTTGCAAGCATGATCCGCTATCAACGCCACCTTCTATGGCGCATGGGGTCGTGATCCCCTAGATCATCGCCGCTCCTCCCTCGCCGACCCTTAACGGTCCCCCTCCCCCGCTTCGCGGTGGAGGATTTTAGGTGTTCCATGGCTCCCCGTTCCCCACGCCCGCCTCTCGTCGCCCTGAAAGACGTCCGTCTGCAGGACGGAACCCGCCCCCTGTTCGAGGGCGTCGATCTGGCCATCGAGCCTCGCACCCGCTCCTGCCTGGTCGGCAAGAACGGCGCCGGCAAGTCGACCCTGATGAAGGTGGTCATGGGCCTGATCGAGCCGGACTCGGGCACGCGCTCGATCCAGGGCGCGGTCAAGTTCGCCTATGTGCCTCAGGAGCCTTTGATCGCCGGCGACACCCTCTTGGACTACGCCACCTCCAACGACGCCGAGCCCTGGATCGCCGAGTCCTGGCTCGAAACCTTCGGCATGGACCCCGCCAAGTCCACCAAGGGGCTCAGCGGCGGCGAGATCCGCCGCGCCGCCCTTGCCAAGGCCTTCGCCGAGGAGCCGGACCTGCTGCTTCTCGACGAGCCCACCAACCATATGGATATCATGGCGATCGAGCTCCTGGAGACGGAGATCATCAACGCCAAATGCGCCGCCCTGATCGTCTCCCACGACCGGGCCTTCCTGAACCGCGTGACCCAGTCCTGCCACTGGCTGGAAGGCCGCCGCGTCCGCACCCTGAACAAGGGCTTCGACGCCTTCGACGAATGGGCCGCCAAGACGATGGAAGAGGAAGCCATCGCCTTCCAGAAGCTGACCAAGACCATCGAGCGCGAGACCGCGACTTTTTACTCCTCCATCACCGCCCGCCGCAGCCGCAACGAAGGCCGCGCCCGCAGCCTGGACGCCCTTCGCGCCGAACGCGCGGTCCAGGCCCAGGACCGCCCGCGCGAAATGTACCTCGGCGTTGATTCCGGCGGCACCTCGGGCAAGCTGGTCGCCGACCTGAAGGGCGTCACCAAATCCTTCGGCGACCGGGTCGTCATCAAGCCCTTCACCAGTCGCATCCTGCGCGGCGACCGCCTGGCCATCGTCGGCCCGAACGGCGCCGGCAAGACCACATTGGTCAAGATCATGTTGGGTGAACTGGCCCCGACCGACGGGATCGTCAAACTGGGCGCCAGTCTGGAGACCGTCTACCTGGACCAGTCTCGCGACGGTCTGCGCAGCGACATGAGCCTGTGGGACGCCATGACCCCGGGCGGCGGCGACTCCATCTTGGTGCGCGGCGTCTCAAAGCACGTCGCCGCCTACGCCAAGGATTTCCTGTTCACCGAGGCCCAGCTGCGCCAGCCGATCTCGACCCTGTCGGGCGGCGAGCGCAACCGCCTGCTGCTGGCCCTGGCCCTGGCCAAGCCCGCCAACATGCTGGTCCTCGACGAGCCGACCAACGACCTCGACATGGACACCCTCGACAAGCTGGAGGAGCTGCTGGAGCAATACGACGGCACCCTGATCCTGGTCAGCCACGACCGCGATTTCGTCGACCGCCTCGCCACCTCGACCATCGGCATGAACGGCCGCGGCGACATCGTCGAGACCCCCGGCGGCTGGACCGACTTCATCCGTCAGAACCCCGGCTTCCTTAAGCCTGTGGTCGGCGGATCGGCCCCGGCAGCCAAGGCGCCTGAACCTGCGCCCGCAACGCCTCCGCCCCCAGTGAGGGCCGGCAAGCTCTCCTTTAAGGACCAGCACCGCCTCAAGGAACTCGACGCCCTCATCCATGCCCTGCCCGCCGACATCGCGGCCCACGAAGCGTTGCTGGAAGATGCAAGATTCTACGCCCGCGACCCTTCCGGTTTCGCCAGCACCATGAAGGCCATGGAGGGAGCGCGGGCCAAGCTGGAGGCGGCCGAGGAGGAATGGCTGGAGCTGGAAGGCAAGCGCGAGGCTCTGGCCGGCTGATCGCCGCACCCGCTGGCATTCCATCCACGCATCCCCAGATGCCGCCCATGTCGCTGACGATCCAGACCCTTCCGCTTACGCCCGAGCAACACCGAGCGGCTGCACGAGTAAACCGGACCCTTCAGGCCATGCCGCGCTTCAAGCCGGAGGGCTGGCGGTTTCGGCTGGGCATGCAGCTGAACGCCCCCGCCGGCCGTGCGGTTGGCCGCCTCAGCGCCTTGACCCTGAAAGGTCGCGGGATCAGCGTCTCCATCCTGCACCTGCCGACCGCGGATGGCCCGGTCTCCCAGCGCCTGCTCACACCGACCGAGCCGCCCCGCGCCCTGATAATCGATCTGCACGGAGGCGGCTGGGTGCTCGGCAGCGCCGCACTGAACGATCCCCTCACACGGCATCTGGCTGAAGCCGGCCTCGCCGTCGCCTCGGTGGACTACCGCCTTCTGGATCGAGCCCGCCGCGTGACCTTTCACGACCAGGTCGCCGACTGTGCCGCCGCCCTGCGATGGGCTATCGTCGAGGGCCGGGCCCGGTTCGGCGTCGAACAGGTTTTCGTCATAGGCGAATCCGCCGGCGCCCACCTCGCCGCCCTCGCCTTGTTGAAGCTGCGCAACGACGGCGAGACGCGGCTGCCGCTTCCCATCTTCGTCCAGGGCGCCTTCGACCTGTCCGGCTCGCCGTCGGTCCATGCCGCCGATGCCCGGACCCTGCTGTTCGACGGCCCGAACCTGGCCGCCGGTCTGCGCCAGATCGCACCCGACCGAGACGAGGCCGCCCTGCGTTCGCCGGACCTGTCGCCGCTCTACGCAGACCTGTCGGGCATGCCGCCCGCCCTCTTCGTCGCCGGCGAACTGGATCCCCTTCAGGACGATAGCCGCCTGATGGCCCAGGCCTGGTCCAAAGAGGCGGACACGATACTTCTGGAGGTTCCCGCCGCGGCCCATGGCTTCCAGCATTTCGGCGGCCCAACCGTCGCCCTTTCTCAAACCTTCATCCGCCAATGGATCGACGCGCAACTGACTGCGACCAGCGTTTCTGTGGACAAACCAAGCGACTGATCCAGCACCTGTAAATTGATCCGTCCACAGAGGTTAACGGCCTTGTCCACCGGCCCCTGGCCCATGTTGCACAGCGGGACCGAATCCACCGCTTGCCGGATCCCGCGATCGGAGCGAACCTGACTTTGCCGAGGGACACGGCGGCGCGGAAACCCAGGGAGACCGGGGTTTCAAGCGGGTCGGTCCGGCTCTCTGACCAAGGGTTCCAAAGGCGCTTTCGGGCGACGGCGGAAAGACCGGGCAGGGTCCAGGCTCCCGACACTGAACGCTTCGGCGCGATGGGTCACGGAGAACCAGACCGGGATCGGTGGACGACGTCAGGGTCAAAAGCCCGAAACGAAACGCCACGGAGCAGGAGTCGCAAGGATACAGCCGACCGTCGCCGGGTTCGCCCGCCGGCGCTGACGCCAGGGTCCAAAACCTCAATGGCCAAGTCCCAACCCGGACTTGGTGGGGGGACGTGAATACCGGCTCGACCGGGTTCACGTCCCCTCGCTCAATTCTGGGCTGTGTCGTCTCCTCCCCATCGCCGCTTGGCGAATGGGGAGGGGGACCGCCCGCCGCTTGGCGGGGGGTGGAGGGGTTCTTGACGCCCCACCGACCTGTCCCGCTTCCAGAACCCCTCCGTCTGCTCGCAGGCGCTCGCATCCACCTCCCCATCGCTGCGCGACGGGGAGGAGACGTAGCGTCGCCTTCCCATCCTTCCGTCATCGCCCTAGTTTGCGGCAATGCCGTCCCGTCCGACTCAACCCGTCATCAGCCGTCGTCTGGTCCTCGCCGGCGGCGTGGCGGTCACTGCCATGTGTCTGGCCTCCTGCGACAACGCCGAGGCCCCCGTCGACGAACAGGGCCGGGTCCGCATCCGCTTCGCCACCGACTGGCGCGCCCAGGCCGAGCAAGGCGGCTTCTATCAGGCTCTCGCCTCCGGGGCCTATGAACGGCGCGGCCTGAACGTCCAGATCATCCAGGGCGGCCCGGGCGTGAACGTGCCCCAACTTCTGGCCTCCGGCGCCGTCGAGCTGGGTATGGGCTCCAACTCCTTCATCCCGCTGAACCTGGTCGCCGAGGGCGCGCCGGTGAAGGCCGTCGCCGCCTTCTTCCAGAAGGACCCGCAGGTCCTCATGGCCCATCCAGACCCCGCCCTGACAGGCATCGCCGACCTGAGGGGACGGCCGTTCCTGCTGGCCGACGCTTCGATCACCGCCTTCTGGGTCTGGCTGAAGGCCAAATACGGCTTCACCGACGATCAGGTCCGCAAATACAACTTCAACCCCGCCCCCTTCATCGCCGACGAACGCGCGGTGCAGCAGGGCTATCTGACCAGCGAGCCCTACACCGTCGAAAAGGAGGCCGGGTTTGAACCTCGAGTCTTCCTGCTCGCCGACGAGGGCTACCCTTCCTACGCCACCATGGTCCTGTCGCCGAACGGGTTCGCCCGGGACAATGCGGCGGCGCTGCGCAGCTTCATCGCCGCCTCGGCAGAGGGCTGGCGCGATTATATGCGGGGCGATCCGAAGCCCGCCGACACCCTGATCAGGAGCGCCAACCCCGAGATGACCCAGGACATCCTGGATCAGGCCCGCGCCAAGCTCAGCGAGTACGGCATCGTCGACGCCGGCGACGCCGCCCTCTACGGCCTGGGCGCCATGACCGTGGAACGGTGGCAGGCCTTCTTCGACATCACGTCTCAGGCCGGCGTCTATCCCACCGACCTGCGCTGGCGCGACGCCTTCACCGACGACTTCCTGCCTGGCCGTGGGTGACGATCCCATACGCCCTCCGTCACCCTCGGGCTTGTCCCGAGGGCCCATGTCAGCTGCAGACGGGCTGTTGAACGCGTTGGGGTTCAGTCAAGCGCATTACCGCTCTTGCTTGCGGACGGATGGATCCTCGGGACAAGCCCGAGGATGACGGAGGTGTTGGGTTTTGGGCTGCATGCAGCAGTCGTCAAATATCCCGGCCGCCCTGCACTCGGCCCGATCGACCTGACCGTCGTGCCCGCCGAGATCGTCGCCCTTGTCGGCGCGTCGGGAGCCGGCAAGTCCACCGCCTTGCGCCTGCTCGCCGGCCTGGAACAGCCCGCCGCAGGCCGCGTGGATCGCCCGTCAGGGCGGACCGGGTTCGTCTTTCAGAGCCCAACCCTGATGCCCTGGGCCGACGCCCGGACCAACGTCGCCCTGCCGCTGGAGCTGTCCGGCGTCCCGTCCGGCGAGGCCCGCCGCCGCGCCGACATCGCCCTTTCGGCCGTCGGCCTGGGCGACCGCACGACCGCCCGTCCACGCCAGCTGTCGGGCGGCATGGCCATGCGCGTGTCCCTGGCCCGCGCCCTCGCCATCGAGCCCGAACTGCTGCTTCTCGACGAGCCTTTCGCGGCGCTGGACTCGATCACCCGACGCGGCCTGATCGAGGACTTGCACCGCCTCCTGGCCGATCGATCCATCGCCATGGTCTTCGTCACCCACGACGTCGAAGAGGCCGCCTACCTCGCCGGCCGGGTCGTCATCCTCGACGCCGCCGACGGCCGCACCGTCGCCGACGTCGCCATGCCCGGCCCCCTGCCACGCCCAGAGGGCTGGCGGCGCGACCCCGCCTATCGCGACGCTGTCGAGGCTGTCGCAGACGCCCTCGCAAAGTCGATGAGGGCCGCTGCATGAGACGTCTGCTCGACGCCCTGCCCGCTGTCCTTATGCTCGCCGCCCTGCTCGGCCTGTGGGAGGCGGCCTGCCGTCTGCTCGACGTCCCCGTCTACTTCCTGCCTCCGCCCAGCGCCGTCGCCCTGGCCTTGATCCACAACGCTCCCGTCCTGGCCGGATCGGCGCTGCAGACCTTCTGGATGGCCTTCAATGCGCTGGTCGTGGCGATCGTGCTGGGCGGCGGTCTGGCCATCGCCGTCTCGCTGAGCCGAACCGCCGAACGGGCCGTCGCGCCTTTGGCCGTCACGCTCCAGGTCACGCCGGTCATCGCCATCGCGCCGCTGGTGCTGATCTGGTTCGGTCTCGACCATGCCGACCGGGCGGTGACGGCGCTTGCCGCCGCCGTCGCCTTCTTCCCGGTGTTCTCGGGCGTCCTGACCGGACTGAAGTCTGCGGACCCGGATCTGGAGCGGCTGTTCGACCTGCACGCTGCGACCCCGGTCCAGCGCCTTCTCCGGCTGCGCCTCCCCTCCGCCCTGCCCTTCACGCTTGAAGGCATCCGCGTCGCCGCCGGCTTGTCGGTGGTCGGAGCCGTGGTCGCCGAGTTCGTCTCGGGCTCCGGCGCCACCCAAGGCCTGGCCTGGCGTCTTCTGGAGGCGGGTAATCGCCTTCGTACGTCAGAGCTTCTGGCGGCCCTATTCTGCCTCGCCGTCATGGGACTGGCGCTCAATGGGGTGACCACCGCGATCCAGCGCCGCGCGCTTCGCGACCGACTGTGACGCCCACCCGTCCGTTAGCCCGGGGTTAAGTCCGCGAAGACTAGGCTCGGCCGGAACGTTCCTTTCCGAACGGGAGCCCAGCCTTGCCGCATTGCGCCCATCGCCCCGTGACCCTGCTTCTGGCGACGGCCTGCCTCGCGCTCGCCGGGGCGGCCCAGGCTCAGTCCGCCCCCCAGACAGCGCCCACCGGGCCTCGCTACATGACCTGGGCCAATCGTCCGGCGACCACGACGCCAGGCGACGTCGTCGCGGCTCAGACGCGCGCGCGCAACGGCATGATCCCCCGCCGGGTCGCCCCAACCCAGGCCGTGTCGCGCCCGATGATGCAGCAGACCCCGCAGGCCACGCCGACGTCGCGCGGCCTGACTCCCGCCAGCGCCTGGCTCGGGCCCCGCGTCGCGCCCAGCTTCGCTCCCGGCTCGCCCGACCCCATGGCCTACGCGACCAGCGAGATGGCCTCGCCCTCGCCCATTCCGACCTATTCCGCGCCCACACCCGCCCCTGCACGGATGCCGGCCCTGGCCCCGGCGCCGGTCTATGCTCCGCCGCCGACACCAGCCCCCTCAGCCGCGCCCGCGCGCATGGCCGAAGCCCCACCGGTCTCCGACCCGGCTCGCGATCCCATGGCGCCCCGCCGCGACGCGCCGATCTTCCGCTTGCAACAACCCGGCGGCGCGCCCGCGCCCCAGGCCGCGGCGGACATGGCTCAACCTGCTCCCCAAACCTATGCGCAAGCCGCGCCGGCCCCATCCGGCCAGCAGGGCGCCCGCTACTACTCGCTTCACCGCGACGCCGGCCATGCGCCCGATCCGACCGTCATGCCCGAGCCGGTCTATTTCGACAGCGTTACCCTCGACCTCGCCGAACCCCCGGCCAACGAGGCTCCAACGCGCGACGCCCAGGGCCGCCGACGCCCCGCCGCGAACGAAGATCCGAGCCTGCCATGAGCGATGCAGCCGCCGCCGAGACCATGTCTCGCCTGCCCGACCTGATCGTCCTGGCGCAGGAAACGTCCAGCGAGAAGCGCCGCGCCCTGCTGCGGGAACTGACCGAGCATTTCTTCGGCTCGGCCCAGCGCAGCGCCGCCGAGGACGCCCTCTACGACACGGTCTTGAGCGATCTCACGGCCGAAATGGAGACCGCCGTCAGAGCCGAGCTGTCGGCTCGGTTCGCCCTGTCGCCCGATGCGCCGCGCGGTCTGATCCGCAGACTGGCCAACGACGAGGTCGCCGTCGCGGACGCCGTGCTGCGCGCTTCGACCGTCCTGACCGACGAGGATCTGCTGGGCGTCGTCCGCTCCAAGGGGCAGGCCCATCTGCGCGCCGTCTCCGAACGCCCGACTGTGTCCGAGGCCGTCTCGGAGATCATCGTCGAGCGTGGCGACGACGACACCCTGGGCGCCCTGCTGCGGAACGACGGCGCCCGCCTGTCGCGCGCCGCGACCGAGACCGCCGTCGAGCGGGCCAAGACCAATCCGGACCTGCATGCCGCCACGGTCGAGAGGAAGGGTCTGCCGGCCGATCTGCTGAACGACATGTATTTCGTCGTCGAGGCCCGTCTTCGTCAGCGCATCCTGGAGCAGAACGCGGCGATGGATCCGGTGCTGCTCGAAAGCGCCCTGGCGGCCGGACGGGCACGCGTGGCGACCGATGACGGCGCCCTTCCGGCCGACTACAGCGAATGCGTGGCCTACGTGCAGGAGCTCGGCGCGGCGGGGCAGCTGACGCCAACCATGCTGGCGCGCTTCCTTCGATCCGGCTCCAGGACGTCTTTCCTGATCGCTCTGGCGCAGCTGGCGGACGTGGACTTCCATACCGCTAGTTCGATCGTGGAGAAGAAGGAACTCGACGCCCTGGCGGTCATCTGCAAGGCGGCCGACCTGGACCGGTCCCTGTTCCTGACCTTCGCGGTTGTTATTCTGGGAAGCGGCGAGAGCGCCATGGCCCAAGCCCACGTCTATGCCCGGCTCTATGCGGACCTGCAGCGTGACGCGGCGCTCAGGACGCTCCGCTTCTGGCGGATGCGCAGGGGCACGGCGGCGGCCGCCTGACGCGAAAACGCCCGCCTCCTTTCGGAAGCGGGCGCTCGATCATTTCGGACGATGACTACTTCTTGGCGCGCGGCGCGGTTCGGGCGGGTTTGCGACCGCCCTGGCCCAGGCCCATCTGCTTGGCCAGGTCCGAACGCGCCTTGGCATAGTTCGGGGCGACCATCGGATAGTCTTTGGCCAGACCCCATTTGGCGCGGTATTCTTCAGGGCTCATGTCGTATTTGGTGCGCAGGTGACGCTTCAACGACTTGAACTTTCGGCCGTCTTCCAGACAGATCAGGAAATCGGGGCTGATCGACTTGCGGATCGGCACCGCAGGCTCCTTGACCTCGGGCTCGACCTCGACGACGCCAGTCGAGACCTGCGACAGGGCGGCGTGGATATTGGAGATCAACGACGGCAGGTCATTCGCCGCCACGCTGTTGTTGCCGACATAGGCCGACACGATGTCCGCCGTCATTTCCAGAAGTTCGGACCGGTCGTCCATTCTTGTCGCGTCCATGGGCTGTTCCTTCGCTAATCTTGTCGCGCCAAAGCGATTGATGATCTGTCGAATAAGGATGTTCGCCGGCGAAAGCAATGCGCGCCGATCAGAGGCGCGATTCTATATCTCACGTGACGTCAGCAAATATAGATCGCGGCCCGACTCGCAGACTTCAGCGGCCGAAATTCTCCGCCAGCGCCATCATCGCCGCGCGTTCGGGCGTCGAGTAGTCGTCCAGCGCCTCTTCGTCGCCGTCCCGGATGGCTTTCAGCAACGCCGGCGACATGGCCGAGGACAGCGACCAGTTCCAGTAGCGCAGCACCGTCTGGGCCCGATCGACGGCCAGCATCTCATAGGTGATCTGCACGCGCGCCCAATCGGGATGGACCGCACCGTCGGCGGTGGTCTCGGGGCGGCGGACGGACCGCCACAGGTTCTGCAGGTCGACCCGCGACATGCCGGTGGCCTTGCACAGGATGGCCAGGGGTTCGCCGCCGATGTCACCCATGATCTTTGCGCCGGTCAGCGGCTTGATCCCGGCCAGATAGGCGATCTCGGAGGCTACCTCGCGGTTCAGACCCTCCTTGGCCGCAGCTTCGACGGCATGTTCCAGACTGCCGTAGGGGCTCTTCTCGATCGCCCCACGATTGCGCTGGCGACGCTCGATGAACTGCAGCGCCTTTCGCGACACCGGGTCCTGCCATCCCTCGGCGGCCGCCATGGCGAAGACGTCCTCGACGACCTCCTGCATCACTTCGCGCGACACGGCGAAGCGCTGGAGGATCGTCTTGCGCTCCTCGGCCCCGCCCCACCAGAACATCACATAGGCTCCGGAAGGCCGAAGCTCGGGGCGGCGAAGCAGGTGACCGCACAGGGACGGCACATGACGGCTGAGGCTGACGACGGCGTCGACGCCGGCCTGGGACAGGCGGGCGGTGGTGTTGCGAAGCAGGGCCTCGACGACCTCAGGCTCCTCGAAGGCGATCAGGGTCTCGGTGACCACTTCTGACAGACCTCGGCGGCTGGCCATCAGGAAACGGTGCTCGGGGCCGGTGTCGCGGGCGCAGGCCGCCAGATCGGCGTCGGAAAGGGAGGCGCACTGCTCGATCAGCATGCCCGCGATCGAAGGCTCGTCACGCAGCAGCATCCGCGCCAGGCTGTTGGGCAACTCCGCCAACGCCGCCAGCCGCTGGGCCACCCGCAGGCGATCCTTGGGAGCGGCCAGCCGCAGCATCTCGACCAGCAGATCACCCGTAACCGCGCGCTCGAAGGCGTTGACCCGGCTGCCCGGCAGCGACACCACGTCGGCCAGCCGCTTGAGCAGGGCATGACGCGCACGGAAGACCGGCGGCGGGGCGTCTGCAGACGGGGCGGTGGCCGGATCGGACATGTTGGCAAGAAGCCTAACCGCCGCCCGGTTAACCGCCGCCTTACAGCCCCTCGAACAGCGCCGTGGACAGGTAGCGTTCGGCGAAGCTGGGGATGATGACGACGATGGTCTTGCCGGCGTTCTCGTCCAGGGCGGCCTGGCGGAAGGCGGCGACGAGGGCGGCGCCGGACGAGATGCCGACCGGGATCCCTTCGACCCTGGCGACCTTTCGGGCCATGTCGAAGCTGTCCTCGTTGGAGACCTGTTCGACGCCGTCGATCACGGAACGGTCCACGATGGCGGGAATGAAGCCGGCGCCGATGCCCTGGATCTTGTGCGGGCCGGGTTCGCCGCCCGACAGGACCGGAGAGGCGGTGGGCTCGACCGCGATCATGCGAACGGAAGCCTTCTTGGCCTTCAGGGCCTGGCCGACGCCGGTGATGGTGCCGCCGGTGCCCACGCCGGCGATGACGATGTCGACGGCGCCCGCCGTGTCGTTCCAGATCTCCTCCGCCGTCGTGGCGCGGTGGATGGCCGGGTTGGCGGGGTTCTCGAACTGGGAGGGGCTGACGGCGCCGGGCGTGTTGGCCAGAAGTTCGGCGGCCTGGGCGATGGCGCCCTTCATGCCTTTCTCGGCCGGGGTCAGGACCAGTTCGGCGCCCAGCAGGGCCAGCATCTTGCGCCGCTCGATCGACATCGATTCCGGCATGACCAGGATCAGGCGGTACCCCTTGGCGGCGGCGACGAAGGCGAGGGCGATGCCGGTGTTGCCGGATGTGGGCTCGATCAGGACGCTGCCTGGGCCGATCTTGCCCGAGGCTTCCAGCGCCTCGATCATCGCCACACCGATCCGGTCCTTGACCGACGCGATCGGGTTGAAGAACTCCAGCTTGGCCAGCACGCGGGCCTTGGGCTGATACTCTGCCGACAGGCGTGGCAGGCCGACGAGTGGCGTGTCGCCGATGGTGTCGACGATCGAGTCATAAACCTTGCCCCGCCCCTTGGTGGCATGGCGGGCGGCGTCGTAATTCGCGGGAAGGGCGTCGGACATGGGAGAGCTCCGTTCGGCGCGTGAAAAAGTGTTCGGTTCGTTCGGTGTGTTCGGTTTGGACATTTCGACGCCGGTCCGGCATCGCTATCAGGACATAGGTCCGACCACAGCCGACACAAGGTAGATTTGGTGAAGCCCGGGCGAAGAAAACAGGCCGCGGCCCAACGAAGAGCCTGTGTCCGGCGCCGCACAATCTTTTTTGAAACCTCGCAACCTTCACCGCGTTGCGTGGAATTGGCGGTCGGCGATAGCAGCGCCTGGGGGGCGGACCACTGACTGAAGCGACGGCATCCACAGCGTCCAGCGGAGACTTCCCAGCCGGCTCTGGAGAGGTGGCCAGGTTGATCCGGCAGTTCGACTGGGCCTCGACCCCGCTTGGGCCGCTAGCGTCATGGCCGCAAAGCCTGAAGACCGCGACGAGTCTGTTGATCGCGTCGCCTGTGCCGATCGTCATGCTGTGGGGCCCCCAGGGGGTCATGATCTATAACGACGCCTACTCGGTCTTCGCAGGCGGACGTCACCCTCGACTCCTGGGTTCGAACGTTCGGGAGGGCTGGCCCGAGGTCGCGGAATTCAACGACAACGTCATGAAGGTCGGACTGGCCGGCGGCACTCTGGCCTACAGGGATCAGGAGTTGACGCTCCATCGGCACGGCCGGCCCGAACAGGTGTTCATGAACCTGGACTATTCGCCGGTGCCGGACGAGACCGGCCAGCCGGCCGGCGTCCTGGCCGTAGTCATAGAAACGACGGGCCGTGTCCTCGCCGAGCGCCGAGCGGCCGCCGAACAGGCTCGCCAGCAGACGATGCTGCAACAGATGCCGGGCTTCGTCGCCATGCTGTCGGGTCCGGAGCATCGGTTCGACTACGTCAACGACGCCTACATCGATCTGGCCGGGCAGCGCGACTATCTGGGCCGCACCGTGCGCGAGGTATTCCCGGAACTGGAGGGGCAGGGATTCTACGAACTGCTCGACGGCGTTTACTCGACCGGTGAGGCCTATCGGATCGAGAACACGGCCGTCGATCTGGCGGCCGGTCGGGGTCAGCGTTTCGTCGACCTGCTGTATGCGCCCATCCGCGACGCGTCAGGCGCTGTCAGCGGCATCTTCGCCGGCGGATATGACGTCACGGAGACCGCCAATACGGCGGCCCAGCTCGTCCGCAGCGAGGAGCGCTACCGGACCCTTTTCGAAGGCATCAATACCGGCTTCTGCGTCGTCCGGATGATCTTCGCTCAGGACGGAACGGCGGTCGATTATGAGTTCGTCGAGGTCAATCCGACGTTTGAGGCGCAGACCGGTCTAAGCGGCGACGTCATCGGCAAGCGGATGCGCGATTTGTCGCCGACGCACGAAGACATCTGGTTCCGGGTCTATGGTGACGTGGCGCGGACAGGGACGCCGGCGCGGCTGGAAAGCGGCTCGCAGGCCTTGGGCCGGTGGTGGGACGTTCACGCCTACAGGATCGGCGAACCCGGCGAGAATCTGGTCGCGGTCCTGTTCAATGACATCAGCGAGCGCCGGGCGCTGGAGGTTCGTCAGGCCGCCCTGATCGAACTGGACGAAGCGCTGTCGAAGCAGACCGAGCCATCCGGCGTGATCTCCGTGTCGTCGCGGCTGTTAGCCAAGGCCTTGGGAGCCTACCGAGCCGGCTATGGCGACGTCGACGCCAAAACCGAGACCATCGTCATCGCCGACGACTGGATCGAACCGGGCGGTCAAAGCGTTGCTGGGACGCACCATTTCCGCACCTACGGCAGCTATATCGCCGACACCTTGCAGGGGCGGCCCGTCACCATCGCGGACGTCAGCACCGACCCGCGCACAGCGACCGACCCCGATCCGCTTCTGGCCTATGGCATCCAGGCGCTGATGGACGTGCCGGTGATGGAAAACGGGCGAATGGTCGCACAAGTGCTGATCCATTCCGCGAAGCCTCGGGCCTGGACCGAGGGCGACATAGACCTGTCGCGCGCTTTCGCCGAACGCACGCGATCGGTCGTGTCGCGCCGCAGGGCCGAGCAGGAAATGCGCGCCGGCGAACTGCGCCAACGCGTCCTGCTGGAACTGAACGACGCGATCCGCGACCTGACGGATCCGGAGGAAATCTCGCACGCGTCTTCCCGCATCCTGGCCAATGCGCTGGGGGTCAGCCGCGTGGGTTATGGCGTCATGGACACCGTGGCCGAGACGGTCACGATCGCGCGGGATTACAATGCGCCGGGCGTGCAGAGCATCGCCGGGGTCATTCATTTCCGCGACTTCGGCAATTACATCGAGAACCTGGCCCGCGGAGAGACGGTGATCTTCGCCGATGCCGCCAACGATCCGCGCGTCGAGGACGGCGGAGTGGCGCTGGCCGGCATTCGAGCGACGTCGCTGATCAACATGCCCTTGATCGAGCGCGGCGAAGTGGTCGCCTTGTTGTTTGTCAACAACGCGACGCCCCGTCCCTGGCCCGACGAGGACGTGGCGCTGGTGCGTGAGGTCGCCGAACGCGTCCGCACCGCCAGCGAGCGTGCACGGGCCGAGACGACCTTGCGCGACAGCGAGCGGCGGCTGCGGTTCCTCGACGCCCTGGCCCAGGCGACCCAACCTTTGATCGACGCCGACGCCGTCCTGGCTGTGACCACCCGGATGACGGCCGAGCATCTGGGCGTATCCAACTGCGCCTATGCCGACATGGACGAGGACCAGGACGGGTTCACCATCCGCGGCGATTGGGCGGCGCCGGGCTCGCCCAGCATCGTCGGCCACTATCAGTTGGCCGACTTCGGCGTGCTGGCGGTTCAGGAGCTGGGCGCCGGGCGGCCGCTGATCATCAACGACAATCTGAAGGAGATCGCGCCGCAAGAGGCCGCGACCTTCCAGGCGATCGGCATCGCCGCGACCATCTGTATGCCTCTGGTCAAGGAGGGGCGGCTGACGGCGCTGATGGCGATCCATACCGCCGTGCCGCACGTCTGGAACGACTACGAGCTTTCACTGATCCGGGAAGTGACCGAGCGGTCGTGGGCCCACGTCGAGCGGGTGCGCTCCCTGGCCGAACAGCAGGAGAGCGAGGCGCGCTATCGCACCCTGTTCGATACTGTCGACGAGGGGTTCTGCATCATCGAGCTGATCGACGGTCCGCATGGGCCGCTGAGCGACTATCTGCACGTCGAGACCAATCCGGCCGCGGCCGTTCAAGTCGGGCTGGAAGGCGTGGCCGGTAAAACCATTCGCGAACTGGCGCCCGATCAGGCCCAGCAATGGGTCGATTTGTATCGATCGGTGCTCGACACGGGGGAATCTGTTCGGCTCGAGAAACTGTTCGAGCAGACCGACCGCTGGCTGGAGGTGGCGGCGTTCCGGATCGAGCCGGCGTCTCGCAACCAGGTCGCAGTCCTGTTCAAGGATTTGACGGCGCGGAGAGCCGCGGAGACGGCTTTACGCGAAAGCGAAGCGCAATTTCGCGCCTTCTCCCAGGCCGTACCGAACCACGTCTGGGCCAGCCGGCCGGACGGAACACTCTACTGGTTCAACGATCAGGTCTATGCGTACGCAGGCCTGTCCGAAGGCGACATCGACGGCGCCGACGGCTGGGGACGGATCGTGCACCCCGATGATTTGGAAAGCGCGGGAGCGGCGTGGGTCCGGTCATTGAACACGGGTGAACGCTATCAGACCGAGTTCAGGATTCGTCGCGCGGACGGGGCCTGGCGCTGGTTCCGGGTGCAGGCCGAGCCGGTGCGCGACGCCGCCGGGCAGATAAACGGCTGGGTCGGGGCCAACAGCGACATCGACGACATCCGCCGCCAAGGCGAGCAGCTGGAAACACTGAACGACCAGCTGGAAATCCTGCTGGAAGGGTCCAAGGCCGAGCGCGATCGGCTGTGGACCCTGTCGGCCGACATGCTGGCCCGCGCGGACTATGCGGGCGGTCTGCTGGCGGTGAACCCGGCCTGGACGAACATCCTGGGGTGGAGCGAGCACGAGCTGCTGACCAATCCCTATGCCGACATCATCAACCCCGACGATCTGGCGGCCACCACAGCGTCGCTGACCACGATGGGGCAGACCGGCCAGTCTGTGCGTTACGAGAACCTGATCCTGTCCAAGGACGGCGTCTGGACCCCGATCGGCTGGACCGTCGCGCCCGAACCGGACGGCGTCCACTTCATCGCCGTCGGTCGCGACCTGACCGAGGACAAGGCGCGCGAGAAGCTGCTGGCGACGGCGCAAGAGGCCTTGCGGCAGTCGCAGAAGATGGAGGCGGTGGGTCAGCTGACGGGCGGCATCGCCCACGACTTCAACAATCTGCTGGCGGGCATCTCGGGGTCGCTGGAACTGCTGTCGAAGCGGCTGTCCGAGGGGCGGCTGAACGGGATGGAGCGGTATATCGATGCGGCGCAAGGATCCGCTCAGCGGGCGGCGTCGCTGACGCAGCGTCTGCTGGCCTTCTCGCGCCGCCAGACGCTGGACCCCAAGCCGACCGACGTGAACCGTCTGATCAACGGCATGGAAGACCTGATCCGGCGCAGCGTCGGGCCGGACGTCGAGGTCGAGGTCGTCGGCGCCGGCGGGCTGTGGCCGACCCACATCGATCCGTCCCAGCTAGAGAACGCCCTGCTGAACCTGTGCATCAACGCGCGGGACGCCATGGCGCCGGACGGCGGGCGATTGACGATCGAGACGTCAAACAAATGGTTGGACGATCGGGCGGCCAAGGCCCGCGATCTCGCGCCTGGTCAATATGTCTCTCTGTGCGTTACCGACACCGGGACGGGCATGACGCCCGAGGTCCAGGCCCAGGCGTTCGACCCCTTCTTCACCACCAAGCCCCTGGGCCAGGGCACGGGTCTGGGCCTGTCGATGATCCACGGCTTCGTGCGCCAGTCGGGTGGACAGGTTCGGATCTATTCCGAGATGGGCAAGGGCACGACCCTGTGCCTGTACCTGCCGCGCTATCAGGGCGACGTCGAAGCCGACGAGGATGTCGGCGCCACGCCGGTGGTCGAGGGCGGGCATGGCGAGACCGTGCTGATCATCGACGACGAGGAAACGGTGCGAATGCTGGTCGCCGAGGTGCTGGGCGAGGCCGGCTACAACGTCATCGAGGCGCCGGACGGGCCTTCCGGGCTGGACATCCTGCGCAGCGACCGCCGGATCGACCTGCTGGTCTCCGACGTCGGCCTGCCTGGCGGCATGAACGGACGTCAGGTGGCGGATGCGGCGCGGGTGACCCGGCCCGACCTGAAGGTGCTGTTCATCACCGGCTATGCGGAGAACGCCGCCGTCGGCAACGGCCTGCTGGCCCCCGGCATGGAGGTGCTGACCAAGCCCTTCGTCATGGGCGACCTGGCCGCCAAGGTGCATGACATGATGGAAAGCTAGGCCCGCCGAATTCATGGCGCGTTAACCACGATCCCGCATTCGTTAAGACATGCGCAACCTCGTGGCCGCCGTCGAAGCGATCGATCCCCTGGTCGTCACAGGCAAGGTTGCGGGCGTGTCCGGCCTGCTGATCGAGGCGCGGGGCGGCTTGAGCCGGCTGGCGGTCGGGGCGCGGGCCGAGATCGGTCGGCGAGGGACGACGCCGCTGCCGGCCGAGGTTGTGGGGTTTCGGGATTCCAAGGCGCTGCTGATGCCGTTCGGGCCGGTCGAGGGCGTGGCCCCCGGCGCGGACATCCACATCATCGGCGAACAGGCCAGCGTGCGCCCGACGACGGCCTGGCTGGGCCGGATCATCGATGCCTTCGGGAATCCCATCGACGGCAAGGAGCCGCTACCACAGGGACCGGCCCCCTACCCGCTGCGCGCCTCACCGCCACCGGCCCATTCGCGCGGTCGTGTGGGCGAGCGGCTGGACCTGGGCGTCCGGTCGATGGATGTGTTCACCACCACCTGCCGGGGTCAGCGGCTGGGTATCTTCGCGGGCTCCGGCGTCGGCAAGTCGGTGCTCCTGTCCATGCTGGCCAAACAGGCGACCTGCGACGTGGTCGTCGTCGGGCTGATCGGCGAGCGGGGCCGAGAGGTGCGCGAGTTCATCGAGGAGACTCTCGGCGAAGAGGGTCTGCGCCGCGCGGTCGTAGTGGTCGCCACGTCGGACGAACCTGCGCTGAAGCGGCGTCAGTCGGCCTATATGACCCTGGCCATCGCCGAATATTTCCGCGACCAGGACCTGGAGGTGCTGTGCCTGATGGACTCGGTCACCCGGTTCGCCATGGCCCAGCGCGAGATCGGCCTTGCCGCAGGAGAACCTCCCACCACCAAGGGCTATACCCCCACCGTCTTTTCCGAACTGCCGAAACTGCTGGAACGCGCCGGGCCGGGGCCGATCCGGCCGGACGGCACGACGGCGGCGCCGATCACGGCCATGTTCACCGTGCTGGTGGACGGCGGCGATCACGACGAGCCGATCGCCGACGCGGTGCGTGGGATCCTGGACGGCCATATCGTGATGGATCGCAAGATCGCCGAACGCGGACGTTTCCCGGCCATCGACGTGCTGAAATCCGTCAGCCGCACCCTGCCCGGCTGCCAGACGCCGCCGGAGCGCGAGTTGAACCGGCGGGCGCGTCAGTGCCTGAGCGCCTATTCGTCGATGGAGGAACTGATCAAGATCGGGGCCTATCGCGCCGGGGCAGATCCCATCACCGACCGCGCCATCGCGCTGAATCCGGCGCTGGAGGCCTTCCTGGGTCAGGACAAGGAGGACGTCACGCGGATGGCCGATTCCTTCAACCGGTTGGAAAGCATTCTGAACCAAGGTCTGATCCAGTGACCGGAGACTACGCATGACGACCTGGGCCAACTCGCTGATCCGCATCTCCAACTACGAGGTCGAGACGCTGCAGAAGCGTCTGTCGGAGATCACCTCCAAGAAGGCGTCCGCCGAGATGCGTCTGGCCGTGCTGGATGCCGAGGCCGAGGTTGAGCGCGAACGGGCCCGCATGGACGCCGAGGCCGGAATGCTGCTGCAGGCCTATATGAACGGCTGGAAGGCGCGCAAAGGCGCGGCCGAAAGCGACCTCGTGACGCTGGACGCCGAGGAGGAAGGCGCCCGCGACGCCCTGACCGGCGCCTATTCCGAGCTGAAGAAGTTCGAGCATGTGGCCGAGATGACGAGGCTGAACGCCATCGTCGCCGCGGGTCGGCGCGAGACGGCGGCGTTCGACGAAATGGGTCTGCGGCGGCGTGCGGGATAGGCACGCTAAGCCCTTCCCCCATTCTTCATGGGGGAAAGCGGCCCGTCGATCGCGAAGCGATCCAGGGCCGATGGGGGAAGTCTTGTCTTTCTCGCCCCACCCTCAAAAGGAAAGTTCCCCCATCCGTCCTGTTCGAGCTTCGCTCGAAGACGGACGGCTTTCCCCCGCGAAGAGCGGGGGAAGGGCTGATCTTTCGCGTCGCCTCTTCCTCGCCTCGAGCCTGGCGCTCGCCGCCTGCGACACCACCTCCGCCGCGCCGGTCATTGACGCCACCCCCCTGAAGTCCATCGCCCCCTTCCCCATCGGCACGGCAGCCATGGCCGGGCAGTTCGACGATCCCGCCTGGACGCAACTGGCCCTGACGCAGGTCTCCCAGCTGACGCCGGAGTGGGAGATGAAGATGGAATACATCCTGGCGGCGCCCGGCGATTACCGCTGGGACGCGCCGGACCGGATCGCCGACTTCTGCACCGCCCATGAGCTGCGCCTGCACGGCCATGCTCTGATCTGGTTCTCCCAAGGCGCCGAACAGTTCGCCGGGCTGGACCGCACTGCCTTCGTCGCCGAGTTCGACCGCTACATCGCCGCCGTCGCCGGACGATATCGGGGCCGGGTCGTCGGCTGGGACGTCGTCAACGAGGCGGTGGCCGAGGACGGGAACGGGCTGCGCGATTGCCACTGGTCCCAGACGCTGGGACAGGACGGCTATATCGCCCGGGCGTTCGAACAGGCCAGGGCGGCGGACCCCGACGCGGTGCTGTTCCTGAACGACTACAATCTGGAGAACCTGCCGGCGAAAGGCGCGACCTTCCTGCGGCTGGTCGAGCGGCTGCTGGCGGCCGGCGTCCCCATCGGCGGGATCGGGACCCAGTCGCACCTCGATATCGAGATCCCGGCCGGACAGACGACCGCCTTCATCCGCGAGGCCGCCCAGTTCGGCCTGCCGATCCACGTGTCGGAGTTGGACGCCAGTCTGCGGTCCGAGGGCCGGATCGATACCCGCTCGCGCCAGACCCGCATCGCCCAGCAAACGGCTCGGGTCGCCGAACTGGCCGAGGCCTTCGTGGCCCTGCCCTCGGCCCAGCGTTACGCCTTTACCGTCTGGGGCCTGCGCGACACCGACAGCTGGTTGCGGCGGGACGCCAAGGACGACGGCAAGGACAGCCCGCTGCTGTTTGATGCAGCAGGTCGGCCGAATGCGATGTTCCAGGCAGTGGCGGGCGCGATCCGGCCCTAGCGCCCCTTGCCGCCACCGCTTCCGCCCATGCTGAGCTCTAGCGTATAGGCTCCGGTTGCAGCGGCCCCCAGGCTGTTGGCGCGAACGAACCAGACCTGGCCGTCGCCGGTGAAGCTCAGCAAGGAATCCGTCCCTCCGCCGCCGTCGTCGTCGTTGACCCGGGCCGTGCCCGTGCACTGGCCGGTTCCCGCACTCAGATAGGTGTCGAAGTCAGAAGATCGCATGGCGAGGCGATAGGCTGTTCCCGCCGTCGTCTGGACAGAGTGGCAGTCATAGAAGCTGCCGTCGCTGAGCGCGGGGTCAGCCCGCGTGAGCTGGCCCTGGGCCGGCTGACCGATCACCAGCAGGGCCGATGCGGCCGTCTCGGAAATCTCCAGCGAGTAAGAGCCGGTCGTATTGGCCGCCAGGCTGTTGGCGCGCACGAACCATGGCCGGCCGTCGCCCGTGAAGTCGATCGCCGCGTTCGTTCCGCCCGCGCCATCGTCGTCCGAGAGAGCTGCGGCGCCTGCGCAATCGCCGGAGCCGATGCTGAGATAGGTATCGAACGCATCCGAGCGCATGACCGCCCGATAGGCCGTCCCGGCCGTCGTCTGGACCACGTGGCAGTCATAGAAGCTGTCGTCCGGCAGCTTGGTGTCGGCACGGGTCAGCTCTCCCCGGATGACGGCGCCGACGGTCGCCGGAGCGGTGGCGGCATTGCCGGGGGACGCGGGTTGCGGGGCCGCCGCGGTTTCGGCCGGCCTTGCGTCCCGGACGCGACCGCCTGCGCCGCCCGAAGCGACTAGGGCCGTGCCCTGGGTCGGCGCTCGGGTCAGGTCGTCGCCCCCGGCGCGCACTTCGCTCATCAGGTCGACAGCCTCTTCGTCGCCGCCCTGGGCCGCGAGGCTCCACCAGTAGATGGCGTCCGCATCCTCCTGCGGCACGCCCAGTCCCTCATTGTACAGATGACCCAGCAGGGTCCGGGCGGCGTTGTCGCCGGCGACGGCCGCGCGCCGGACCATGGCGGCCCCGGCGGCTTCATTTTTGGGATAGCCGTTCCCCTGGACCAGCAGCAGGCCGTAGTTCCGCTGGCTTTCCTTGTCTCCGCCCTCGGCGGCGCGGCGCAGCAGCGCATAGCCCTCGGCCTCCGTCCCTCCCCGGTGGCCCAGATACATGCCTGCCAGGAGGCCGGTCGAGCCGATCTCGCCCTGATCGGAGGCCGCCTTCAGATAGCGGACGGCGGCCGCATCATCACGCGTCACGCCTTCGCCCATCGCATAGAGAGTGCCCAACATCCCCTGGGCCGCGACTTCCCCGGCCGCAGCCGCAGGGATCAGGTACCGGGACGCCTGGGCGGCGTCGGAGGTGACCAGGGTCATGCCGTACTGCGCCTGGCCAAAGCTGTTGCCGGCGTCCGCGGCCGTTCTCAGCCAGCGCGCACCTTCGGCAGGGTCGCGGGCGCCGCCAATGCCCTCGGTCAGGAAATACCCGTAGTTGGCCTGGGACGCAGGATGGCCCGCCTCCGCCGCCTGGCGGAAATAGCCGCGCGCCCGGACATCGTCGCGCGGCGCGTCATTGAAGCCTGTGTAGTAGATGCGGCCGAGATTGTACTGGGCGCCCGTGTCGCCCGCGGCGGCTTCCTGGTCCAGCCGCGCCAGCATCTGCTGGGGCGTCTCCTGGGTCCGGATGATGATCGTATAGCTGTCAACGACGCTCTGCGGGCCATTGTCAGTGTAGCCGCCCGAGGCGCCTAGGCCACTGGATCCCCCCGAGGATCCGCCGCTGCTGGAGGATGAAGACGACCCGTTGTTGCCTGCTGAGCGCGCGGCGTCGGCGGTGGCCTGTTGCTGGCGCAGGCTGCGGTCAGCGTTGATCTGGTCGTTGCGCGAGGCTTCCGCCTGCATGCTGGCCATCTGACGCTGGCGGTTCGCCTCGTCGGTCTGGGGGTCGGCGGATGCGGTGTGGGCGATGGCCAGGACCGCAAGGGAACAGGCGGCGAGCAGAATCGATTTCATGTGATAATCCAACAGTGTTCTCCATACACTGGTATCACTCATCGCGAACGTCACCTGACGAATCCTGCCGCCGCTGGACCGAGGGTGTTCATCGCTTTCCACGCAGCCTCGTTCACCTCGCCTCGCCTCAAAGTGCCGCGACCAGAAAGACTTACGATGCAGAACGCCGACGAATACTCCTGGACCACGTTCGACGAGACCCTCTCCCGACTGGTTCGGATGGTGAAGCCCAGAACGGTGCTCGATGTCGGGGCCGGGGCCGGCAAATACGCCGAACTCGTTCGTGCCATCGATCCGACCATTCACATCACGGCCACCGAACTCGGCGAGGACAGTATTCAGCGCCATGGTTTGGCGGAGAAATACGATGTCATTCTAAGAGAGACGAGCAGCAGCATCATCGAACGACACCCTGTCGCCAACTATGACCTGGTCATCATGGGCGATGTGATCGAACACATGCGTAAAAGCGAGGGTCTGGATTTTCTAAACTGGATTAACTACCGATCCAAATACATCGCGATCGTGGTTCCCGAGGCGATGCCGATGAGCCGCGATCCTTGGTATGAAGGTCACAACTCGGTCTGGACCGATCGTGACTTCTCCTGGCACGACAACTGGTGCTTCAGCCACATCGAGCAGGCGCAGTTGTTTCTGTTACGCGGTTATCTCCAGCATGACCTTTCGATGGCTGAGGTCTGCGACCAGTTGAACGCCAGCGACATCATGCTCGAGCACTTCGGCGGGAAAAAACCTATGGGACTCGTTCACATGCACTCGGTCAAATCAGTGATCAAACCGAGTCCAAATCCTGGAATGGAGATCACGGTGTGGTGGCGCGTTCAGTAGCGAAGACGTGGGCGGGCCTTCTCCGTCGAGCAAAATGACGAAAACGCCCGCCGGTGTTCCGGCGGGCGCTTCAAATGGCTTTGAGGCCTAACCCTTTCAGGCGGCGGCGCTGATCGGGGCGGGCGCGGAGACTTCCGACGGGTCGCGCAGGACGTAGCCGCGGCCCCAGACGGTCTCGATGTAATGTTTGCCGCCGGCGGCGGTGGCCAGCTTTTTGCGCAGCTTGCAGATGAAGACGTCGATGATCTTCAGCTCGGGCTCGTCCATGCCGCCGTACAGGTGGTTCAGGAACATTTCCTTGGTCAGGGTGGTGCCCTTGCGGAGCGAGAGCAGCTCCAGCATCTGGTATTCCTTGCCCGTCAGGTGGACGCGGTGGCCGTGCACCTCGACCGTCTTGCCATCCAGGTTCACGGCGATCTCGCCGGTGTGGA
>JAZKHL010000071.1:0-4354 GCA_040385365.1 Pseudomonadota bacterium | reverse complement strand
CCATGACCGAACGCACCTTCTCGATCATCAAGCCCGACGCCACGCGCCGCAACCTCACCGGGGCGATCAACGCCGTGATCGAGGGCGCAGGCCTGCGCATCGTTGCACAGCGTCGCGTGAAACTGACCGAAGACCAGGCCAAGAAATTCTACGAAGTTCATGCCGAACGTCCCTTCTATGGCGAGCTGGTCGGCCAGATGACCGCCGAGCCGGTCGTCGTCCAGGTTCTGGAATCCGAAGGCGCCGTCGCCAAATACCGCAAGGTCATGGGCGCGACGAACCCCAAGGAAGCCGAACAGGGCACGATCCGCCAGCAGTTCGCTCTGTCGATCGGCGAGAACTCGGTCCACGGTTCGGACTCCGATGAGAACGCCGCGCTCGAGATCGCCCAGTTCTTCACCGACGATCAGATCGTCGGCTAAGGCCGCGGCGCGAGCGGTCGCCGTTCGCAGAGCTCGACGATATCAGGCCCGCTCCCGGAACCGGGGGCGGGCCTTCTCGTTTCATCTCCACGGTATTCCCCCGAGTGTTCCACGGAGATTTGAACATGAAGACGATCCTGAAGATGGCCCCCCTGGTTGGCGCCATGGCCATGCTGGCCGCTTGCGGCACGACGATGGAACAGCGCGCCGCGACCGGCGCGATCGGCGGCGCCGTCGCTGGTCAGGTCATCGGCGGCGACACCAAGTCGACCGTCGCGGGCGCCGCGATCGGCGGCGTGGCGGGCGCGGCGACCACCCCGCGTCGCCGGAACTAACGAAGGCCGCGCTCACGCAGCGAGGCTCCGCGAGCCGAGCGTTAGCGACCCTAAGAAGAAAGAAGGCCCCGGATCGCTCCGGGGCCTTTTTCGTGTTTACCAGATCCGCGCGCGGGCCTCGGGGGCCAGGTATTGCTCGTCGCCGGGCGCGACGCCGAAGGCCGTGTACCAGGCGTCGATGTTGCGAGGCGAAACGGCCGCCCGGTATTGGGCCGGGGAGTGCGGATCGACGGTGACCTGATTGCGCAGATATTCGTCGCGGCTGTTGTTGCGCCACACCTGGGCCCAGCCGAGGAAGACACGCTGGTCGCCGGTCAGGCCGTTCAGCACCGGGGCCGGCTGGCCGTTCAGAGACATGTGATAGGCGTCCAGCGCCAGCAGCAGACCGCCCAGGTCGGCGATGTTCTCGCCCATGGTCAGGTCGCCGTTGACGTTGGCCCCGTCGACGGGGCTGAGGGCCGAATACTGGGCGCCCAGGACGGCGGCGCGTTCGGTGAAGCGCGCTGCGTCTTCGGCCGTCCACCAGTCGCGCAGCACGCCGTCGCCGTCGGTCTTGCGACCCTGGTCGTCAAAGCCGTGGGTGATCTCGTGGCCGATGACGGCGCCGATGCCGCCATAGTTGACCGCCGGATCGGCGCGCGGATCGAAGAAGGGGGCCTGCAGGATGGCGGCCGGGAAGACGATCTCGTTCCGGGGCGGGTTGTAGTAGGCGTTCACCGTCTGGGGCGTCATGCCCCATTCCAGCGGGTTCACCGGCCTGTCCAGCTTGCCGAGGTTGTAGGCCCACTCGAAGGCGGCTGAGCGTTCGACGTTGCCGTATAAGTCGCCCGGAACCAGCTCCAGACCCTCATAGCTGCGCCATTCGTCGGGATAGCCGATCTTCACCCCGAACTTGCTCATCTTGTAGAGCGCCTGTTCCTTGGTGACGTCGCTCATCCAGTCCAGGTTCTGGATGCGAGCGGTCATGGCGGCGCGGATGTTGGCGACGAGGTCTTCCATCTGGGCCTTGGATTCCGCCGGGAAATGGCGGGCGACATATTCCTTGCCGAGGCTCTCTCCGAGCGAGCCGTCGACCAGACCGACGCCGCGTTTCCACCGCGGACGGTTCTCCTGCTGGCCGCTCAGGGTCTTGCCGAAGAACTCGAAGCGAGCATCGACGAAGGCTTGCGACAGGTAGGGGGCGGCCTGGTTGATCACCTGGAAGGCTTCCCAGGATTGCAGGGTCGACATCGGCGTGTCGGCGAAGACGCGCGCCATGGCTGGGAAGGCGGTGTTGTTGGCGGCGATCAGGGTCCGGTCTGTCCCCAGGCCGGTCGCGGCGGCCCAGCCGGCCCAGTCGAAGCCGGGCGCGGCGGTCGTCAGCTCGGCGACCGTCATGGGGTTGTAGATCTTGTCGATCTGGCGGTTCTCGACGGCGGTCCAATGCTCGGCCGCGATGGCGGTTTCGAAGGCCAGGACGGCGTCGGCGGCGGCGGCCGGTTCGGGCCAGCCGGCGAGCGTCAGGGCCTGTTCGACATAGGCGCGATAGGCCGCCTTCTGGGTCGCAAACCGGTCTTCCAGGTAATAGTCGCGGTCGGGCATGCCGAGCCCGCCCTGAACGACATAGGCCGAGACCTTGTCGGGGGTGCGCAGGTCTTCGAAGGTCTGCACGCCGAACAGGCTGGCGCCGAAGCCGTACTGGGTGCGACCCATCAGGGCGGCCATCTTCTCATGCGTGTCGGCGGCGCGGACTTCGTTCAGGTCGGACTGGAGCGGCGTGGCGCCCATCGCATTGATCGCGGCCTCGTCCATGAAGCTGGCGTAGAAGGCGCCGATCCGGGTCGCGTCGGGGGTCGACGGGTTGGCGGCGCTTTCCTCGATCAGGGCGCGCAGGTTGGTCTCGGCGCGGTCGGCCAGGACCGTGAACATGCCGTAGGACGCGCGGTCAGACGGGATCGGCGTGTTGGCCAGATAAGTCCCGCTGGCATAGCGGTTGAAGTCGGCGCCGGGCTTCACCGTGGTGTCCATGCCGTTGAGGTCGAAGCCGAAGACGCCGATCTCGGCCTGATCCTCGGACGGAATCTCGACGGCGACCGGGCCGGTCTGGGCGAGAGCAGGCGCGGCGGTCAGGAGCACGGCGCCGGCGACGCAGGCCATCAGGCGGAGTTTGAACATGGAGGTTCCCTGGCGGAAAAAGTTGGCCGACCCTGACTCGCAGAACGCGACTTGTCGCCGCCAAACCGCGTTGATTACGAACTTCTCATCTTGGCGCAGAACGTGGACAGCGCCCGGGGGTAAAGGGCGTGCTCGGCCTGAAGGACGCGCTGGGCGAGGGTCGCGGGCGTATCGCCGGCGACGACGGGCACCTCGGCCTGGGCCAAGACAGGGCCTTCATCGACGCCCTCGGTAACCAGATGGATGGTGCAGCCGGCAAGGGCGTCGCCTGCCGCTATGGCGCGGGCGTGGGTGTCGAGGCCCGGATATTTTGGAAGCAGACTGGGGTGAATGTTCAGCATACGGCCGGCCCAGCGCTGGACGAATCCGGCGGTCAGCACCCGCATGTAACCCGCAAGGGCGACGACCTCGACGTCGTGGCTGTCTAGCGCGGCCTGGAGGACGGATTCGTGGGCTTGGCGGTCCTTGCCGAAGGGGCGGTGATCGGCGGCGAAGGTCGCCACGCCTTTCGCCTCGGCGATGGCCAGACCGCCGGCATGCAGGTCGTTGGAGACCACCAGCACGACCTCACATGGCGCATCTTCGCGCGCCGCCGCATCGATCAGCGCGGCCATGTTGGAGCCGCCGCCGGAGATCAGGATGGCCACGCGGACGCGACCCCGCACGTCGCTCATCGGTTTGCGGGCGCTGGCGGATCGCCGACCGAGACGAAGGCGCCAGCCGGGCCTGGGAAGACGACCGGGCTCTCATAGCCGTCGTCGGACACCGCCGAGACGCCGAAGAAATAGTCGTCGATGGGGATGCCGGCCAGCACCAGCGAGGTCGCGTCGCCGGCCCAGCGGCTGTGGGTCCACTGCGCCGCGGTGGTCGAGCGCCACCAGACCCGATAACCGGCGGCACCGTGCACGGCAGTCCACCGCAGGGTGGTGTCCGGCTTGACCGCGCCTTCGATCGTGACGCCGGCGGGGACCATGGGCGCATTAGCCAGCGCCGCCATGGTCGCGATGTTCAGCCGGGCGACATTGGCCAGATAGTCGAAGTCGACGCCCTCGATCGTGTCGCCGTATTCGACGCCGTTCTCGGTGCGCAGGTCCTGGTGCTGGCGATCGTAGTTCTCGGCGCCTTCGGAGATGCGCACGGCGGGAAAGCCGGCACGCAGCATCTCGACCTGATCGCCGCCGCGTCCGAAGCGGTCGGTGCGGTAGATCATCTCGACATCGAGGTTGGTCAGATAGCGTTCGCCGATCCCGTCGACATATCGGGCCAGGTTGCGGGACGACGAATCGACCTCGCCGCCGTTGTAGCGACGCCGGTCGGCCTGGAGCGCGGTCTCTACCGTCTTGGTGCCTTCGGAGAAGACGCGGACGCGGGTGGTGTCGCGGATGCCGGACTGGCCTTCGGAGTTGCCGACGATGTCGTTGTTCAGATTGGCCTCGACGACCC
>JAZKHL010000070.1:0-9599 GCA_040385365.1 Pseudomonadota bacterium | reverse complement strand
CCTGTGAGACCGGACAGTACACGGTTTGTTCCGGTTGCCAATATGTTCTTTTCGGAAATCCTCCGGTTGTGCGACCGATTTTGACGTGACCGGCCTCAGCCGATCAGAGCGATGAGCAGATTGCGAACTTCGGCGACCACCGCGTCGTTCGCCTTGCCCTTAAAGACGCCGGTTCAGCCCTTGGCGGCCGCCAGGATCGGTCCACCGTTCGGCCCTTGGACCAGGACGGCGGTCAGCAGTTCCGCGCGGCTGGGCGCGGGCAGGCGAAAGCCCTGCGCGGCCCCACCCGACCATCGGCCAAGTCGCACCAGATCGCGCACGACCGACGCATGAGGCAGGGTGCGTCCGCCATTCTCGCCGCGCGCCACCGGCACGTCGATCGGCCGGGGCTCGTAGCGGACCAGCCAGACGTCGGCCGGCTGATCCAGGGCCGAGCCGCCCGCCACCCCTACGCCGCCATCACGGAACACGATCCGGGGCGCGACGACCGGTCGGTGATGCTCGATCAGCGTCTCGATATCGGACAAACGTCGACCGATGACATGGGCGCGGCCGTCGACAACCACCTGAGGCGTCCAGACGTTGTCGGTCCCCAGGCCGCGCTGATAGTCGCGCTGACGCTGGGTGAAGGCTGGCTGGGCGAATGTGTCGGGCCACCCCAGGTCGTCCCAATAGGTGACGTTAAAGCTCAGCGTCAGAACGTCGGGTCGGGTGGACAGGGCGACCAGATTGGCGTTCGCCGGCGGGCAGGAACTACAGCCTTGGCTGGTGAACAACTCGACCACGGTCAGGTCACTCGACGGCGGCGAAACGGACGTGCCCGCCTCGGCCGGCCGCGCGGTTCCATGGGCGGCGAGGACAGCGACTGCGACCACGCCGACGCTGGCGAACAGGGCCAGGCGGCGGCGCAGATCGGGATGCGTGGCAAGGCTTTTGGCAAGGCTTTGTGCGGGGCGCGGCATGGCGGTGTCTCCGGGATCGGTTCGACCGAGTGTTCGTCGCAAGACTGCGAGCGGTTACCGAGCGATCAGCTCGGCCCGCCCATGACCGCCACCGATTCCGGCTCGGCGAAGCGGGCTGTCAGCGAAACGCCGCACGCAAGGATCAGGCAGGCCGCCGCTGCGGCCGCCAGCCGCGCCGTCCCCCCGGGGGGCGCCAGGGGCCTTGCAAACAGCAGCGCCAGCAGACCCATCAGCGCCAGTACGCCGGGCAGATCCATACCGACGCCCAGGAAGACCGGGTGAGCCAGGGTGACGATCCACGCGCCGCCGAGAACCGTGGCGAGTGCTGCGGGGATCAGCGATCGCGCGCTTTCCAGCCGGGCGCCGACCAGGGCGCAGGCCGCCGCCGCGATTGCCGCGACCAGTCCGGGCCAGACGAAGATCAGCGCCGCCTCGGGCGCTGCCGCCTGCGCCGCGCAGCCGAGGACGAAGATCAGGGCGATCAGCCCCAGCCATCCGCCCCAGACCGTACGTGGCGCGCTCTGGCTCCAGACCGATAGGCCAAGCGCGATCACGCCGGCCCCCAGAACGATCGGGTCGAACCCGCCGAGGCCCAGGCTGAGTGCGATGGCCGCGACGACCACGCCGGCCAGAACCTTGCGCCCCAGCGCCGCGCGCCCGGCGAGCGCCGCTAGGACAACCGCCAAGACTGCCAGAACCGCGCCGCCCTCCATCCACGGCAGACGGCGCAACAGGGTGTAATAGGCCTCGGCCGACTCGACTCGCGCCGACATCGGTCCGGCCAGAACCCTGACCCCGTGGGTCACGACGATCCCCATGGCCAGCAGCCACAGACCCGACAGCATGCCGCGGCCGACGTCGGCGCCGCTGATCCGCGTGGCATGCCGCGCGCCCCATGCGGCGAACGCCCCAAGCCCCGCCGTGATCGCCAGCAACACCCAGCCGAAGTGCACGTTGTGCACGATGAACACCCGTCCCAGATAGTCGCCATAGACGGCGTTCTCTCCGGCGCCCGGCAGCGTTTCGGCGCGGACCAGGGCGTCCGTCGCCTCCAGCGCTTGCGACCCCATGTGCTGGACCGCGCCCTGATCCAGGGCGTCGGGCGTCGAGCTCGGCGAATGATACTGCGACGGCCGGCCGATGAAGGCGAAGTTCAGCCCGGCGATGCCCCGATCCTTGGGGATGGTGAAGTCCGTGCCGTTGGGCATGTTTTCATAGACGAAGATCGACAGGGCGGTGGAGGTCGCGCCGCCGTCCGCTTTCGCCGCCGCGCGGGTGAACAGGCGGATCGTCTCCGCATTGCCGCGCCCGGTCTCGAACATCATGGCCCGTCCGCCGCCGCCCCGCGCCTCCAGGTTCACGACCGCGCCGATCCGGTCACGCAGCGGGTGCTCGGAGAAGAACAGGCGCGCGCCGTCCAGGTTCAGCTCCTCCGCGTCGGTCAGCAGCACGATCAGCGTCCGGTCCGCCCCGCCGCGCGCCTTGATCGCCCGCACCGCCTCCAGCACCGCCGCCACGCCGGCCCCGTCGTCGGCGGCTCCGGGCGATGCCCAGGCGCTGTCGTAGTGGGCCATGAGCAGGATGGCGTCGGACTGAGGGTCACGCCCGGGCAGGACGCCGACGATATTGACCGCCTGATTACCCGCCGCCGCCGGATCCCCGCCCCAGCGGTCCAGCCGCGTGATCGCTTCGGGCGACAGCGCGCCGGACTGGAAGGCGGGGGTTAGACCCAGCGTCGCCATCCGCTGGAACAGAAAATCTCGCACCCGCGCATGATCCGCCGAGCTCACGGGGTGAGGCCGTGCTCCGATCACGCGCACATCCTGCATGGCGCGGGCGGCGGAGAACTGGTCAGCCGGGGTCTGGGGTCCGCGTGGGGCAGGAACCTGCAACGCCCAAACGCCGATCAGCAGGGCCAGCAGCAACGATCCGAGAAACAGGCCCCAACGCATCATCGTGTCCCCTCGACGTCAGCGTGACCATAGGAGGGCGGAGCGCGCCCTGTCGACTGCGTTCACGCCGCTCGGCTGAGTGCCGACGGCGCCTTTACAAACAGGCCCTTGCGCCCGCCCACGGGTCGGAACGCCACCGTGTCGCCGTCGATCCGTTCGTCGGCGCCCAGCACCAGCACGCCGTCGTCGACCAGCCGCCGCTCCAGACCGTCGATGACCTGGCCGCGCTTTTGCGGATCCATCTCGCCGAGCACATTGCGACAGAAGATGACGTCGAAGCGGGCGTCATCCGCCGGCGCGTCCATCAGGTTGTGGCGGGCGAAGCGTACGGCGTCGCGCAGCGCCGGCTTGGTCGCCCAGGCGTCGTCGGCCGGATCGAACCAGCGCAGCATGGTCTGGGCCGACAACCCGCGCTGGATCTCGAAGGCGGTGAAGACGCCAGAGCGCCCGCGCTCGATCGCACGCGACGACAGGTCTGTGGCGATGACCTCGACATTGGCCCCGGCGTCCAGTCCGGCCATGGCCAGCGAATAGGGCTCCTGACCATAGGAACAGCCCGCCGACCAGACCCGCACCAGTCCGTTGGTCCGCGCCCGGGCGATGGCGGGCAACAGCTCTCCGGCGAAAGTATCGAAGATCGGCCGATCGCGGCGGAACCAGGTCTCGGGGTTCAGCATCGCCTCAATGACCGCCCAGCCCAGGGTCGCCACCGGCTTGGCCCACAGCGAACCCAGCATGGCCTCGACCGTGTCGAACCCCTCGCGCCGCGCCACGGGCGTCAGCCGGTGTTCGGCCAGATGGATCCGGTCGCGGCCCAGGCGGAAGCCGGCGCGGGAGGCCATCAGGGCCTGCAGGCGGTCGAAATCGTCCTGGGTCATGACACGGATACGGCGTGGGTCATGGGCTGGCTTCAGACGGCTCCCACTTCGGCGAACTTGGATCGCAGGATTTCGGTGTCGAACGGCTTCATCACATAGTCGTCGGCCCCAGCCGACAGACCCTCTGCGATCCGCTCGGGCGCCGTCTCGATCGTGCAGAACAGGACCTTGGGCCGTTCGCCGCCGGCATGGGCGCGAAGGCGACGCAGGAAGGTCAGCCCGTCCATCACCGGCATGTTCCAGTCCAGCAGGATGACGTCGGGCATCAGGCCGGCGCAGTAGGACAGGGCCTCGGCGCCGTCGGCGGCCTCATCGACCTCGAAGCCCAGGCCCTCGACGATACGACGCGCGACCTTCCTGATGATCCGGCTGTCATCGACGATGAGGCAGGTCCGCACGTCCAAGTCGTCGTCTCCCAGTGCCGGAATCAGCCCGGCGCTTCGCGGCGCAATATCGTCTCCGGGCGGTTAACGAGGCGTTGGGATTCGCGATTAAGCGGGCATCCGCGCGGTCATCGTCACCCGTCCCTCCACAGCCTGTACCTGCAGCGATCCGCCCGCCTGATGCGCCGTCAGCCACAGCCAGTAGGGCTGCACCCATTGTCCGGCGAGGCCTTCGGTCAGCCGCTGACCCGACAGGCCGGTGGCGGCCTCGGCCTTCAGCCGCGCCCGCGCGCCCTCGGCCACGCCCTCGATCACCACGCCGCCCGCCTCGCGCCGGCTGGACACCACCGCCGCCCCGCCGGACGGAAGCGCCGCGACCGTCAGATAGGCCAGGTTGACCAGGGCCCGCGCCGCCAGCTTGCCGTAGTCGGCCCCGTCCAGCCCCCATTCCAGCGTCGCCCGCCCGCCTGCCGTGACGCCGTCCACCAGCGCCTGCAGCTCGTCGCCGGTGAACCGCTCCGCCGTCGTCGCGGCGCCGAAGGCCACGCGGCAGAACTGCACCAGGGCCACCATCTTCTTGGCGCTATCGGTGATCAGGCTCAGGGCGTCGTCGCGCATGTCCTGCGCCGTCGGATCGTTCAGCAGGTCCAGCCCCGACATGATCGCGCCGGACGGGCTGATGAAGTCGTGGCACAGCTTGGCCGCGATCAGCGCCGCAAGCTCCGGCCCGTCCATCGGAAGATCGTCCGGTGCGGCCGCTGGGGTCAGGCTCGGGGCGGCGTCGGTCATTCGGTATTCCTGACGGGTAGAAAACCTGACCACGCTGGCGTGATTTGCCGCTTAGCGAAACCACCGCGGACCCGCTATCCACCGCCCATGACCGACAGACTCACAGCCGATATCGCCTCCGGCGCCCTGCACGACATCCTCGCCGACCTGGCGGAGGACGCCTCGCGCGTGATCCTGCCCTACTGGCGGGCCGGCGGAGAGGTCTTCACCAAGGCCGACGACAGCCCGGTGACGCTCGCCGACCGCGCGGCCGAGGCCCTGATCCTGTCGCGCCTCGTCGACCTCTATCCCGACGTCCAGGCCGTCGCCGAGGAACAGTCCGAGGCCGAAGGCAAGCCCGAGACCGCCGAGGCCCGCTTCTGGCTGATCGACCCGCTGGACGGCACCAAGGGCTTCGTCGCCGGCAAGGAGAGCTTCACCGTCAACATCGCCCTGATCGAGGGCACGCGCCCGACCATCGGCGTCGTCTCCGCCCCCGCCACCTCGACCACCTGGCGCACCGCGCCGGGGGGCGGCGCCCAGATGCGCCGCTTCGGTGATCCCTGGCGCACGATCAAGGTCCGCAACCGCCCCGCCGAAGGCTTCGCCCTCCTCAGCCACAGCGTCACCGACGAAGACGCCGCCCGCCTCGCCGCCCGCCACGGCTGCACCCAATGGCAGGGCACGGATTCATCGCTGAAGTTCTGCCTCATCGCCGAAGGCAGGTTCGACGCCTACCCGAGGACGGGGCCGACCTCGGAATGGGACACGGCGGCGGGGCAGGCGGTGCTGGAGGCGGCGGGCGGCCGAGTGTTGGGGCCGGACGGTGCGGCGCTGGCCTATGCGAAGCCGGGGTTCCTGAATGGGGCGTTCGTGGCGATGGGCGGGTAGGCGGCCCAAAAGCGGAACTGGCCTAGGTCTGCTATGGGTGGAAAGCGGACATGCCGCTGGCTATTGGTTTGTATATGAGAGAGCCAGACTTCGACATTGACGGATGGTGTTTAGAAGACGGCGAAGCTCGTCACCGAGAAACGCCAGCCACTTTTTGGATCCCCGATTTCGATCGACGGGATGCGCTTCAAAGTGGCGACCTTGCCAAGCTGGTGTTCCGCATTTCTGTCGAGAACGACGAGGAGCCTGTCGCGGTCGAGCGGATGTGGGTGCTTGTTCGTGGACGCCTGGGGCACAGCTATTTCGGCATCCTCGACAATGACCCCCACGCTATCAAAGAGAACGATGAGTTTTGCCGTGGGATGGAACTGCCGTTTTCTGCTCGCCACGTCATCGATATTGACCCTGCCGACGAAGCCACGCGAGCGAAGGCTGCCGAGCCGCCCAAACGTGCATGGCCACGCGATTGAACGTCGTGTCCGCTATGGGTCGAACCGATCAAGGGCATTGGGTCGGACAGCGGACCTAAACGATGACCGCTTCGCCGATGAACTTGCCTTCCCAGAGGAAAAAGCGGCCTGCGGGTCTGAGGGCAGCAACGGCTTCTTGACCGGACAGGAAAACGAACCCCAGCCGTCGCGTCTCGCCCGGCTGCAATGGATTGTCGCGCAGAAGGAGCAACGCGTCCCATCCTTTGAGCGGCTCGCTCTTTGAGACCATGACAGGACACCCGTAGCCGGAGTTCACCGGTCCTTGCCGACCGCCATCTTCAGTTCTGAAGAGGGTGACATCAGCGGTCAGCTCTGGCTCGGCGTTGCGCTGGATGTCGATGCGGCTCATGCGATCAGGTTGGAGCAGGCGGCTAATGTCTGCAATGGGTCGAGAGCGGACAATCGTCTGAGGGTGGGAAGCGGACATTGGCTCGCGGGAAGCGACAGTGCACACTGACCCCATGAACGGCGCACCAAATCAGAGTGGACTTCGCACCAACCCGACCGCCGTGGCGATCTTGATCGTTGTCTTGGCTGTTGCCGTCGAGGCCATCGCCGGTTTCAGGCTCGGAGAAGCGGCAGGCAGTGTTGCAGAGGCAGGGATGGCAGCCGCCCTGGTCGGGGCCAGCGTGCTGGTTTTCGCTCAGCTTGGAACATCAAAACGGCTTCTGGCTGCATTGGCCGCGTTCGGTTCTGTTGTGATCCTGTGGGGCTTCAATGCCTCATTCAGCACCTCGCTCGACGTGGCGCATGGCGGAGCTTACGGGTGGAGTGGCACTCGCGTGATGGTTCTAATGCTTTTCGTTGGTCCAATCATTGGCTTGATCGCCGCTATTCTAACTTTCGCTTTCGCTCACCATCCTGCATTCAACGCGGCATCCCAAAAGCGCCGGTGAGCAAGGTCCGCTTTGGGTCGGGAGCGGACGTTCGCCTAGGGGCGGAAAGCAGACTTAGTGGCCGCAGGTGAGATCGGCTGTCTCGACGTCGCCCTTGAGCATCCGGCGGAGTGCCCGCTGAAACCGTTCTAGATCGCTGTAGGTCACCACGAACCACGTGCGGACACTGGAATAGGTGCCTGGCTCATCATGGCCGCGATCCGGTGGAGTGAGTTCGACGACCACTCGGATGTTACCCAGTGGGTCGTGAGCGAGGATCAGCACCGACAAGTGAGGCTCCAAGTCACCGGTCCGTGAAAAGTAACCGCCTGCCAATGTCAGGGGCGGCGTCTTCAAAGGATACTCGCTCATTCGGTCCGCAAAGGCGGCAAGATCGTTTTCGTTGAACCAAGCCGATGCGGTCCCGGCGAAACCTTCGCTTGTAACAGAGGCCACAACCTCACCATGCCACTCGTCTTCCGGCTTGTAGCGCAGCGTCAGCAATCCCATGCCAAACCTTAAACTGACACCAGGGATGTCCGCTATGGGTCGAAAGTCGACATTGACCTTTCGGCGCTTAGCCGACCGTCATCGGGCGGCTAAGCCCGAACCGACAACCCCATCATCAGCCCCTTGGCCCGATCCGCCAGCACCGGCACGCCATAGTCTCGCGCCGCTTCCGCCGCTTCGGCCAGCACGAAGGCCGCCTGATCCGGCTCCGAGCTCATCAGGTCGCTGCGCGCGATCATCAGGCGGGCCATGGCGATCTGGTCGACGGACCATTCGACGACCGATGGGGGTCCGGCGCGTTCGGCGAGGCGGCGGCGGACGCGGGTCTCGATGCGGGTCAGGGCCATCAGGTCGCCCTGGGCGGCGGCGGTCTCGATCTCGCGGGCGACCAGCAGGTCCAGCGCCAGGGCGCCCAACACCGTGCCCTGATCCGACATCATCGCCTCGGCCTGGCGCAACGCCTGCACGGGCGTGGCCGGATCGACCGCGCGGGCGATCTGGATGGCGACCCAGTCGAGCGGGCTGTGGTCGGGCGTGAACTGGTCGGCGGCGGCGTCGAACATGGCGTGGCCGGTCGCCATCGCGGCTTCATCCCCCGCCATCGAGGCCAGGGCCGACAGCCCCGCGCCGCACAGCGCCAGAGCCCGCGCGCGGGTCAGCGGCCGGGTGTCGGGCGAGGAGGCGGCGACCAGCGCCTGAAGATCGCGCCCCGCCTGATCCAGCATCCGCGCGTCGCGCTGGAGGATGCCACCCTCCAGAGCCAGGGCCGCGCCGTCCAGCCTCAGGTCATCGGCCTCGACCGGATTGTGTTTCACCAGTGCATGCAGGGCCGCGTCCATCAGGGCGGCGGCGTCCAGACGGTCGGCGGTCGTCTCGCTCAACCGCGCCTGCCGTGCGCGGATCCTGGCATGGACCCCGGCGCTGGAGGCCAGGGTCGCCAGACGGCGCGGCGTGGCCGAACGGGCGGCGTCGGCCGCCTCGGACAAAGCCTCCGCATCGCCGAAAACGTCGAAGCGCACCAGGAACGCCATCGCCCGCGCCAGGGCGGCTCGCGCCCGGTCATCCTCGCTGTGGGCGGCGTTCAGGGCGTCGTCGGCGGTGGTCAGGGCGCGGACGAGACTGTCGGCCCGGCCGCTACGCCGTGCGTGCTCGCGCCACAGCACCGAGGCGCGACGCCAGACCTGGGAAGGATGGCTGCACGACACCCGCCCGCCGTCGGTGGTCAGTGCTCGGGCCTCCAGCGCCAGCAGATCGACGCCGATCAGCTCCAGCCAGCCCAGATCCTCGCTCTCGCGCGCCTGCACGAACAGCTTCCTCAGATCCTTGCCGAACTCGAACATGGCCACGTCGTCGTTCTCCGCGTCCCGCTTCGGGACCGTGTGGGGCGTCTCCATTCTACACTAGCAAGCCCGACGCCGCCCGCGGGTTCCGTCTCCTCCACGTCGCCGCTTGGCGATGGGGAGGGGGACCGCCGCCCCTTGGCGGGGGTGGAGGGGTTCTGGACGCCTTACAGGCCTCGCCGCTTGCAGAGCCCCTCCGTCACGACGCGAAGCCGCGCCGCGCCACCTCCCCATCGCTACGCGACCGGGAGGAGACAGTTGGTTGCGGATCGGACCCGGCGCACCTACCTCCGCTGTCCGCAACAGCAGGTGTTCCCGATGCCCTCCCTCTTCGACCCCATCGACCTCGGCGCGATCCGCGCCGCCAACCGCATCGCTATGGCGCCCCTGACGCGTAGCCGGGCGATCGAGGGCGAGGTCCCCAATCCCCTGGCGGTCGAATACTACGCCCAGCGCGCCTCCACCGGCTTGATCGTGTCCGAGGCCACCCAGATCAGCCAGCAGGGCCAGGGCTATCCCAACACCCCCGGCATCTTCACCGACGCCCAG
>JAZKHL010000069.1:0-5464 GCA_040385365.1 Pseudomonadota bacterium | reverse complement strand
ACGAGTCGACCGACCTGGTGAAGGCGATCGCCCGCATCAGCTATTTCTACAAGCACGAGAGCTGCGGCCAGTGCACCCCGTGCCGCGAGGGCACCGGCTGGATGTGGCGCGTGCTGGAACGCATGGCCGTGGGCGAGGCCGATCCGTCGGAGATCGACCTGCTGCTCGACGTCGCCGGTCAGGTCGAGGGCCACACCATCTGCGCGCTCGGCGATGCCGCCGCCTGGCCGGTCCAGGGCCTGATCCGCCACTTCCGCCACGAGATCGAGGACCGCATCCAGTCCTACCGCACCCGCCGCGCGAACTTCGCCGGCCACGCCATCGCGGCGGAGTAGGGGATGCGGGCTGCGCTCATCCTGATGGTCGGGGTCGCCGCTCTGGGTGCGTGTAATCGCGCGCCTGAAGCGGCCGAGCCGACGCCGGCCGAGATCGTCGCCGCCGACGCGCCCGTGTCCGACGCCGTGGCACGGACGCCCGCCGTCCTGACCGCCGTCGACCTGCGCCGCGTCTGCAGGGCCGGTCTCGCCGCCATCCACGGTCAGGAGGTCTCCGCCATCGAACTGACCGGCGCCGAAGGCGAGGTTCTGAACGCCCAATGGCGCGCCCCCGTCGACGGCGGCCTGATGAAGGCCCAGTGCCGTGCCGGCGACGGTCTGGTGGTGTGGAAGCCGCTGGACCTGCCCGACCCGGTCTCGGTCCGCTGGATGAACGAAGCCGGCGATCCGGTCGTGCGCTATGCGATGCGCGGCGACGAGATCGAAATCACACAAACGCTGCCTGACGGCACGACGCAGACGGCCACCGAGGTCGTCCGCGCCCAGGAAGAGGTAGGCTGATGCCCGTCGCCAAGGTCAACGGCGTCGACGTCGAGTTCGAGCCCGGCATGACCGTGCTCCAGGTCGCCGAGCGCGCCGGACACGAGATTCCGCGCTTCTGCTATCACGAGCGGCTGTCGATCGCCGGCAACTGCCGCATGTGCCTGGTCGAGGTGAAGCCCGGGCCGCCGAAGCCGCAAGCCAGCTGCGCCCTGCCGGCCGCCGAAGGGCAGATGATCTTCACCGACACGCCGATGGTGAAGAAGGCCCGCGAAGGGGTGATGGAGTTCCTGCTCATCAACCACCCGCTGGACTGCCCGATCTGCGACCAGGGCGGCGAGTGCGACCTGCAGGACCAGGCCATGGGCTATGGCCGCGACGGCTCCCGCTATGCGGAGAACAAGCGCGCGGTCGAAGAAAAGAACATGGGTCCGACCATCAAGACCTTCATGACGCGGTGCATCCAGTGCACCCGCTGCGTGCGGTTCGTGTCCGAAGTGGCGGGCGTGCCGGACATCGGCATGATCTCGCGCGGCGAGGACGCCGAGATCACGACCTACCTGGAGCAGGCGGTGAACTCCGAGCTGTCGGGCAACGTCAACGACCTGTGCCCCGTCGGCGCCCTGACCCACCGTCCGTGGCAGTTCCACTATCGCCCGTGGGAGCTGAAGAAGACCGAGACCATCGACGTCATGGACGCTCTGGGCTCCAACATCTCGGCCCAGTCCAAGGGCGCCGAGGTCATGCGCATCCTGCCGCGCGTGCACGAGGGCATCAACGAGGAATGGCTGTCGGACACGAGCCGCTACGTCGTCGACGGGCTTCAGGCGCGCCGTCTGGACCGCCCCTATGTGCGCGAGAACGGCAAGCTCCGCGTCGCCTCCTGGGACGAGGCGCTGAACGCGGTCGCATCGAAGCTGAAGGCGGCCCCGGCCGACAAGATCGGCGTCATCGCCGGCGATCTGCAGGACGCGGAATCGATGAAGGCGGCGCTGGACCTGTTCCGCACGCTGGGATCGTCGAACACCGACTGCCGTCAGGACGGATCGGCCCTGGGCTATGGCCCGCGCGAGGGCTGGTTGTTCAACACCGGCCTGCAAGGGCTGGAAGAAGCGGACTCCATCCTGCTGGTCGGCGTCAATCCGCGCACCGAGGGCCCGCTGCTGAACCAGCGTATTCGCAAGTCGTGGCTGGCCGGCAAGACCCGCGTCGGCGTCATCGGCGACGCCGCCGACCTGACTTACGACTACGACGCCGTCGGTCGCGGAACGAAGACGCTGTCGAAGCTGCCGAAGGCCGCCGCCGACGCCCTGTCCAACGCCGAACGCCCCGCGATCGTCGTTGGATCGGGCGCGCTGTCGGGCGCCAACGGCCCCGCCGTGCTGAACGCCCTGGGCGCGCTCGCCAAGAAGCTCGGCGTCGTCAAGGACGGCTGGAACGGCTTCAACGTCCTGCACCACGCCGCCGCCCGCGTCGGCGGTTTGGACATGGGCTTCGTGCCCGCTGACGGCGGCCTGTCGGCCCACGACATGGTCCAGCCGGGCGCGCTGGACGTCCTGTTCCTGTTGGGCGCTGACGAGATCGAGACGGGCCGTTCGGGCGCGTTCAAGGTCTATCTGGGCAGCCACGGGGACCGTGGCGCGCACACCGCCGACGTCATCCTGCCGGGCGCCGCCTGGACCGAGAAGTCGGGCCTCTACGTCAACACCGAGGGCCGGGTGCAGATGGGCGAACGCGCCGTCTTCCCGAAGGGCGAGGCCAAGGAAGACTGGGCGATCCTCCGCGCTCTGTCGGAGCGCGTCGGCCACACCCTGCCGTACGACACCCTGGAACAGCTGCGCACGAAACTGATGTCCGACCATCCGACCTTTGGCCGTATCGACTATCTGGCCCCGGCCGCATCTTTTGACGTCGCCAGATTGGGTATGAAGGGCGATCTGGGCGACACGCCGTTCACCTCGGCCGTCACCGACCCCTATCTGAACAACCCGATCGCGCGTGCCAGCGCGACCATGGCCGAGCTCAGCGCCCAGCGTGTGGCTCCGGTCCTGCTGGCGGCGGAGTAGCCGATGACCGAGAGTTTCTGGACCACTCCTGTCGGCTGGACTTTGGCGACGACCGGCGCGGTCGTGCTGGTCACCGTCGGCATCCTGCTGGCCGTCGCCTTCCTGCTGCTGGCGGATCGCAAGATCTGGGCGGCGGTGATGATGCGCAAGGGCCCCAATGTCGTGGGCCCGTTCGGCCTGCTTCAGTCCTTCGCCGACATGATAAAGTTCGTGCTGAAGGAGATCGTCGTCCCCGCCGGTGCGGACAAGTTCGTCTTCCTGCTGGCCCCGGTCCTGACGGTGATGTTCGCCTTCGGCACCTGGGCGGTCATGCCGTTCGCGCCGGGCTGGGTCATCTCGGACCTGAACGTCGGCATCCTGTACGTCTTCGCGATCAGCTCGCTGGGCGTCTACGGCATCATCATGGGCGGCTGGGCGTCCAACTCGAAATATCCGTTCCTGGGTTCGCTGCGATCGGCGGCCCAGATGGTGTCCTATGAGGTCTCGATCGGCCTGATCATCATCAATGTGATCCTGTTGGCCGGGACCATGAACCTGACGGCCATAGTGACGGCGCAGGAAGGCTGGATCTGGAACTGGTACGCCTTCGGCGGCGGGGCGGGAACCTGGCCGCTGGTCGTGGTCATGTTCCCGATGATGATCATGTTCTTCGTGTCGGCCCTCGCCGAGACCAACCGCCCGCCGTTCGACTTGCCGGAAGCAGAGTCCGAGCTCGTGGCCGGTTATCAGGTCGAGTATTCGTCGACGCCGTACCTGCTGTTCATGATGGGCGAGTACGTCAACATCATCTTCATGTGCGCGATGATCAGCCTGCTGTTCTTCGGCGGCTGGAACCCCGGCTTCGACACCGAGCTGATCGCCATGAGCAGCTGGCCGGTCTTCTTGGCCAACCTGTTCCTGTTCGGCGTCTTCTTCGTCAAGATCGTCTTCTGGTTCTTCATGTTCGCTATGGTGAAGACCTTCGTGCCCCGCTACCGCTACGACCAGCTGATGCGGCTGGGGTGGAAGATCTTCCTGCCCACCTCGCTGGTGGCGGTGGTCGTCGTATCCGCCTGGCGCGTGTTCGCGGTGGGGTCATGATCCGCATGGTCCTCATCGCCACGAGCGTGCTGGGCGCCGCAGCCTGCACCTTCCCGCAGCCCTATGAGGCCGAGCCCAATTCGCCGATCCAGTGGCAGCGCCGCCAGGAGGCCATCGAACGCCGCGAGGCCGAACGCGTCCGCCTGTGCGCCATCATGAACAAGGACAGCGACCGCTACGAACGCGACTGCCGCCGTCCGGGAGACCCAAGCTGATGCTGACCCGTATCGCCCAAGCCGCGAAGGGCGCGATGCTGATCGATCTGGTCGGCGCGTTCGGCCTGACCCTGCGCGAGTTCTTCCGCCCCAAGCACACGGTCAACTACCCGTTCGAGCGCAATCCGCAGTCGCCGCGTTTCCGGGGCGAGCACGCCCTGCGCCGTTACGCCAACGGCGAGGAACGCTGCATCGCCTGCAAGCTGTGCGAGGCCATCTGCCCGGCCCAGGCCATCACCATCGAGGCCGAACCGCGCGCCGACGGCAGCCGCCGCACGACCCGCTACGACATCGACATGGTCAAATGCATCTACTGCGGCCTGTGCCAGGAGGCCTGCCCGGTGGACGCCATCGTCGAGGGTCCGAACCAGGAATTCACCGTCGAGACCCGCGAGGAACTTCTCTACGACAAGGCTCGACTGCTCGATAACGGCGACCGCTGGGAACGGCAGATCGCGAAGAATCTGGAACTCGACGCACCCTATCGCTAAACGAAGCCCGCGATTCCCGCTGGGGTTCGCGGCTCAACGACTTTGAAAGGGGCATCGTCCCTCCCATGCTGCAAGGCATAGCCTTCTATCTGCTGTCGGCGGTGGCCGTCCTGTCCGGCCTGCTGGTCGTGACGGCGCGCAATCCCGTGCACTCAGTGCTCTGGTTGATCCTGGCCTTCTTCTCGTCGGCGGGTCTGTTCGTGCTGCTGGGCGCCGAGTTCCTGGCGATGCTGCTGGTCGTCGTCTACGTCGGCGCGGTCGCGGTGCTGTTCCTGTTCGTTGTGATGATGCTGGACGTCGACTTCGTGCGCCTGCGCGAGGGCTACGCCACCTACCTGCCGCTCGCCGCGATCGTAGCGGGCGTGCTGCTGGCCGAGATGATCATGATCTCGATCGTGGTTGTGCAGGGCGGTGCGGCGTCGGACGCCACGGCTCCGGTCGTCGCTATGGCGGATGCCTCGAACGTCGAGGTCATCGGGCGGGTGCTCTACACGGACTACATTTACTTCTTCCAGGCGGCCGGCATCGTGCTGCTGATCGCCATGATCGGCGCCATCGTCCTGACGCTGCGCAAGAAGCCCTCGGTGCGTCGCCAGGATCCGGGCGCCCAGACCAACCGCGACCGCAAGCTGTCGGTCGAGATCAAGGGCGTCGCCACCGGCGTCGGCGTCACCGGCGAGGAGCTGCGCTGATGGAAGTCGGGCTCCAGCACTATCTGGCGGTGGGCGCGATGCTGTTCACTATCGGCGTCTTCGGCATCTTCGTGAACCGCAAGAACGTCATCATCATCCTGATGT
>JAZKHL010000068.1:0-14580 GCA_040385365.1 Pseudomonadota bacterium | reverse complement strand
ACGCGGCCGACTGGCTGGCCAAGAACGGCTTCGACGAACTGTATGGCGCGCGCCCCCTGGGCCGGGTCATTCAGGAGAACATCAAGAAGCCGCTGGCCGACGACATCCTGTTCGGACGTCTGACGCGGGGTGGTCACGTCAAGGTCGAGCTGGTCGACGGCAAGATCGTCTTCGACATCAAGGCCGCGAGCGGCGGCCCGGTGAAGGAAACGATCGAAGGGGTGGCGGTCTGAGGACCGTCACTACCCGCTAAAGCAAAAGGCCCGGGAGCGATCCCGGGCCTTTCGTTTTGGAGCGCGGACCTCCAGGTCCGCTCTTCGACGCGGCAAGGGCGGACCTGGAGGTCCGCGCTCCTTTTAGTAGCGGCGGCGACCCGAACCGGCGAGCAGGAAGGCCAGGCCGGCGACGATGCCGGTGGTCAGCAGGGGCTTGCGACGGGCGAAGTCCAGGCCGGTGTCGATCGGGCCGCGCAGGTCGGCGGGCGCGCGCTCGGACAGGGTTTCCAGCTTGTCGATGGCGCGGCCATAGGCGTCGAGCGCCTTGCCCTTCACCTCCTCGAACTTGCCTTCGACCTGCAGCTTGGTGTCGCCGGTCAGGTTGCCGAGGCCGTTCTTGAGCTTGCCGCTGACGCCGTTCGCGGCGCCTTCGATACGTTGGTCGGTCATGGGAATGATCCTTCTGCTTATGACGCCGGGGAGGCTTGCGGGGATAGCGCGTATCAACCGCTACGGTTCCGCAGACAACGGTAGTTGCGGGCGGGTCGTCGCGTGGCGATATCAAGCGCGGCGAACGTGGCGAAAACCGGAGCGAAACGACGATGATCCGGTTCATCCTTCAGGCGGTGGTGACGGCGCTGGGCCTCTGGCTGTCGGCCTACCTCGTGCCCGGGGTCGCGTTCCTGTCGACCGGGCCGCTGACCCCGGCGGCGGTGATTCTGGCGTCGCTTAGCCTGCGGAGTTAGTCGTTCTCTGGGGTCGATCGGTCTGGTCCAAAGATGATGTCTGCGGTCGCTCGAGCCCGGCGCCGCGCCTCGGCCCCACGCGCCGGGTCGGGATTAGGCTCCAGTTCAGTTTCCCAGATCTCGCCTGCGGGGGGTGCGAGGTCGGGACAGAGCTGCAGAGCCATTCTGCGGCTCAGATTGTCATTGCTGCGGTCAGCCCAGCCGATTTCTCCGTCTGCAGTGTGATCCGTGCGCGTCGGGCCAATGACGTTAACCGCCCAGCCAGCCGCTTCCGCGACGACACGCGGTTCACCCATGAAGACGAAGGCAGTCTGCCGCGCATCGCGCCAGACTGTGATGACCGACACCGGTTCAACTGTACCGTCGATGTCGACAAGAGCGCACCCTATCCGTCCACCACCTCGATTGGAGTCCCTGAACTCAAGCGAAAGCAACGCTGAGCCGGGTCGTTCGGCGACGGCAGCGGCGCGCAGGTCATCGTCGGTGGGTCGAGGCGGGCGGGGATCCGAAGCGATCGCCAGTAGAGCCAGTCCGACGATCAGCATCTGCAACTCACAAGGGAATGTCTAACCCACCTTCACCCGCGTCGCCGCCTCGAGGAGGTCTTCCCCGAACGCGCGTTGGTAGAACTCCGCGATCGTCGGCCGTTCCAGCTCGTCGCATTTGTTCAGGAAGGTCAGCCGGAAGGCCATCCCCACGTCGCCCGCGAAGATGATCGCGTTCTGGGCCCAGGTGATCACCGTGCGCGGGCTCATCACCGTGGAGATGTCGCCGTTCATGAAGGCGTTGCGGGTCATGTCGGCGACGCGGACCATGGCGGCGATGGCGCGCTTGCCGTCGGCGGTGTCCCATTCGGCGGCCTTGGCGGCGACGATCTCGGCCTCCACGTCGTGGTCGAGGTAGTTCAGGGTGGTGACGATGTTCCAGCGGTCCATCTGGCCCTGATTGATCTGCTGGGTGCCGTGGTACAGGCCGGACGTGTCGCCCAGGCCGATGGTGTTGGTGGTCGAGAACAGGCGGAAGAACCGGTTCGGGCGGATGACGCGGTTCTGGTCCAGCAGGGTCAGGCGGCCCTGCGCCTCAAGCACCCTTTGGATCACGAACATCACATCGGGGCGGCCGGCGTCGTATTCGTCGAACACCAGGGCGATGGGGCGCTGGATGGCCCAGGGCAGCATGCCCTCGCGGAACTCGGTGATCTGTTTGCCGTCCTTCAGGACGATGGCGTCCTTGCCGACCAGGTCGATGCGGCTGACGTGGCTGTCCAGGTTCACGCGGACCAGGGGCCAGTTCAGCTTGGCCGCGACCTGCTCGATGTGGGTCGACTTGCCGGTGCCGTGATAGCCCTGGACCATCACCCGGCGGTCGTGGGCGAAGCCGGCGCAGATGGCCAGGGTCGTCTGGGGGTCGAACCTGTAGGCCGGATCGACTTCGGGGACGTGGCTGTCGACCGTGTCGAACATCGGCACGGTCATGTCGGCGTCGATGCCGAAAGCTTCGCGCACCGAGACCTTGCGGTGCGGTTCGAACGTCAGAAGGGGATCGGGGGTCGCGTCGAGGAGAGAAGCCATGCGCCAGCGATTATCGCACGGCTGTCGGGTGGTCGAGACCCAGACCGCGCTTAAGCGCCTGATTGACCAATCCCGGCAGAGCGGCGGCGATGGGCGGGACGATGCGCTTGAACAGACGGGCCTCTAACGACTGATCGCGGACAAAATCGGTCAGCCTCCGCGCGGTTTTGACCCAGGCGCCGTCCACCTCGCCGCGCAGGCGAGCGTAGTCATTGAGGCGGCCAAGGTCGCCGTTCAGGGCGTCGGCAGCGCAGGCGGCGAAAACGTAGGCGTCCTCGATTCCCAGGTTCATGCCACGGCCCCCGACGGGCGAATGAATGTGGGCGGCATCGCCGGCGAGCGCCACGCGCCCGACCGCCATGCTCGTGACCATGCGGTGAGAGACGCGGAACTCCGAACTCCAGTGCACGGTCCCGACGCGCCAATGCCTTGGTAGGCGAGGCAAGAGGTCGGCCCCGAAGCCGATCAGGCGGAACGTGCCGCCCGAGAAGGGCAGGACGACGATGGGGCCGGCGCGCTGGAACTCGATCCGGGCCTCGTCTGGGGGCGCGCCCTCGATGTCCACATCCATCAGGAACCAGGGCAGCGGCGAGCTGTCGCCGGGCAAGTCCAGATTGAGGGCGTGGCGGACCTCGGAATGAGCACCATCCGCGCCGAGTAGAAGCGCCGTGACGACCCTCTCGCCGGTCGACAGGGTGGCGATCACGGCATCAGGGGTTTGGGACAGGGTGGTCAGGCCGACGCCGCGTTCCGGCTGGACCCCCAACGCTGCCAGCGCTTCCGCCAGCAAGGCCTCAGTCGCGGCCTGGGGCAAGATGGTCATGGGCCGACTGGGAGCGATCCGGACCCAGTCGGGGCGCACGGTGGCGATAACGTGCGCCTCGTGCGCAAAGCGTATCGCCGAAATGGGCTGACCCTGCTGCCGAATGCGATCGGCGACGCCGGTCGGCTCCAGCAATTCCAGCGTGCGCGGATTGACGGCCAGCGCCTTGGAGGTCGTCGTCGGGCAAGGGGCGGCGTCGATGAGGCGCACGGTGACGCCCCGCCGCGTCAGGAAAAGCGCCGCCGCCAGCCCCGAAGGACCGGCGCCGACGATGAGAACCTGAGCGGACGGGGCAGTCACCCGCCCGGACTATTGCGCGCTGACGCGAACGTCGACGCCGCCGCGCGTGGCGTTGGAGTATGGGCAGACCTCGTGGGCGCGTTCGACCAGGGTCTGCGCTGTCGCCGCATCCAGCCCGGTGTTGGAGACCTTCAGCTCGATATCCAGGTTGAAGCCGTCGCCCTTGGTGTTCTTGCCGAAGCCGACCGAGGAATGAACTTCGGTGTCCGGACCGACGGGTGTCCCGGCCTCCTTGGAGACCAGACGCAGCGCGCCGAGGAAGCAGGCGGCGTATCCGGTGGCGAACAGTTGTTCGGGGTTGGTGCCAGCGCCGTCATCGCCGCCCATGGCCTTGGGCACGGACAGGCTGACGTCGACCTTACCGTCGTCGGTGCGGCTGCGACCGTCGCGGCCGCCGCCGGTGGCGGTGGCGCGGGCTGTGTAGAGAACATCCATGGCGTGCTCCTGGTATGGGGGAGCCTGCACATAGGTTCGCCGCGGCGTGGCGCTAGGCGATGCCGGCCTTTTTCAGGATCTTGTAGGCCTTGATCACGCGGACCAGCTTGGCTTCGGCCCCGCGGTCGCCCTGGTTGTGGTCGGGGTGACAGCGTTTCAGCAGGTCGTGATAGGCGGCCTTGATCTTCTCCTTGGACGCGCCGGGTTCCAGGTCGAGATCGGCGAAGGCGCCCTTTTCGATCTTGCCGACGCGGCGGTCCTCGGTCGCATGCTGGGCGGCCTGGTCGCCCTTCCTCCCGAAAAGGCCATAGCTATCGCGCCAGGAGCCTGCGCCCGTGTTGTTGGCCGTGCCCATCTTGGAGGCGAAGGCGGCAGCCTCGCGCGTATTCTTGCCGGCCTTCATCTCCCATGTGGGGCGGCCGCCGGTCATGGCCTCGTTTTCCTTGGCGGCGCGAACCTGGGCTTCGTTCATGCCGGCGTAGAAGTTCCAGCTCTTGTTGTACTCGCCCGCGTGCGGTTGGCAGAAATCGTAGAAATCGTTCAGCCGTTCGCGCGACTTGGGCGCCCGGGCGGTGGCCGCCTTGGTGCAGTCGGGCCAGTCGCACGGCTTCTCGCCGGGCTTCAGGTGCAGGACATCGGCCTCGGCTTCGGCTTCGCCGGCCTTGGGCGGTTTGATCCGCATGTCCTTGAAACGGGGCTTGTACTCGAATGACGCTGGCATCGACACCAGTGTAGGGTCGATTTGGTCACCATCAAGGAAGCACTGATGTCCCAAGGCCCGATCGCGACGATTATCCTCGAAAAACTGCGATCCGCGTTCCAGCCGACACGGCTGGAGCTCGAAGACGACAGCTGGAAACACGCCGGCCACCACCACGAAGGCGGAATGGACGCCAAGCCGGACGGCGAGAGCCACTTCAATCTGGTCCTCGTGTCGCCGGTCTTCGAGGGCATGAATCGGGTGCAGCGTCAGCGTGCCGTCAACGCCGTGCTGGCCGAGGAGCTGGCCGGCGCGGTCCACGCCCTGTCGATCAAAGCCCAGACGCCGGCCGAAGCCGGGGCCGATGAAGCCGTGGGTTGAGGAAAACCGAGCGTTCACCTCGTCTTAGAAGGTTCACCCTAGCGTCGTTATCGGGACGTTCAGTGACACCGGGGTAGGAATGGTTGGGTCCGAGGATATCGGCAAGAGCCTCAGCGGAGGAACGCCCGGGACCGCGACCGCCGGCGAGGCGGCGCAGGCGCTGACCGCGATCCTGCAGACGCAATATCTCCGCTACATCATTATCGCCAGTTGGGCCGTCGGCCTGCTGGGCACGGTGGGGACGGTTCCGGCCGTGGTCTGGTTCGCCGGCACGATTGCCGCCGGCGCGCTGCGCGGGGCGTTCGAGCGTCGCATGGCGGGGCGGGTCGACGGGGGCTGGGGCCTGATGTTCCCCGCCGTCGCCACCGTGACGACCGCCGCCTGGGCTTCCGCGCCGCTGATGGCCTGGTTCTCGGGCCATCCGTTCGGTCAGGCCCTGGCCGTCGCCTTACTCGTCAGCGGCTATGTGCTGGTGTTCTCGCAACTGCGCAGCTCGCCCAAGCAAGCCATCGTGATCTCATCGCCCTATACGCTGGTGGCGCTGATCGTGGCCGGCAGCCTGTGGGGCGGACCCTTGTTCTGGCCGTTCCTGTCGATCATGCCGTTCACGGCGGCGGGCATGTTCGTGCTGGTCATGATGACCATGCTGCGCGAGGAGCGGATCAAGGCGTTCCAGGAACATCAGGCTCACCTGATCGAAGAACTGCAAGGCGCCCGCGACAAGGCCGACGCCGCCAACCAGGCCAAGTCCAACTTCCTCGGCGTCATTTCGCATGAGCTGCGCACGCCGATGAATGGCGTTTTGGGTGCCGCGCAGCTTCTGGGCGCGACCCGACTTGAGCCGACGCAACGCGAGTACCTGTCGATCATCCGGAACTCGGGCGACAATCTGCTCAGCCTGCTCAACGACATCCTCGACATGACCAAGATCGAGGCCGGCAAGATGACATTCGAAGTCATCGACGTCGCGATCGACGACCTGCATCGTCGCGTCACCGGGCCGTTCGTCGCCCAGGCCGAGGCCAAGGGTCTGGAGTTTCGTTCCACATTCACCGGCGAGATGCCCGCCACGGTTCGCGGCGATCCTTTGCGGGTGTGCCAGGTGATCCAGAATCTGTTGTCGAATGCGGTGAAGTTCACAGAGCGCGGCGTGGTCGATTACAGGGTCGACGCCACGCGGATCGACGATCGAAAGATCGCCTTCGCCTTTTCCGTGACCGACAGCGGTGCGGGCATCGCGCCTGGCGACTTGGAGCGACTGTTTCAGCCCTTCACCCAGGCCGATGCGTCGTCCACGCGTCGGTTCGGCGGCACGGGCCTGGGCCTGACCATCGCGCGGCGCATGGCCAACATCATGGGCGGCGACATCAGCGTGACCTCCACGGAAGGCCAGGGCTCGACCTTCACCTTCGTCGTCGAGGCCGAGGTGGTGGAGTGGGAGGCCTATCGCGCGGCCGAAGCGATCGTCGCCGACGTCGGTGAGGGCGACAGCCTGAATGTGCTCGTAGTCGAGGATCATCCCGTGAACCGAATGATCCTGGAAGCCTGGCTCGGATCGGCCGGTCATACGACATCCACCGCCGAAAACGGCCAGATCGCCGTTGATATGGCCTCATCACAGCGGTTCGACCTGATCATCATGGACGTGAACATGCCGGTGATGGACGGCCTGAGCGCGACCCGGCTTATTCGGGCTCGGGGGGCCAACACCGATACCCCGCTCGCAGTTCTGTCGGCTTCGGCCCGGACCGAGGATCACGAGGCGGGTCTTGAAGCCGGCGCCGACGCCTATCTCAACAAGCCGATCGACTTCGCGGCCCTGGCGCAGCTGATGCAGAGCGTACGCGGCGGGCGCACCAGCTTCGTGGCGACGGTCGAACAGGGCGAAACCGCGGCGGCCGCCTGAACCCCGGATGACCAAGGCCGTTCAGGTCCGGCTCAACCAGCGGATCCTAATGTTAGGGCAAGTCGGGAGTATCCGACGCATTAGGAGTACCGCCGTGAAGAGATTCACCACCGCCGCCCTGGCCGCCCTGATCGCCGCCGGCTCCATCGGCGCCGCCACCGCCGCAGATGCCCAGTCGCGTTACGACCGCAACGATCGTCAGGAACAACGCTGGGATCGAAACGATGATCGTCGTGATGATCGAAGCGATCGCCGCGATGACCGCAACGACCGTCGCGAATGGCGCCAGGACCGTCGTGACGACCGCCAGGACTATCGCCAGCAGGCCCGCGCGTATGAGCGTTGGCAACGGGCGGAACGTCGCTACAACGCCGGTCGCTACTATGCGCCGCGGGGCTATCAGTCCCAGCAGTGGGGTTATGGCCAGCGTCTGCCCGACGTCTATTCGCGCGGTTATGTCATCAATGACTACAACCGTTACGGCCTGCGCACCCCGCCCCGTGGATATCAGTATGTCCGCAGCGGCAACGACGTGGTCCTCGCCGCCGTCGCCGGCGGCCTGATCACCGCAGTCATCGCGGGTCTGTTCAACTAAGACGCCCGCGCGTTTTCGATCTGCGCCCCGGAGGGAGACCTCCGGGGCGTTTTCGCGTTTGGACTGGCTCATGCCTAGATGAGGTCCGATGCGCGCCTTCGCCGAACTGTTGGATCGCCTGTCGCTGACGGGATCGAGGAACGCCAAACTGGTGCTGCTGCGCGATTATCTGCGCGCCACGCCCGATCCGGATCGCGGCTGGGCGCTGGCGTCGCTTACCGGCGATCTGCGTTTCGACGCCGCCAAGCCGCAGATGATCCGGCGGGCTGTGGAGGCGCGGGTCGATCCCGTCCTGTTCGGCTGGTCTTATGACTACGTCGGCGATTTGGCCGAGACGGTCGCTCTGATCTGGCCGGGCAACCCCGACCATCGGCCGAACCGCGAACCGGAACTGGGCGAAGTGATAGATGCCCTGACCACCGCAAAACGCGGAGAGGTTCAAGGGCTTATCGAGGGATGGCTTGATGCACTGGCCCCCAAGGGACGCTGGGCCCTGCTGAAGCTGGTGACCGGAGGTCTGCGGGTCGGCATGTCGGGACAGCTGGCGCGAACGGCGGTGGCCATGATGCGACCGGATGTCGTGACCGATCCGCCTGAACCGGGGGGTGAAGAGGCGACGGTCGCGCTGGAGCCCCTCACGGCCGCAGACATCGTCGAGGTCTGGCACGCGGTGAAACCGCCCTACGCCGAGCTGTTCGCCTGGGTCGAGGGGCGTGCGGCCCGACCGGACACCGAGGCGCCGGGCCGGTTCCGCCAAGTGATGCTGGCCGTCGCCATCGACGAGGCGGTGGACTTCGCCAAGCTGGATCCCGCCGACTACGCCGCCGAATGGAAGTGGGACGGCATCCGCGTGCAGGCCGTCTGCGAGCAGGGGGTGAAGCGGCTGTATTCGCGCACCGGCGACGAGATTTCCGCGACCTTCCCCGATGTGATGGCGGGGCTGGCGTTCGAAGGAGCGATCGACGGCGAGCTGCTGGTCTGGCGTGACGGCGTTGTCGCGCCGTTCGGCGACCTGCAGCAGCGGCTGAACCGCAAGACCGTGGACGCCAAGACGATGGCGGCATTCCCGGCGGCGATCGTGGCCTATGACGCGCTGGCTCTGGACAGCCAGGATCTGCGCGGGCTGCCACTGAAGGAGCGACGGGCGCGCCTGGAGGCGGCCGTGGCCGCGCACACGGGCGACCGGCTGCACCTCTCGCCTGTCGTCGAATACGACAGCTGGGACGCCCTTGGTATCTTGCGGGCCGATCCGCCGGTCGGGGCGGCGGCCGAGGGGCTGATGCTGAAACGATGGGACAGCGTCTATGTCGCCGGGCGGCCCAAGGGGCCTTGGTTCAAGTGGAAGCGCGATCCGCACACCGTGGACTGCGTCATGATGTACGCCCAGCGCGGACACGGGAAACGCTCCAGCTTCTACTCCGACTTCACCTTCGGCGTCTGGACGCCGGAGGGGGCGCTGACGCCGGTCGGTAAGGCCTATTTCGGCTTCACCGACGAGGAGCTGAAACAGCTCGACAAGTTCGTGCGCGACCACACGGTCGAGCGGTTCGGTCCTGTCCGGTCGGTCCGGGCCGAGCGTGATTTTGGACTGGTGCTGGAGATCGCCTTCGAGGGCTTGAACCGGTCGCCCCGGCACAAGTCCGGGGTTGCCATGCGTTTTCCCCGCATTTCGCGCATCCGTTGGGACAAGCCGGCGCGCGAGGCGAACACCCTGGACGATGTGATGGACCTGCTCGACTCGCTGGAGAGCAGCGGGGGACGGGTCGCAAAGGTCGCCTAGGCGGTTGCTTTTCTCCGGGTTCGCCACGCCTTGTCCACCTGATCGGTGACGCCGCACAGCTGAAGGAAGGTCACCACCGCGACCGGCGCAGCGACGGCGGCGGCGGCCAGGATCGCAAATCCGGCGGGCAGGGGCGCGGCGGCCTCGATCATCAGCGGGATCAGGCCCCATCGCGCCGGAAAGCTCTGAACGTCGATGGCGGGCTCGGCGCGCAGGTGCGGGCAATGCTGCAGCGACAGGTCCGAGCAGCGACGATGCAGCGGAGAGATGGCCCCCGCATCGACCACGACCTGTTCGTCGGCGATGGTCGGGGGGATGCCCGACGCCCGGCCCGAAGCACGCAACTTTCCGGCGGCGATGCGACGGGCGACCTGGGTGACGCGGTCCCCCTCATGCGTGGGTTCGCCGCACATCGGGCAAAGCATCCGCGTCATGCTGAGACGCTGGCGCAGCAAATGGTTCTTGGAGTATTCGGGCCGTCCGTAACCCGCGTGTTCGGCCTGCGCGAGGGCTAGCTGGCCGCCGACAGATGCGCAGGGGCGCACGCCCATGATCGGCTCCTCCGTCCAACTGGTGACCCAGGGCACGTCCACGCCCACCGTCAGAGATGATTTCCGCAAAGCGTTCCCGTCCCCACAAATCCGAAGCCAGATAGCGCCTTCGGCCGATTGCCGTCGAGAGGCGGAAAATCGACGCGGCGGGTTCCAAAACGGGACCAAGGCGTTAGACCGCCCGCATGTCTTCCAACGCCGACCCGATCAACGCCATCATCGCCACCGGACAACAGGCCGTGGCCGTCGACACGGTGATGCTGGCCAAGCTGACGCAGATCGCAGGCGACTTCGCGGTCAACCTGTCGGTCGCCCTTATCATTTTCGCGGCGACGATCTTCGCGGCGCGATGGGCGGCCGGCGCCACACGCAAGGCCCTCGGTCGGGTCCGGGGCTTCCGCCACGATCCGACGGTGCTGAGCTTCGCCGTGCAGGTGGTGCGGGTGGTCGTCTTCATGATCGGCTTCATCGCCGTGCTGCAGCGACTGGGCGTCCAGACCACCTCGATCATCGCGGTGCTGGGCGCGGCGTCCCTGGCCGTCGGTCTGGCGCTTCAGGGCACGCTGTCGAACGTGGCGGCGGGCGTGATGCTCCTGGTGTTGCGGCCCTACCGGGTGGGAGATCTGGTCAACATCGGCGGCAACGTCGGCAGGGTGCAGCGGCTGGACCTGTTCTTCACCCAGATCGCAGACGCCAACAATGTGAAGATCATGGCGCCCAACGGAAAGGTGTTCGGGGACTTCATCCTGAATCTGTCTGGCCAGAAGACCCGGCGGATGGAGCTTAAGATCGGCGTGGGCTACGGCGACAATCTGAATGACGCCAAGGACGCCCTGGTCGGCGCCGCGGCTAGCATCGAACACGTCCTGCCCGATCCTGCGCCCTGGGCCGGGGTGACGAACCTGCTGGATTCGTCCGTCGAGATGACGCTGACCGCCTGGACCAAGTCCGAAGACTATTGGCAGACGCGCGCCGACGTCTTCCAGGCCGCGAAGGAGGCGCTGGATGCGGCGGGCATCGAAGTCCCGTTCCCGCACCAGGTGGCCGTGCCTTATGGCGACGACGACGCCCCACCAGCTGAGGCTAACCAAGGGCAGCCGGGCCTTCGTGCTCGACCCAATCCCGCCAGCTCCGGGTTCGACCCCGGCCGCGACAGCGACCAGAACGAGGCCTGATCCGACATGCGCTATGATTTCGGCTCGGACAACACCGCCGGCATGGCCCCGGCCGCCCTTCAGGGTCTCATCGACGCCAACGCGGGTTACGCCAAGGCCTACGGCGCCGACGACGTCACCGAGCGGGCCAAGCAAGAGATTCGCCAACGCCTCGACGCGGACGCCGACATTCGTTTCGTCTTCTCGGGCACGGCGGCGAACGCGATCGCCCTGTCCATGCTGGCCTATCCCCATGAGGCCGTCCTGGCCCACCATGCCGCCCACGTCTGCACCGACGAGACGGGCGCTCCAGGCTTCTTCGGCCAGGGTGTCGGCCTGATCGGACTGCCGGGCCTGTCGGGCAAGATCGACCAGCGGGCGCTCGAAGCCGCTCTGGACGAACCCGAGGTCGGTCATCGCCAGCCGCCGGCGGCGCTTTCGCTGACCCAGTCCACGGAATACGGCACAGTCTATACCGAGGAAGAGCTCCGCCACCTGATCGAGCCGGTGAAGGCCAAGGGATATGGCGTTCACATGGACGGCGCGCGGCTGGCCAACGCGACGGCGGCCGGGTTCGACCTGACCCAGATCGCCAGATTGGGTGTCGATGTCCTGGTGTTCGGCGGGGCCAAGGCGGGCGGTCTGTGCACCGAGGCGATCGTGCTGTTCGACAAGTCGCTGGGTCGGCGGCTGGACAATCGGCTGAAACAGGCCGGGCAGCAGGCGTCCAAGGCACGCTACCTCGCGGCGCCCTTCCTCGGGATGCTGGAGACGAACGCCTGGGAGGACGGCGCGGCCCACGCCAACCTGATGGCACAACGGCTTGCGGCCGGTATCGCGACCCGCTCGCCCTATGTGCTGGCTCACCCCGTCGAAGCCAACGCCGTCTTCGTGCGGATGCCGGCCAAGGCTCACGCACAGCTGAACGATCTCGGCTGGGCATGCTATCGCTTCGACGACGGCTCGGTGCGGTTCGTCAGTTCGTGGGCGACGGACGAGGGCGCGGTGGATGAAATCATCGAGGCCATCGCCGGGCTTTGACCTGACGCCTTTCGTCCGGCCCCGGCGCAGTCCATATCCGTCCCATGGCGCGTGGTGAACGATCGGGACACAGGGGTGGGGGCATCGAGGCCAAGGCGCACGGCGCGGGGGTGACGGCCGACGTGTCGCCGGACCCCAAGACGATCCCCGCGATCATGGATCTGATGCGGCTTGTCGGCCGCTCGAATGCCCCGCAACTGCGGCTGAGGCTCGTGTTCTCGATCCTGCTGACCATGGGCGGCAAGGCGCTGGGCGTGCTGGCTCCGCTGGTGCTGGGAGCGGCGGTCAATCATCTGGCGGCGGGACAGCCGGCGGGCGTCGCGGTCGGAATGGGATTCGCCGGGTTCGCGGTAGGCTGGGCCCTGGTGCGGTTCCTGTCCTCGGCAGCGCCCCAGTTGTCGGACGTGGTCTTCGCACCGGTGCGTCAGGCGGCGCAGCGGACGGCGGCGACCGAGACATTTGCCCACGCACTGCACCTGTCTCTGGATTTCCACCAGACCAAGCGATCCGGCGCCCTGTCGCGGACGGTGGATCGCGGATCGCGCTCGGTCGATTTCCTGCTGAGGATCCTGGCCTTCAATCTGGTCCCGACGGGGTTGGAGCTGATCCTGGCGGCGGGCGTCTTGGGAGGCGCCTACGACTGGCGGTTCGCGGCGGTCGCGGTGGTGGTCGTGGCGATCTACGCCACCCTGACGTTCGGTATCTCCAACTGGCGGATCGAGCATCGCCGCACGATGAACACCGCCGACACCGAGGCCGCGGGCCAGGTCGTCGACGCCCTGATCAACTATGAGACCGTCAAGTCGTTCGGGGCCGAGACACGCGCCGCCGCCGGCTACGACCGCGCGCTGGGCGTCTACAACGCCGCCGCCCTGAAGGCGAACAGCTCGCTGGCGCTGCTGAACGGCGTCCAGGGCCTGATCATGAACATCGGTCTGGGCGTCATGGCCGTCATGGCTGGGTTCGAGGCGGCGGCCGGAAGAATGGGGCCGGGCGATGTAACCGCCGCGGTGCTGATCCTGATCTCGCTCTATGCGCCGCTGAACATCCTCGGTTTCGCCTACCGCGAAATCCGCCAGTCATTCATCGACATGGAGGAAATGCTGAAGGTCACCCGGCAAACGCCCCAGGTGGCGGATGCGTCCGGCGCCCCGGACCTGGAACGGCCACAGGGCCAGACCGGCGGATCGCTGGCGTTCGAGGATGTCTCCTTTCGTCACGACGCCCGGGCCAACGGGCTGGAAGACGTCTCCTTCTTTGCCGCACCGGGGACGACGACGGCGCTGGTCGGACCGTCAGGGTCGGGCAAGTCCACGATCGTCAAGCTGGCGCTGCGGCTGCTCGACCCCCAGAACGGCCGCGTCGTCATCGACGGCTCGGACGTGCGCGACGTGACCCAGGCCTCACTGCGGCGGGCGGTCGCCCTGGTGCCGCAGGACGTCGCCCTGTTCAACGACACCCTTGCGGTGAACATCGCCTTCGCCCGCCCCGAAGCCACCGAAGAGGAAGTCTGGGCTGCGGCGGAGGCTGCCGAGCTGGCCGACTTCATCCGGGGCCTGCCCGACGGGATGGGGACCCGCGTTGGCGAGCGGGGCCTGAAACTGTCGGGCGGCGAACGTCAACGGGTCGGCATTGCCCGGGCGTTGCTGGCCGACCCCTGCATCCTGATCCTCGACGAGGCGACCAGCGCCCTGGACAGCCGCACCGAGGCCGCCATCCAGAAGACCCTGCGCAAGGCCAAGGCGGGCCGGACGACGCTGGTGGTGGCCCATCGCCTGTCCACCATCGCCGACGCCGAGCAGATCCTGGTGCTGAAGGCTGGCCGGATCGTCGAACGCGGCGCCCACCACGAACTGGTGGCCCGCGTCGGCGGCGAATACGCCGCCCTGTGGCGCAAGCAGACGCGCGGCGCGCGGATCGCCGCTGACGCCTAGGCGCGGCCGATGGCGTAGAAGCGATCGGAGCGCTGCTTGCGCAGTTTCGCCGGCGACAGCGGCATCAGTTCCTGAAGCTCGTCCCACACGGCGTCGCCGACCGACTGCATCGCGGCTTCCGGGTTGGAATGGGCCCCGCCGACGGGTTCGGGAATGACCCGGTCGACGATCTTCATCGCCATCAGGTCCGGGCCGGTGATCTTCATGGCGTTGGCCGCGTCCTTGGCTCGCGCGCCGTCGCGCCACAGGATGCCGGCCGCTCCCTCGGGCGAGATGACCGAATAGATGGAGTGCTCCAGCATCAGCACCTTGTTGGCGGCCGCGAGTGCGATGGCCCCGCCCGATCCGCCCTCGCCGGTGACCGTGGCGATCATCGGGGTGGTCAGGATCAGGCCGCGCTCGGTCGAGCGGGCGATGGCCTCGGCCTGGCCGCGCTCCTCGGCGCCCA